>JBGSJB010000568.1:0-2136 GCA_041742175.1 Pirellulaceae bacterium
CGACCAGCCAACTGAACCTTGATACCCTTCGCACCCGCATCCATCGTCGTCTCAATCGCACGCTTCATCGTACGACGGAAGTTGGCACGCTTCATCAACTGCTGAGCAATCTCCTCAGCAACCAACTGAGCTTGGATCTCCGGCCGCGATACTTCCTCAATTTTGAGGTTGACCCGCCGTCCGATCAACGATTGCAGCTCTTCCTGCAAAGTCTCAACTTCTTGTCCCTTTTTGCCAATGATCAAACCAGGACGAGCCACGAACAACATCACGCGAACTTCATCGCGAGTGCGCTCGATCTCAATCCGATCGATACCGGCATTCCTATAGTTCTGCTTCTTCGGGTGCTTCTTTATAAAGTGCCGAATTCGTTGGTCTTCAACCAATAGCTCAGCAAATTCCTGCTTGGAGGCGTACCAACGACTCTTCCAGCCCATAACAACGCCGGTACGAAAGCCGATCGGATTTACCTTTTGTCCCATAACACATTCTCGCTTCCGAAAGCCGTTTTGGCGAAAACCTCAAATGAATTCTACATGTCGTCAATGGATTGCAGCTCGACCGTGATATGCGCTGTGCGGCGAAGAATGCCGAAAGCCATACCACGAGCACGAGGACGAATCCGCTTGAACGTCGGTCCACCATCTATGCGAGCGTCAGTAACCACCAATCGCTCAGCACTCAGGTTTGTACCCTTGTTCTGATCTGGGTCCTGCGCGTTGCCCACAGCACTACGCAACACCTTCTCCAACATCCTCGCACCGCGATGAGGTTGGTACTTCAAAATATTCAACGCTTCGTCTGCAAACTTGCCGCGAACCAAGTCAGCCAAAGGACGGACCTTGCGTGCGGAAATTCTTGCATACTTGTGTGTGGCTCGGAACGCCATTGTTCGCGACCTTAAATCAAATGGAATCTCTTGCAGAGCCCGACGACCCGCACTTCAACAACTACTTCTTATTGCCCTTGCCGCTGTGGCCGCGGAACGTCCGAGTCGGAGCAAACTCGCCGAGCTTGTGCCCGACCATG
Source organism: Pirellulaceae bacterium (assembly GCA_041742175.1). GTDB lineage: Bacteria > Planctomycetota > Planctomycetia > Pirellulales > Pirellulaceae > Aureliella. Next base: position 1,030 of record JBGSJB010000568.1, read on the forward strand.
TCTTCAGTCACATAAACCTTCAAGTGAGCCTTGCCGTTATGGACCATAAAGGTCGCACCCACAAACTCAGGAACGATCGTGCAACGCCGGGCCCAAGTCGTAATCGGCTCGCTACCCTTACCGGCCTGCTGAGCTTTAACAAGCTTGGCGTACAACTTCGGGTCTACAAACGGCCCTTTTTTTGTCGAACGTCCCATACTCTGTGAATCTCCAGGCTTTACTACTTAGCCAACTAACTTGTCTGCTTCAAAAACTGTCGCTTCAAACCTATCGCAATTTCAGCTGTCCGTAACGACGCGATTTACGACGTCGAATGATCGCTGAATTCGATGGCTTGCGCGGACGACGAGTCGCACCACCCTTGGTCGGCTTGCCCTGAGGCGTAACCGGATGACGACCACCCTTAGTCCTACCTTCACCACCACCGTGCGGATGGTCAATCGGATTCATCGCCGTTCCACGAACGTGAGGGCGACGACCCATCCAACGCACGCGACCCGCCTTACCCAACACAACCGCATCATGATCCGGGTTGCTCGCACGACCAATGGTCGCTCGGCAATTACCCGGAATACGTCGAATTTCACCGCTCGGCAATGAGATCTGCGCCCAGTTAGCTTCGCGAGCCATCAACACAGCAAGCGTTCCAGCACTTCGGCACAGCACACCACCGCAACCCGGCTGCATCTCAACGCAAAAAACTTCAGTGCCAGCAGGCATGTTCTTGAGCGGCATGCAGTTCCCAAGAACCGCAGGCGCGTCAGGTCCATTCTCAACTTTCTGACCCGCTTTCAATCCGTCAGGCGCGACAACATAACGCTTCTCGCCGTCAGCATACACCAGCAACGCAATTCGACAGGATCGGTTAGGATCGTACTGGATCGAATCGACAGTCGCAGGAATGCCGTCCTTGTTTCGCTTGAAATCAATCACGCGATAAGCTTGCTTGTGACCGCCACCGCGGTGACGGCAAGTAATCTTACCCTGATTGTTTCGACCACCCTTTTTCTTCTTCGGTCGCAGCAACGATTTCTCAGGCTTCGCGCCCTTCGTCAGCTCAGCAAAATCGCTGACCGAGGCGTTGCGACGGCCTGCGGATGTCGGTCG
>JBGSJB010000569.1:0-20433 GCA_041742175.1 Pirellulaceae bacterium
TGCGACGACACAGCGACTGCTCGATTACTCGAAGCCTGCAGATGATCAATCTGTTGGTGTTGATGCGCACAGTGTGATTGAACGCTTGTTTCACATTCTCGAACCCTGGGCGGGACAGCAACAAGTTCGACTGACGCGAAAACTGGCTGAGACCGCCGCAATCGTGGCAGCAACCGATTCGTCGCTCAGCGAAATACTACTTAACTTGATGCGAAATGCGATCGAAGCAACGCGTTCGCTGCCGCAGGCATTGGTTACCGTTGAGACTGAAGATTGTGGCGATTCACTAGTCATGCGAGTTATCGATAATGGGCCCGGCATCGATCCAGCGATTCGCGATACGATTTATCGTCCCTTCGTGACCAGCAAAGAGTTCGGTACGGGGCTCGGCCTGTATGTGGCTGCGGAGCGCGTGCGATCGATACGCGGCTCGATTGCATGTCATTCGCCAACCGGCGGAGGTACGGTGTTCGAAGTGCGTTTGCCGAAAGTGAATCGATGAAAATACTAATCGCTGATGATGAACAGAACGCACGTTATGGCATGTCGCGTGCGCTCCGTCGCGAGGGTCGAGTGATCTTAGAAGCCGAGAACGGTCGAGTGGCGATCGAAGTGATTCGACGTGAGCAGCCGCATTTGGTGTTTCTAGATATTCACATGCCGGAACTGGATGGACTTGAATTGCTGGCGGAGTTGCAGAGCGATCCAATTGCCAGCGCGGTCGAGATCATTGTGATTACGGCAAACGACTCGATTGCTAACGCGATCGAGTGTATCCGCCGCGGTGCGGCTGACTTTCTCGCCAAGCCTTTCAACGTAGATCACTTGAGAGCGGTCGCAATGCGTTCGGAGCAACGGGTGCAGCTTGAGCAACGCGTGGCTGAACTGCAGGACTGCAAAGACTCACAGGCGGGCTTCGGCCGCTTGACGGGCAGCAGCGCCGCAATGCGCAAGCTGTTTACGCAGATCCCGAAGGCTGCTAGGTCGCATCTGCCCGTGTTGATCCGCGGCGAAAGTGGGACGGGTAAGGAATTGGTCGCTCGCGAATTGCATGAGCACGGTGAGCGCGCCAATGGTCCGTTCGTGGCGGTCAATACGGCTGCGATCGCTGAGTCGTTGATTGAAAGCGAGTTGTTTGGTCATGTCAAAGGCGCGTTTACGGGAGCCGATCGACCGCGCGAAGGTGTTTTTCGCAAAGCACATGGCGGGACTTTGTTCTTGGATGAGATCGGTGACATGCCGGCCGCTGTGCAAACGCGTCTGTTGCGAGTGTTGCAAGAAGGCGTCGTACAGCCCGTTGGGTCGGAGGACAGCGTGCAAGTCGATGTGCGCGTGATCAGCGCAACGCATCAGGATCTCGAACAGCAGATTGAAGACAAGCTCTTTCGTCAGGATTTGTACTTTCGACTTCGCGGGATTGAGTTGGTGTTGCCAGCGCTGCGTCATCGCAGCGAAGATATCTTGTTGCTAGCGCGGCGCATGTTGGGTGATCGCCATGAGTTTTCGAAGAGCGCGGTCGCAGCGATGCTCCAACACGCTTGGCCTGGGAATGTGCGCGAGTTGAAGCAGCGCGTTGAATCGTCGCTGGCGATGTCAGACGATGAGTTCATTTCGCCGCACGACTTAGGCTTAGCGGATACCGCGCCGGCAGTTCAACTTGAATCGTTTCAGGCCTATTACGACTTGCCATTGACTGAAGCCAAGAATCGCTTGGTGGAGGATTTTGAACGCGCGGCGATCGAACGGGCGATCGCTCAAGAATCAGGTAACGTCAGCGCCGCCGCGCGACGCCTGGGCATTCACCGCCAGAACTTGCAACAGAAAATGAAGCAGTTGGGCATGCGTGACGATTAATCAAGCACAACCACGCGAGCGGACTTATAAAGTTTGCATCTGCTGCACGGCTTCAGCGGCGATGGCGGAATCAGTTGTATCGACCAGCACGGCGCCGTCTCGGAGAACAATGTTGCGTTTCGCGTTGCGAGCGACGGCGAGATCATGCGTCACGAGGATGACAGTTAGGTTGCGTTCGACGTTCAGTCGGCGAAACAGTTCGATGATCTCGCGGCTAGTGCGCGTATCAAGGTTACCTGTTGGTTCGTCTCCCATCAGCATACTTGGCTCAGTTGCGAGCGCACGCGCGATGGCGACGCGCTGTTGTTGACCGCCAGAAAGCTGGCCAGGGTGATGATCGTGTCGATCGCCGAGTCCTACGAGCTGCAGCATTTCGGCCGCTTTCTCACGACGCTTGCGAGGGTTCAAACGGTTGCCGTAGAGCAATGGCAGTTCGACGTTTTCCATCGCTGAGGTGCGGGCGAGAAGATTGAAGTTCTGGAAAACAAAACCGATCTCGCGATTGCGAATGCGAGCGCGTTGATCGCGCGTCATGCTGGTGACCTCTTGTCCGTTCAAGTGATAAGTGCCGCCGGTCGGACGATCGAGGCAACCGAGCGTGTTCATCAAAGTGGACTTGCCGGAACCGCTGGGACCAATCAGCGCCGCGTACTCGCCACGTTCTATGTTGAGCGTTACGTCGCGGAGTGCGTGCACCTCCACTTCGCCCATCGTATAGACTTTGCTAATTTCTTTGAGCTCGATAAGCGACATGTACGTTGCACAGGTAAAGGAAACTTAGCGGGTTCGTTGATTCCTTATTGTAGTCATCGAAGTGCTATTTGTTAGCTTGCAGAATGCAGTTGGGCGGACTGAAAAGATTAAGTCCGCCCAATGCGACAAAAAACTTCGAAGCTGACTATGTTCTAAAAGTTGCGTTTCAACTCATTTGTTATTGATAGTGACGCCGGGCCAATCGTCGGTGCGGAACGGAGTCAACGGAAGGCCGGCTTTGGAAAACAGGTTGCAAATTGGGTTATCTGCCCAGGCGTAACGCACTGCAACAGGGTTGACGACGGACGGATTGGAAACTTCGATGCGACCGTCTTTCTGAATCGCTGCCTTGGCCCATACAAACTTCTTGTCTTCGCCTGCGATCGCAAAACCGCGAGGTTCGTTGACGTCGAATGGACGCCAGCCGCCATCGACATGATCAAACGTCAGCACGATCTTGCCGTCAGCGCCCTCCATCGATTTGTACTGAGGGCTGTGGAATGGAACCGCCACTTTGTACTCGTTGGCCAGCGCCCAGCGAGCTAAGCGGCGACCGACTTCCAGTTTATTCATCGGGTGGATGTCTTTACCTTCACCAATATCGATAATGACCGCTTCGCCAGTATGAGGCAGTTTGGTCATCGTCATCGTTTGGGCTTCGCGCAGTTCAGCCCAATCGCTTTCCGCAGGTTCTGGTTTCTCGTCACGGAAGTCAGCAAGTTGCACCCAATAAAACGGAAAGTCACCCTGTTTCCATTCACTGCGCCAGTTTTGAATCATCAATGGGAAAAGATCGCGATACTGATAAGCGCGCCCCGCATTCGATTCACCTTGATACCAAATCGCACCGCGAATGCCGTAACCCAAATGCGACTTCAGAACGCCGTTGTAAATATTCGCTGGGCGACTGTTGCCTCGCATTTGGCCTTTTAGTCCGTCGAGTTTCTTTTTCTCAGCATCGTTCAGATCTGCTTTGGCGGAGAGTGTCGCGAACTCGGCTTCCATCGCTTTCCATCGATCCAGCAGCGGTTGGTACTTTTCGTCAGCGGCGAGGAGATCGCGATTGATCCAAGCTTCGCAAGCCGAACCGCCCCATGCGTTGTTAATAAGACCAACTGGAACATCGATTGTTTCTTGAATCTGGCGACCAAAGAAGTACCCGACGGCTGAGAAGCCACCGACGCTCTCCGGTGTTGTCAGTTGCCATTGCGAACCTTTGTGTTCCCAAACAGGATCCTGCGTGCCGACTTGCGGAAAGTTGATCATTCGCAAATTCGGGTTCTTGGCAGCGAGTCTCTCAAGGTCAGCGTTTGTTGAATTGTTCACGCTCCATTGCATATTCGATTGGCCGGAGCAGATCCAAACTTCGCCGACAAGAATATCGCCGATTTTAATTTCATTGGAGCCTTTGATGACCAGTTCGTGAGGGCCGCCGGCGGGCAGCGGATTCAGTTCGACTTGCCACAGTCCGTTGGAGTCAGCGGTGGCTTCATGGGATTGACCAGCGATCGAAACGGAGATGTTTTCACTGGCCGCCGCTTTGCCCCAAACGCGGTTCTTTTGATCGCGTTGCAGGACCATGTGTTCGCTAAAAATATTCGGTACGCTAACTTCGGCGACAAGCACGGCGGTTGGCGTGAGACAAAATCCTGCGGCGAGGATTAGGCGTCCTAAGAGATGAGTCATTTGCATGCTGTTTCCTCGGGTGGGTTTTAGGGGAGGGAGTAATTGGAGTCGCGGACGCGAGGTCCTGACACGGGGTCCTTATCTTAACCACAGTCCATTACAAAAGCACGGCGCCCCGCTGATAATGCATCGCTAATCGCCCGTCGGTAGAAAACAAAGCCGACCAGTTCCACGTTAACGATGATCACATGCTTTCCGTCGCTTGCACTTTGCCTAGGTGGTAGTGAATGATGCGTTAACTTGTCTAGCATTCGCGCAATGTTAGCTGAGTCGGTATTGCGGCTGAGCCAAGAACGGAACATCATCAGCGAATGCGTGTTTGAATGAGAGTTCGGCGGGCTTCGAAGAGTTCACCGACTTTGAGCAAGTTCAATCGAAGGTTGCGAACTCCTAACGCGACTTAAAATCCAACCGACATCCAATTGACTAGGTGAATTATGCTGCGAAACAGTGGGACTGTGAGAAAGATTGCTGCGATGGCCGGCGCAATTTTGCTTGCGACGCATAGCGTGTCAGCAAGTGATGCCATCACGTCGAAGACGAGCAGTGTGGGACGCAAGCTGGAACGCTTTGAATTGACCGACTTTCGAGGCCGAAACGTTACGGAGAAGGATTTTGTCGAATCGAAGTTGTTGGTCGTTGCCTTTCTCGGTGTCGAGTGCCCACTCGCGAAGCTCTATTCCGAGCGACTGCAAGCGATTCACGAAAAGTACCAAGGACGCGGTGTGACAGTTATCGGAGTTGACGCAAATCAGCAAGATTCGTTGACCGAAATGGCGGCCCACGCGCGACGTCATTTGCTGACCTACACGTTCAGCAAAGATACTCAGCAGGCATTGGTAGCCTCGCTCGGCGCCACCCGCACGCCGGAAGTCTTTTTGCTCGATGAAACTCGAGCGGTGCGTTATCAAGGTCGCATCGATGATCAGTATGGCGTGGGTTATGTCCGAGAGAAACCGACGACCAATGACTTGATCGATGCCATTGAGGCTTTGTTGGAAAACAAAGTGATCGCGAACACGCATCAGCCCGCGCCGGGCTGTTTGATCGGTCGTATTAAACAGCCCAAAACGGACGCCGCAGTAACTTACAGCAATCAGATCGCAAGAATTTTTGCGGATCACTGTGTGCGTTGCCATCGTGAAGGTGAGATCGGTCCCTTCGCAATGTCAACTTATGAAAAGGTCGCCGGCTGGGCTGAGATGATTCAGGAAGTGGTGTCGGAAAAGCGCATGCCTCCGTGGCACGCTAACCCAGCTTATGGAAAGTTCGCGAACGATTGCTCGCTGAGCGACGAGCAGCTAGCGTTGATCGAACAGTGGGTGAAGGATGGTGCGCCAGAGAGCGATCGAAGTCAGTTGCCGGAGCCGAAAAAGTACTTGGTCGGTTGGCAACTTCCGCGCGAACCGGACGTCGTCTTTCCGGTCAGCCCAGAGCCGTACACAGTTCCGGCTGAGGGAGAGGTGAAGTACAGGTACTTTCCCGTGGACCCCAAGTTTACGGAAGACAAGTGGATCAAGTGTGCACAGTTGTTGCCCGGCAATCGTGCGGTCGTCCATCACATTTTGGCTTTCGCCCGACCGAAAGGCACTCAGGGTGGTCTTGGCGGCGAGCGTGGATTCTTGGTCGGTTATGTTCCTGGTTCGCAAGCGGAACAATTCCCAGAGGGTATGGCAAAACGGATTCCCGCGAACAGCGAGATCGTTTTCCAAGTCCATTACACGCCAATCGGAACAGAGCAGACTGACCTGAGTCAGCTTGGCATTGTCTTTGCTGATCCGCAGGAAATCACACACGAAGTCAAGACGACGAGCGCGGTTCAGAACAAGCTGCGAATTCCGCCGGGTGACGCGAACTATCAAGTCTCCGCTTTGTTACCCGAGGAGCTTCCCGATTGTCGGCTGATCACGATGGCTCCACATATGCATTTGCGAGGCAAAGCGTTTCGTTACACAGCGGTCTATCCGGGAGGGAAAAAGGAGATTTTGTTAGACGTACCCGCTTACGATTTCAATTGGCAAACGGGCTATCGCATGTCGGAACCGCTAAAATTGCCAGCTGGATCAAAAATCGAATGTGAGGCGGTGTTCGATAATTCGGCTGCGAATTTGAATAACCCTGATCCTACTAAGTTGGTTCGTTGGGGCGATCAAACAGAAGATGAGATGATGATCGGATACTTCGACATTGTCGTTCCTGTTGGTGAAAGCTCTGCGGTCGATACAAGCAGGGTTAACCGCAGGAAAGCTTTGGCGGAACAGATAATCCAGCAGGGATTGTTCCAGCGGTTGGATACTAATAACGATAAAAGACTGGAACGATTAGAGGTGCCTGAGAAGCATCGTGATCGTTTCGACGAGTTGGATGCGGACGGTGACGGAGTGCTGACGCAAGAGGATCTTGAACGGATTCGTTGAGCTTACACTATGGAGTGAGGCAACACGAGACTTTGAACTCTTGAGAGGAACTTCGATATGATTAACGTTCGAACTTTGACAGCGACATTCGCTTTCACGCTGATATGCGCAGCTAGCACAACTCAAGCTTTGCCACCTAAGAATCCAACGCCTCCAGCGAAGGGTTGGGATAGCACGATTATACTGCGTGGAGCCGAACGAACTGCTGTAAAATCGATGCCGATTGAACAACGACCCAATCGCCCATTGCACGTTTATGGCAATACGATTCGACGCATGGAGTTTCGCGGGCGTCGATAAGAAATGCGGATTGAATCTGTCGAGACTAGCTAAAAATTCATTTTCGATTGTTCGCGGCATGCCTTACCGGCGTGCCGCGATTTTTTTGTGCGACCCGGCTTTGCTAGAACAGCCGGTTGTAACCGTTTAGCGCCGCCACGCGATAAGCTTCCGCCATCGTGGGATAGTTGAACGTTGTGTTAATAAAGTATTCAAGTGTGTTGTACGGTGCAGGTTGCTTCATAATCGCTTGACCGATGTGTACAATTTCGGAAGCATTTGGTCCGAAGCAGTGAACGCCCAGAATTTCGAGCGTTTCGCGATGGAATAGCAGCTTGAGCATACCGATTGCGCGGCCGGTGATTTGAGCTCGCGCGAGGCTCTTGAACTGAGAGTGACCAACTTCGTAGGGAATCTTAGCCGCGGTTAGCTCGCGCTCCGTCTTTCCGATGCTGCTGATTTCGGGGCTGGTGTAGATACCAGTTGGCACATCGGTTAGTTTAAGACAGCTGTTGGTGCAACCTGTGATGTGCTGTGTGGCTGCGCGGCCCTGCATGTAAGCGGCACTTGCGAGCGACGGAAATCCGATGACATCTCCAACGGCATAGACATTGGGACATTCGGTTTGAAAGTGGTCATTTACTTTTAGGTGGCCGCGCGAAGTTGGAGTAATGCCGATGTTCTCGAGCCCCATGTTCTCCGTGTTCCCTGAGCGGCCGTTGGCCCACAGCACGATGTCAGTCTTAATCTGTTTGCCGCTTTCGAGAGACAGCACCGCGCCATCATCGTGACCTTCAAGATTCGCGAAGGATTCGTTATGTCGGATGAGGATACCGGAGTCGCGAAGATGATAGGACAGCGCGTCGATTATCTCGTCATCGAGAAACTCCAACAACTTATCACGAGTGTTAACCAGATTGACTTTGATTCCAAGATTGCGAAACATTGACGCGTACTCGCAGCCGATCACGCCAGCCCCGTAGACCGTGATCGATTGTGGTTGGGTGCGCAGCTCAAGAATCGTATCGCTATCGAAGATACACGGATGGCTGAAATCGACGTTGGGTGGACGGAACGGACGTGAGCCAGTTGCGATGACAATGTTTTCTGCTCGGAACTGAGTACCATCTTCGATTTCAACTGTATTCTTGTCTACAAACTTGGCGTGACCATAGATGACTGGAACTTGGTTGCGATCATAAAAAGTCTGGCGCATCGAGACCTGCTTAGCGATGATCGAACGACTGCTGGAGCGCAGTTGGTCGAGCGTCGGGCTGATGCGGATTCCCATATCCTTGAGAATCGGATTATTCATCGCTTCCATGACGGAGTAGATGGAGTATCGGAGAGCCTTGCTAGGGATAGTGCCCCAGTGCGTGCAGCCACCGCCTATGCGATTGTATTTTTCAAAGATGACCACACGTTTGTCCTCTTTGGCCGCTTGCATAGCCGCACCTTCGCCGCCTGGACCGGTGCCAATTACAATCACATCGTACTCAGCGGGCTTGACCATACTGCTTAACTCCGATCGAAACTTGGCGATGAATGCGGCTTAGGCGTGATGTCGTTGATCGCTTCGCCCGCCACGAACGACCAATACTCGCGAGACTATTTTTCCGATTCCGGTGCGCTTAACAAGCGGTCGAAGGAAAGTAGGGAAGCGGATGGGGAGCAAAGCATCTAAGCAAAACAGGTGGACCTGCCGAAAACTGCCTGATGATTATTTTGCTACATTGGGGATCTTTCCAGTTTCTCGACAGGTTCTTTTCGACAGGTTCACAGAACTTGCCGAGCTGAACAACGGTAATTTTGCAGTGAGTGTACGACGGCATGATCGAGCTCTTTGAGTTTGGCAAGGACTACGGCGAATTTACGGCTGTTCAATCGGTTTCATTGAAAATTGAAGCTGGTGAGATGTTTGGTTTTATCGGACCGAACGGAGCTGGGAAGAGTACATCGATTCGATACTTAGCGACGCTTCTGAAAGCGTCTCGTGGCGACGGGATCGTGAACGGACACAGCGTTAATCGCGATCCGATGGCGGTGCGACGCAGCATTGGGTACATGCCTGACGACTTTGGTGTTTACGACGGCATGAAGGTTTGGGAATTCTTGGACTTCTTCGCAGTGGCTTATAAGATTGGCCGCACGCAACGCAAGCAAGTGATCATTGACGTGCTTGAGTTGCTGGATCTGTCGCACAAGCGCGATGACTATGTGAACGGTTTGTCACGAGGCATGAAACAGCGACTTTGTTTAGCCAAGACGTTGGTTCACGATCCACCAGTTCTGATACTTGACGAACCAACTAGTGGGCTGGACCCACGCGCTCGAATCGAAGTCAAAGCGCTGCTGAAGGAGTTGCGAAGTATGGGCAAGACGATCTTGATTAGCAGCCATATTTTGTCCGAATTGGCGGACTGCTGCACTTCGATCGGCATCATTGAGCGCGGCCAATTATTGATGCACGGACCGATCGATAGTGTCTATCGTCAGATCCGGCGCAACCGCATTGTCGATATTCGCTTCGTCGATCGAGCCGAAGCGGGCATCTCCATTTTGCGTTCGTGTCCTGAACTTCGCGACATCGATATCGATGGGAATCGCGTGACGGTTGAGTTCGAAGCGGATGACGCGAAGTTGGCAGAGATTATGACTCATCTGATCAAGGAAGGCGTTCCAATGTGGAGTTTCAATGACAAAGAGCCAACACTAGAAGATGTGTTTATGCTGGTTACGAAAGGTCTGGTGACTTAGCGACAATACGTTCTACATGCTTTACATAATCGAGAAGTAATTCTCGACCGCAAAGTCGATGTAGTCAGGACGCAATTCGAGCTTGTAGGCGTGATACAAGCAGTAGTTTCGCACCTGCATTAGTAGATCGCGCGGATGGCAGTTGCGAAACGGCCGATTGGTTGGTCGATAGTGCTTTTCGATCAGATAGTTGATCGCTTCCGGTACAAAAGGAATTCCAACTTTCGGGCACATGATTTCGAACAGCTTTCGAAACGCTTCTTCGCTCGGGTTGGGAACTTCGATCTTGTAAGGAATACGTCGCAGAAACGCGTCGTCGACTAAGTCCTTCGGTTGGAGGTTGGTAGAGAAGATTACCAACTGGTCGAATGGCACTTGAGTCTTCTTACCGCTGCTCATATTCAGGTAGTCGTAGCGCTTTTCGAGCGGAACGATCCAACGATTTAGCAACTCATCAACGCGCATTTTCTGGCGGCCGAAGTCATCGATCAGGAGTACGCCGCAGTTGCTTTTTAGCTGCAGCGGCGCTTCGTTGATATTTGTCTCCTTGTCGCGTTGCACTTCGAGCATGTCCATCGTTAACTCACCGCCCGCTACGATGGTCGGTCGACGGATACGGACCCAACGTTTGTCAACTTCGCAGTGATCTAGCAAGCCTTCGTTCTTCGGTTTGGGAGCGCGCTCGTGCATCATCGGATCGTATAGTCGCATGATTTCGCCGTCGATCAACAATGCGCGAGGAATCCAGATGTACTTACCAAATGCGGCCGTGACGCGTTCTGCGATACTTGTTTTCCCATTGCCGGGGTAGCCATAGAGGAACATCCCGCGACCGCTGTTGACAGCTGGGCCGAGCTTCGAGAGCATTCGTTTATCGATAAGCAGATCTTTGAAAGCTTCCGTGAGTTGTTCGCAGCGTGGGTTTTGGCCCTCGACAGATTGGAGTTTGACGCTTTTGCAATAGTCGTCAAGTCGAACTGGGGCGGCGCCAAAATACGTTGTAACTTGGGTGTAGCGACGCGCTCGGTCGCGCCCTTGGTCGGTCAAAGTGTGTGTGTAATCGTTTACGGAGTTCGCGCCACGATATGCAGTAAGCTGTTCTAGTTTAAGTCGATTGAGAATGGGCTCGATCAAACGAAATGGCAATTGCAATTGATCCGCTATTGCTCGCCCAGTCGCTTCGCCACGAGCTAGTAAGAATCGCATCAGTAGTTCTTCGACTAGTGCTTCGCTTAAGCCTGCTTCTTCAAGTGTTTTGGGGGCGGAGGGGATAAACGGTTCATCGCGGTCAGGAAGCGGAATGAGACTGGTGCTTGCCGAAGCAACTGAGCCGTTACTGCCTGCATCCGCTTTCGGACTTTCAGCTTCACGAGTCGCGGGTTGCGACGGTAACGATTCTAACGATTGAGCCCCGCTGGTTGAGAGCTGGTTGATTCGTTGAATCAATGCTTCGAGTTGGCTTGGTGCGGCTGGTGCTGGGCTATTCATCAGTCATCGAATGTGAAAGTGCAAAATTCATGGCAATATTATGGCACTATGGCAAAGCGCAACTTCGTATTTCTAGAAATTGGCATCGAAACTTAGGACACAATTCGTGTGGGGGCAACCGCCGGACGCGCCCTACTAAAAATATTCCGTCCAATACAATTTTTCACAAACGTTCAAAGCACAAGTGCTTTCGCCAGTGTGCATCATCGAGTTTCGGGAAGTCGGTGCGAAGATGGACGCCGCGCGATTCGGTGCGCGCCAGCGCGGCTTCTGCCATCAGATAAGAAACGGTCAAGAGGTTCTGCAGTTCCCAGCCTTCTTCAGACGCAAATTGATGCACTTGAACATAGCGAGAGTAAGCGCGTATCGATTGTAGCGCTTCTTCCAAGCGTTCACGGCGTCGCTGAACTCCGACCAGACGCCACATAACACTTTGGACGGAATTACGAATATCTGCTACGTCAAGTTGGCTGGATTGGTTATTGCGGCGCTGACTATAGATCGGAAGCACACAGTAATCATCGGAATGCCCTTTGGCAGCAGAACTTGCTTGTTCACCCGCACGGGCGCCATAAACAAGGCCCTCCAGCAAGCTGTTGGAAGCCAATCGATTCGCACCGTGCAGCCCTGAACTAGTAACTTCTCCGGCCGCCCAGAGGCCCGGAAGATTGGTGCGACCGTCATGATCAACTTCGACGCCACCGATCATGTAGTGCGCGCCGGGGCGAACCGGTATCGGATCACAAGTTGGGTCGAGCCCAAATTTTGTGCAGGCCGCATTGAAGGTTGGAAACTCTTCAGTAACCAGATGCGGGCTTAGATGACGCAATGACAGGTAGACGCAGGCGTGCTGCGTTTTCTCCATTTGCGCAACAATTGCTTGGCTGACAACATCCCGCGGAGCAAGTTCGAGTCTTGGGTCATACTGTTCCATGAAACGATCGCCATTGCAATCGATTAAGTGCGCGCCCGCGCCGCGGACCGCTTCGGTTACAAGGACTCGCGAGCTGCCTGCGATATAGAGCACTGTCGGATGAAACTGCATGAATTCCATGTCGCGAAGACGCGCTCCAGCGCGAAAAGCGAGTGCATGGCCATCACCTGTAGCTACGCGTGGATTCGTCGATTCGCGGTACGCTTGGCCGCAGCCTCCGGTGCATAGAATTGTTTGTTTCGCCCATAGAAGCAACGGTCGCTGGCCGTTCGTAGCGACAATGGCACCATGGCATCGACCTTCAAACGTAAGCAGATCGACGGTGAAAGTGCTTTCCCAGATGTCTACATTTTCGCGACTGCGAGTGCGTTCAATGACGGCTCGCATTACCTCAAGACCGGTTGCATCGCCGAGCGCATGAATAATCCGTTGATGGCTGTGTCCACCCTCGCGACCGAGCATAATTTGTCCACCGCGGCGGTCGAACTGGGTGCCCCACTCAATCAGCTCAGCGACTCTTCGGGGAGCTTCGTGGACAACGAGATCAACTACAGATCTATCGCAAAGAGAACCGCCTGCTGTCAGCGTATCTTGGACATGATCTTCGAAACGATCCTCTGGGTCCCAGACACTGGCGATGCCACCCTGAGCGTAGTTACTGTTGCTCTCCTGCAGTTTATCTTTGGTGACAACCACTGTGCGAAGCGACGGGTCAACAGCATTGGCAGCACGCAAACCCGCCAAGCCACCTCCGATAATCAGCACATCCGTAAAGTGATGCGAGAGTTGCTTGGGATGAAAATCGACTAAGTAACGAGTAGTCGTGGGGCCGGTTAGAAATGTTGCGCCAGTTGATCGATCGGACATACAAATACTCGTTCGTTGCGGGGAGGCTGCATTATAGTGAAGATGCAGCCCCCAACTAGCGTCGGCTTGACCAACGACGCTTGACGATCGATTGTGTGTTTATTCCGAAAACCTGTCTTTTCGCGATCTTCAGACGAAAAAGGGTTGGCCTTGCCGTATCGTCCGAGCTACGCCCGAGTCTCTCGTCCGGCGGCAAGGCCTTCCCGCTAATAGAGACCGCAGGCGGTTATGTATTGGGACAGTGGAAGTAAAAATGGCGAAACATTGTCAGAAATCTCTTCTTTTTGAAAATTTCTAACTCTCCACTGCGCCATTGTGACCTAGATTTCAAATGTGACTTGTACTTCTGCCTGAAAACACCTGATCACAAGCCCGCTATCTTGTTGCAGTCCCAAGACTATGAACCGACAGACTAAAAACCGAAAAATTCGCGGTCGAGATCGGACGGCGGCTGCCTTAGTGGAACTAGCTATTTGCTTACCACTGATGGTCTTCTTAGTTGGCGCGACTATTGAGGCTTGCGACTTGATCTTCCTGCGCAACACGCTCGCCACCGCCAGCTATTCAGGCACGCTTGAGGTTAGTCGATCGGGATGCACTGAAACTTCGATTCGAAATCAGATAACTCAAGTCCTTGAGGCTGGCCGTATCCGGGCTTACACGATCACGATCACAAAATCCAACGGAGCAAGCTTTGCGACAACGGTTAAAGGTGATTTGATCCGAGTTCAGGTTGCGGCTGCGTCAGCTAGTAACTTAAGAATTGGGCGGTTCATCCCAACTTCCGCAGGAACGATAACAGTGCAGGCCATTGCAATTCGTTGATCCCAGCTAAAAAGAGGCAAGTCATGACCCCCAGCACGAAAATGTCTCGCAACAATCGTCAGGCAGCGATCCTAACTCTGTTCATCTTTATCCTTCCGGTTCTGTTGATCACGTTAGGTTTCGCAGTCGATATGGCTTACATGCAAATGGTTCAGACCGAAATGCGACTTGCGTCCGACAACGCTGCGCGTGTAGCCGCGGATAATTTATCTCGCTACGAAGACGAGGGGCAAGCGATTTCCGCGGGTAAGGAGGCAGCGAGGAGCTTCACCGTCGCCGGACGATCGTTGCGACTCCGTTCGAGCGACTTTGATTTCGGTCGTGCAGTTGCGAATGATGCCGGCGCATACATCTTTGACACAAACGGAACACCACTAAACGCAGTGCGCATCAATGCGGTTCGTAACAGGCTCAATCCCGATGGGACTGTCCCTTTGTTCTTTAGCCGTTTGCTTGGCACCCGAGACTATGAGCCACAGGTTGCTGCGACCGCTTCGTTCTTGAACGTTGACATCTGCTTGGTACTGGATCGATCCACCAGTATGAAGTTCGGTGTCAGTTCGCCAGAAACTGGGATGGCGATCGGTGATCGTCGCTTTTGTCGGGCTCCCAACTCCAGTTCACGTTGGGTCGCGCTGGATAATGCGGTAAGGGTCTTTACCAATGTCCTGCGTGCGAACTCGGCTGAGGAGCAGGTAAGCATTGTTACATTTGGCAGCGATTTGGACTCCGTGCGGCCCGGTCTGTGCGGGCGTCTGCCTTCGGCTACATTGGACATGCAACTGTCTACCAATCTCGACGCCGCCGACGGGACGATGAACACGCTTTCAAATAGCCTCTGGAATGGCAATACTGAAATCGCAGCGGGAATTCAGATCGCCACTACGGAGCTGACCAGCGTTCGAGGTCGACGTTTCTCGGACAAAGTGATGATTGTGCTAACCGACGGATTTCCGACAGCCGGTGATGCTGTGGCCGCCTCAGCGACTGCTGCTGCAAACAAAATCGTCGTCTATGCGATCACTTTTGGCCCCGAAGGTGACCAAGCCCATATGAAGCAAGTCGCAGCTGCGGGCAACGGCGAACACGCTCACGCGGCCACCGAAGATGAGCTAATCGAGATCTTCAAACGTTTCGCAGCCAAAGCAACGATCCTAATCCACTAGCCCCAGGAATTGATCATGCACGAGCGGAAACACGCACGGAAGAGAAGGTCTTTCCGAAACAGGATCGGCGCAGCCACAGTCGAGTTTGCTTTATGCGCCCCCGTCTTTTTTTTCTTGGTTTTCAGCGGCATTGAGCTCAGCCGTGCTAATATGTTGATACACACTGTCGAGTCCGCTCTATTGCAAGGCGCTCGACGCGGTATCATACCTGGTGCAACTGCAGATCAATGCCGTCAAGCCGCTCAAGACGTGCTGAATATAGGTCGCGTTCGAACCTCAACGATAACCGTGTCACCGGCGGTTATCACGGAGGACACCGTCACCGTCTCCATCACGATTTCGGTGCCGCTTGAAGCGAACGGATATCAAGCCTCGTCGGTCTTTATGGGCAAGACAATTAATCGCACAACACAACTGAACCGCGAGAGCTGAGCAACTCGCATCGCCTTAGCAAAGCGGGTTCAAAGCGGCGCTGGCAAGTCTCGCTTACTAAATACAGCGAATGCGACTGAGTAAAAAATTGTCCCAAGTCCCAGCAAGACTCCGGTGACACCAATCGGTCCGAGGCTTAAAGGCAAGATGTCGGAAGCGCTGGTAAGTGCCCAGGTCGAGCCGCTTTCAACTCGTTGGAGTTGCACGATAGCATCGGGCTGATAGCAGCTAAAGAATGTGAGGCCCGCGCAAAAAGCGGTCGCAGGTGCGGATTTGCTTAGCAAAAACAGCAGCAACTGGACCACATAAGTGCTAACGACGATGCCGATCGTTCGCCATCGAAAGCGATCAAAGGAACTGCATAGTACGCTGAACGAAAGCACCACGAAACCAAATCCAAACAGATTCATCGTGGCCGGCAAAAAGACATGAGGCTCGACACGATCACTAAGCGCCACAAGCATCGTGCGGGATTCGCCGGACTGAAGCGGAATCTTAAAGGGTAGATACGGAATCGACAGCTCAATCTTTGACGTAACCGTTTCTTTGACTGACATCGTTTGAATGCCGAGATACAGTCCCAACCATACGCACGCGCACAACCCGATCAAACCCGCTATACAGACTGAGGCATGCAACGTCATTAATCGAACGCGACTGACCGGCAATGAGAGCAGAAGCTCTAGGGTACCGCGATTGATCTCTCCGCTAACGACGTCCGTTCCGCGCGCGATGGACCAGACCAAGATACAAAGAATTAACACGGGCTCATCGAACGTCATTGCAAGACTACCGCTGTAGGTCAGCAATTGCGATAGCGGGACAGGCGAGAACTTCTCGAAGGGCTTTAGCTGATCGAGGAACGCTTCGAAACGCTGCAATTCGAACTGGCAAACGATCCAAACTCGCACCCAGCAGAATAGAACCAGCATTGCAGCGCAGGCGAGCCACAACAACATCGATTCGTTGATGTATTTCTTTAACAACAAGCGGCTCATACGTGCGGCGGACTCTCGATCGAGTTGTGGTGAGAATTTGGTAGCAACGATGTTGCTGTCGCTGACGCATCTCGTTGCCAAGCGCTCGGTGGATGATAGCGTTCATAGAGTGCTTGCACACCCGAGTGATCGATAGTGATATCACACAGATTAGATTTCGTTAGCCAGTCGAACCAACTGGTCGGAGAACCACTTAATTGCAACTCCACGAGTGATCCATCGATGCGAAAGTGCTCGACGAAGTTGAGGGCATTCATTTCACTAGCTTGAAAGTTGGCGGCGCTTTCCAAGCGTGCGTGGACCGTATGCAACTGCTTCAACTTGTGCAAATCCGCAGTGCACACAACTCGACCTTGCTTAAGGATAGCCACTTCGTCGCAAGACCCTTCGATATCGCTAAAAATGTGCGATGACAGAACGAGTGTTCGCTCGGCACTTCGCGACTCACGAATCAGCGCGATCACTTCGCTGCGCACCGTTGGATCGAGGTTTGCGGTGGGTTCATCGAGAATGATCACTGGTGCCAATGATCCCATCACAATCGCGATCGCTAATTTCTGCCGCATGCCGGTCGACATAAACATGACTCGACGCGACAAATCCAGTTCCAGTCGTTTGGCAATCAACGCTGAACGCTCTGCAGAACCGTAATGCTGCAGACCGCTAAACAGTTCAAGCACCGCGCGACCTCGCATCGCGTGGTAAAGCCTCGCCTCACCTGGCAAGTAAGAGACTTGCTGCCGCACTTGAACGCTCTGCGTTTCGCAATCGTAACCGCAAAGTATTCCTTTGCCGCTGGTCGGTTTTAGGAATCCGAGGAGAGTACGAAGCAGCGTTGTCTTACCCGCGCCATTAGGCCCTAACAACCCAAAAATTTTCCCGCGGGCAATCGATAAGTCGCATTCCACGAGCGCGCCGACCGAGCGATAAATCTTCGAAAGCTTTTGAACTTCGATGGCGAAATCCGTCACTTGGCACCTAATGATCGTCAGCGGAATGTCGCTACCGTTTCGGTTCAGTGTAGCTTCGCGACAAGCGATCACGTAGGTGATCGGACGAAGAATTCTGGGCTAGTGGATTGTCACAGCTCAGTTTTAGGGGTGTTCGTGCTTGGGTGCCACCGTAAAACTAAGTGTTTGACAAAGCACTAACCGGCAAACGCAAGGGTCCTCTCGCTTGCGAAAGTCGCTCGCTTCAAAGTGGAAAGTTCGCTTTCAGCAAACCTTACACATCGAGACTGAACGAAGAACCGGATGAGAAGTCGCTCGAGTCGTCGTAGCTGGAACTGATCGGCGCAGGCAGGTGCATTCGCAAAGACGGGCTTGAAACAGCACTCGAGCCCACAACATTGGAACCCGCCAACGCCTGATGCGATTCGCTTGAATCGTTAAGCGGTTTGTCTAACAGCAGTTTCCACGTATCCGCTTCGTAGGCCAACAGATCGCGAAGTGTGCTAAGCGTTTCCGCGTCGCGAGTCCGCTGCACATCGGCCAACTTGCTGAGCAGAAAAGTGTAAAAGTCAGCTACTTTTTGGCTAGCCGGATTTCCATCGGTGACGCCCGAAAGCAGTTCACCCAAGATCTCTCGAATTCGAAGTGCCCATTGGTCGCCGACGAGTAGTTGTCCGTCGGCCCAAAGCGATTGGACGCCTTCGCTTAATTCCTTCGCTCGCGTAATCAACATCCATCGCAGTCGAACGGGCGATGCCGTGAGCACTTCTTGTTGCAGATACGGATTGATATCGCGATCTTCATCAAGCATTCTGAGCTTCCAAGTGGGACGAGGCATTGGATCAAGAAACGCCGATTGCATGTATCGAATCGATGGGAATGGCTCGGCAACTCAACTCGACAAAAACCCCAAAGAAGCTTGCGAAACTTTCGCCTGGATTCGATTAGGCAAACTTTGCCGACAAATTCTCGCAGTGGATCCGCCACGCGTTACTTTAGGAAAGCAAAAAGCACTGGCTTGGGACCAGTGCTCTTCAATGGTTTCGAACGGCGATCTACAGAGGCTCTACCAAGGCGCGCGAACTGGATAGACTCCGAACTGCCGTGTGTGACTTGGCCAAAGAGGAGTTCCGAGGAACGCGCCTCCGCCACCTTGGGTTGGCATCGGACCGTACTGATGGTAAATCGGCGTCATCGTGTTTTGGCTTACGCCCCACGAGTAGTTCTGCTGCATCATGGAATTAGGAGGCACAACCAAAGCGGTTGGAGCGCCGTATGGCAAGTAGTAGTAGTACTGGCCGTGCCAGGGTGTCTGAGACGCGTACTGCTGCGCCCAAACATTTCCCCTTGAGGCCAGCGTGTGATCGAAAGCTCGCTCGATCGGTTGAGCCAGTCTTGAGGACCGATACTGCGCGTTGGCTTCACTTTGCAGCAACATACCGAGAACGCAAACGGCAGCGGCGATGATCAAATTCTTCATTGCAGTTCCTTTTGTAAATTTCGTCGCTTCCTATTTCACGCTCGGCGATGATCGCCGCTTCATGCTATAGCTAGCGAGGCAGTGACAAACCATTCCACAAGCGATGCACACCCGTTCGAACTGGTGGAACGTAGTAATGAGCACCAGTGCGATTTAGTCCACGACCTTGGTCGTAATAGTTGTGGAACCGTTCGCTGTGCAGGTACATCATCTCGTGTGGATAAAGGGGTTGATACGTATAGTAAGTGTGTCCAACGTGTGGCGGTACAGGCACAGGGGCGATGTACATCACAGCGTTTGTTTGGTTTGCGTAGCCTTGAGTGTACTGATTGGCGAACAGTCCATCCTGGGCTTGCGCGGTTCCAGCGAAACATGCAAAGGCGGCGATGCCGACGAATGCAATTGCGGTCGCTTTTAGTAGCTTAGTTCCAAAACGCATCAAAAGTGCTCCCTTCCTTGGGTCTTTTCGGTGACTTGTCTGACAAATCAAAACCTGAGCCAATGGCGCTCGAGTTTCGCTTGCTCTTTCCATATTGCTCGTTCAGTATTGCCGTGCGCACTTAAGCCGCTCGCTGGGATCGCTTGATATCGTCAGTCCGTTCAACGTCAGCGAATTTGTGCCCTGCTTCCATGCACAGTTGGATAAATCTGGCAATCTATCCCCACTCGTCCCATCGGACTTCCGCTGTTTAACACGCAATACTATCTTTCAGCAGCGGCACAACTTCGCCGAACCGCACAACTGCGAGCATCGCTGCAATCCCGACCTTCAACTTCGGTTCGCTCACGGTTCGCTCTCGTAGGAAAATTGAAAACCGGCCTGCACAAACTCTCCAAATAGCCGGTCTTGACTGAATCACGGATCGCGGGAAAGCTATCAGCCTGCGAATGATGCTGGCGAAATCGCGATTTTCGACCGCATTTGCAGCATCCATGGCTGCGTCGGCTCGATATTACGCTTTGTAAAAGTCGCGGCGGCGTGACGAAATTGACGAATAGCTAATCTGCACTATCGCGGAGTTGCAGCGTCCGAAAGTGATTCAAGGAGGAGTTCCGTAGTGGCAAAACGCCGTTCGTCCAACGATAACGCAGACAATGACCTTCCCGCTCACCCGATCGAACCGGTCTCGCTGAGCGAAGCGGCACAAGACCGTTACCTGAATTATTCGCTTTCGGTCATCACCAGCCGAGCGCTGCCGGATGTGCGCGATGGACTTAAACCGGTCCAGCGACGGATCTTGTACGCGATGGATCAGCAAGGGCTGAACTTCAACGCCAAACATCGCAAGTGCGCTTCAGTCGTCGGAGATGTGATGGGTAAGTACCATCCGCACGGTGACATGGCGATCTACGATGCGTTAGTGCGTATGGCACAGCCGTTTTCATTGCTGATGCCGTTGATCGATGGTAGCGGTAATTTTGGTTCGATCGATGGTGACAACGCCGCAGCGATGCGTTACACGGAGTGCCGCATGTCGGCGCTCGCTAGCGAAGTTCTGACGGATCTAGGCGCGAATATCGTTCCGTTCAAACCGAACTACGACGGC
>JBGSJB010000570.1:0-6477 GCA_041742175.1 Pirellulaceae bacterium
CTTGTTGGTGACAAGTCATCGCGCGACCGCTTTGAAGACGCTTTGCAAGTTATCTGTTAGCGAGTCGCTAGCGGTCGAAGTGGTCAAACGTTTGACGATGAACAACGAAGTTGAGTCGGCGATCGATGTCGAAAGTCTGCAGCAACGATTGCAGCACCATCGCGGTAACTTGCGGGAAGTCTTAATGGACTTGTACGATGAAGTTGAGAATCGCAGAGTCGTGCAGCGAAAGTGACGAAAACGTAGGTGGAACGTGCGGATTCGGGCGATGATGACTTGCGAATTCGGGCCGTTGCGGTCACAGTAGAACGAGAGATTTCATCCCCGAATTTGAGTAACGCATGGCTCCACGATTAGCAGTTGTTGTATCCCAGGCTCCGCAGCGCGATGCGCGGATGGCGGACATCGAAGAGTCGATTGTGGCGGAGCGGATTATGGCGGGCGGATTGGATGCGACGCTGGTCGGCCCGCTCGAGCGAATTCAAGCGGAAAGCACGGATAGGTTGTGTCTCAGCGGATTCACGCAGGACTTGGCTTTGTTGTCCTGGATGTCGGCTGCGGAGGCGGCGAAATGGTGGAGCGCGCTGGGGTTGGGTGGGACGGTGGTGCCGATATCGTTGGATGGTTCAGCGGTCGTGAGTGACATCGCGAATCCGCGTCGACGCATTTTCTATATTCAGTTGTCGACGTCGTCGGTTCCCAAGCAGGTTTGCGATCAATTGCGAGCGCGTTTGGATTTGATGCGCGTGCAACCGGTTAGTCTTCAAATGAATCTTACTGCACCGAAGAAGAGTTCTTCAGTTGCAAAGCCGGTGGTTCCATTAGCATTAACTCCGGTTGTCGCTGCGGAGCAAGATCCGGCGATTTCTAATCTGGATGTGACTGGTGAAAGAGTGACTGGTGATAGCGTTGCTCAATCGCCAGCGTTGAAGCCGCAGTCTGCTGCGTCGGTCGGCGGTGATCGAAAACTGGAAGCGGATTCCGACTCGGAGGCGGAATGGAAGAGCTTGGATAGCTTGGTTGATGAGCTCGATGCGCTGGATCTGTGACAGGAGGTTTCGCAGTGTTCAATGATGAATTAGGCAAAGCGGAATTGACATCGAGTGACAACCACGGAAATGCGACGAATTATCGTTGGCTTGCCCACGAGTTGCATGATGGATTGTTGCAGTGGGTCGTGGGCGCTCGCATGCAAGTCGAAGCGGCTGTGGCGAAGTTGGGCAATGATTCGACGGCGGTCTCTAATTTAGAGCAGGCGATAGTTCACTTGTTGAACGCACTGGCTGAAGGGCGCGAGTTAATCGGGTTTCTTGATCAACAAGAAGTCGGTGAATGCGACTTGGTTTCATCTATAGCCAAGTTCCTGGAATCGATGCAACCTTTGGTGGAGCAGCGTGGTCAGTCGTTAAAATTCGAATCACAGGATACAGAACTGCCAACGATCAGCCGACAGACAGCTTGGTCGGTGTTGCGTTTTGTGCAGCAAGCGGTGCAGAATGCGATTCAACACGCTGGTCCGGCGAGTGTTTGCGTTCGGCTGAAGTGGAACATGGCGTTGGATGATGAGGGTGCACTGCAGGTGTTGGTGGAGGATGACGGACGTGGGTTCGATCCGAAGGTCGAATTGCCAGCGGGCCATTTCGGATTGCAGAGTCTGCAGCAGCGAGCGAATATGTGCGGTGCAGTTTTTACATTGAGTACGGCGCCGGGAGCTGGCTGCTGCGTGTCGCTCGATGTTCCGCTCTGCAAGGAAGATGAAGGAGATGTGGTTTCTTAGGTTAGTTGTTTTACTCAGGCTGCCGGGATGGTCTTGCAAGTAGGCGCTTTGTAAACTCGGGTTCGAAGAAAGCAAGGTTTGCAAGGATCATGCTGGTCCCGAACGTGACCATACCGAGTACTAGCGCGATGCCTGCGTGAACGAAGAAGGCGAGCGCCAATGCGATTGGGCGCGTGAAGCGTGGCCAAACGAGCGCGCAGTAGAATGTTTCCCAGAAAATTGTTATCGCGGTAAGTGTTGCAATGACAAACGGGGATCGGCCGATCCAAGTCATATCAAGTGATTGGTATTCGTAGTTTACCAACGCGAACCACATGGCGGTGCCATCGAACCACATCTCGCCGCGCATTTTGCTGAGACCACCAAAGAGATAGATGACGCACAGGTGCAATTGAATCATGCGGGTGGCAACGTTGTTGAGAACGCTTGGCGAATCTGGTTCGCCGGTCGGTAGCCACTTCAACTCCCAACCGCGCGCACGGAGAACTGCGTCGATGCTGAAAACGCTGCCGCAGGGAGCGATCATCAAGTACATCGACAGCATCACTACAACTTGATCGAGACCGAACAGGGCGCCGGTCATGCGGTGGCAGGTCATCAGTGTGAACCACCAGGCGAGCGGCGTAGCGATGCGCGTTAAGAATCCCAGTGTCATGGCGGTGCAGAAGAAGATCGCTAGCAGTTCGTGTAGACGGAGCAACAGCGGTGAGTCGATGTACCACAGCCAAGACCAAGCCCATTGTGCGTTGCTGCCCGCGTTGTGAAGTTCGCGAATGGTGGCGTTGTCAATCCACGCGGAGTCACCCATGAAGTCGGTTGCAAAGATCGCCCAGATCAAATGAACGTAGACGAGCATCGCGCCGCAGCCGATTCGAATGATCGCTAAGGTATGCGGTAGTCGAGGCGTGAACCAGAATCGATCCCAGCCGCCGACCAAGTCTTGGATCCAATCGCGCAGAGTGTAGGGTTGAGCGGGCTTCATGGCGGCGACTGTTCGTTTGCCGAAGGATTTTCACTTACGTTGCTTTTCGGAATTTCGACAGAACGGTTTGGAATCTGTTCTGGTGCGGGTTGGTTCAGCTGTGGCGTAATTTGAAGCGGTGCCATGGGCTGTGGGGCGATTGGCTGGGGCGATGTTGGAAGTGTGTCGAGCGGTGCGTCCGGGAGTACTGCATAAAGACGTTCGTCGCTGAGTTGAATTTTGTCGCGAAAGACTTCGATGTCGTTGGGTAATCGATGTTCGAGTCGCGAGATTTCAGCGGACTGAGCACCATAGCGCGTCTTGAGGTGTTTGATCATCGAGTCACGGACCATTTCGAATCTTGAACGTTCAATCTTCCATGCGGCCAGCAGATCTTTATCAGGAGTCGTTGCTTCGACTTGTGCGGTAATGGGTGGCACATGCAACTGGTGCAGGAACTCGGCCAACATGAAATGGCGATGGTAGAGCAGTCGTGGCCATTGAGCACGGCGGTCGGGCAATCGGAGGCGACTCTGATCACAGCTGGACGTGGTTAGTTGGCATTCGAGCAGGTGGCTAGGGCCTGGGTTAGGCGCGAAGAAAAAGTAGCCGTGATTCAAATAAGCGAACTCGACATAGGGTGCCAAGTTTGCGCGAATCGGTAAAGCGGCGGGGGAGACTGAGTTGGCGCCGCGGGTGAAGAAAGCGAACGGCTCGGCGACGATGGCCAGCAGGTGCACCACGATCAAAACGCTGAAAAGGATTTTCCACTTGCTGCGTGGCGTGACCGAATGCTGCTGGGTAGCAGTCGCTGCCGAGTGTGCTCGCTTGGCCATTTCAAGTCTTTTGCGAAGTTGGAAGCATAGAACGAGCGATCATGGTAAACGAAAAGCCCTCGCTGATGAAGAACCAGCGAGGGCCAATTAGGTATACCGAGTCTCTGCACGCAGCACTGAAACAGCTTAGCGTGATGCTAGGCGAGCTTTGTCGCTGTCGCTATCGAAGTCGAAGCTCAGTTCAAGCTTGTCACCCGCAATCAAGCGAATCGATTGGGTTTTCACTTGATCGCCAACTTTAACTTGAACGACATAGTCATCCCAGACTTCGCCTTCTTTCAATTGGCTTGTCTTAAACACGCGAGTGGAACCTTGGACTTGTGTCTTGTTACCAGCCAGCGTGACTTCAGCGTTTTCTGGAACGTTGAGTACAACAGCGGTATCGACAGGTTCGTTGGCTTTTGGAGTCGCCTTGAGCGCGAAGCGAACGTTTTCCTGGGATCCCGCGGTAACAACGATCGTTCGGGTATCCGAGACGACGTTGCCATTGTCATTTAACTCGGCGCGAACTTCGAAGCGGTACGATTTGCCTGCTTCGAGGCCACGGCTAACGAACTGACGTACTTCGCCGGTGCTAGTGGTTTTGCGATCGTTGACGTATACAACGGCTTCTTCAGGAACTGAAACGTTTAAGCGAACGGCATCGTCCTGTGTGCTGCTGGACACGAGTGCCGAAGTGGTTCGGCTGGATGTGGTCGATGATCCGTAGTAAGGAACACTGCCAACGCTGCCATAGCTAGGAGCATAACCGGCTGCTCCGGTGCTACCGTAGCTCGGTACGTACGAAGCGCCGGTGCTGCCGTAGCTGACGCTGCCTGAGCTTCCGCCGCTGTAGCTGTACGCGCTGTAGTAGCCACCTGATGAACCGCCACCTGATGATGCGTAGCTCGTTACGTAGCCGCCGCTTGAACCGCCGCTGCTGCCGTAGGAAGCATGGCGAGCGCGTTTGGCGGCGATGTGTGTGTGAATACGATCGTGTAATCGGCTGAGGATGCCAGGACGACCGGAGCTGCCACCGCTGGAGCCGTAAGCTGCGGTGTAGCCGCTGCTACCGCCACTGCTACCGCCATAACTTGCATAGCTAGCGCCACCGCTGCTGCCGTAGCCCACAGCATAGCCGCTGCTGCCGTAACCGCTGCTACCATAGCCTGCGCCGTAACTGCCGTAGCTAGCGCCGCCGTAGCTTCCGCCGTGGATACCGAACCCAGCGCACGCTGAGTTTCCAATAACCGCTCCCATTAGAAGCGTGATTGCTAACCGAATTGTTGTGAACTTCATGCCACTTGCTCCGCGCGACCGTGTGTTGATTCTCTCGAAAAATCTGCGCAAACCTGCAGATTCGTTAAGCCTCTCAATAGCATACCCGCCGTAGGGTTCGGTTCAAGCAGTCTAGGTAGAATTTGCCTTCTGCGTAAAACGGGTTAGCAGCTGAAATGTAGCTCAGCTTATGCTCAAGCGCGAGAATCAATATATTAAATGTAACTTGGACAGTTAACTGCGACAGTAAATCGCCATAGGTACTCTGGGCAACGCCGTGCTTGCCAGTGACTACTCCGCAACTTTGAGCACGATCGAGTCAAAGGAAGCGGTACCGGTTGCACCGAAAAGTCCGATCGAGACAATCGCTTCGCGAGCTTGATTAGGGACTCGAATAACGCGCTCGTGTGGTTTCCACCCATGGGTACCGCGAAATGGGCCAAGCCACTGGGTTTCGAGCAGGTTGCGCTGATCGTCAAAGAAACGCACCGTCACGGCCGGCAATTCGCTCGCATCTAGGCCTACCTTCACATCCGTTGTTTTGACGGAAGCGGAAAGCTTTACGCGGGGAACTTTGCGGCCGTCGAGCGCGAGGCCTTGCAGCAAGTTAGTTGGGCGGCCTTGGCGGTCGTTTTCGAACGAGACAAAGTGCTTGCCGCTCGGCGATTCGTCATGTGTTCCCCAAATCAGTCCACGCTGGTAATACCACCCGGGCATATGGCCGTTCTCAAGCGGCGGTTCTTCAAAGTCACCATTAATCAGTTGCGGTCGACTTGGGTCGGCTTGAACCTTTCGGTTATCCTCAGCCTCGCCCGTCATCGGAACAAAAAGCGTCGGACGCAGTGCTTCCTTCTCAAGTTTCCCGTCGCGTTTGCGCATTAGGTAGAGCATCTGTTGATAGCGTTCGCCAACTGGGACAACGATCAAGCCATCCTCGGCGAGTTGCTCGATCAGAGGTTGTGGGACGTCTTCGGGGCTGCACGTAACGATGATGCGATCAAAGGGCGCGTGTTCGGGCCAGCCCAAATAACCATCGCCAACTTTAGTGAACACATTTTTGTAACCTAGTGAATTGAGCACGCGTTTGGCTTGATTGCCGAGTTCGGGAACGATTTCGATCGAATAAACTTCTTTTACTAGCGGGCTGAGCACTGCGGCTTGATAGCCGCTGCCGGTGCCGATTTCGAGCACTTTGTGTTCGGGCTTGGTCTTCAGTTCTTGCGTCATGATCGCCACTATGTAGGGGCTGCTGATCGTTTGCGATGATCCGATGGGCAATGCGCGATCGTAGTAAGCTTCGCCGCGTTGGTTAGGTGCGACGAATTCATGGCGCGGAGTGCTGCGGATAGCGCTCAGTACTTGCACATCGGTGACGCCGCCTGGTATCAGCACTTCGTTGATCAACTGCTCGCGGGCGGCATCGAATCCGCTGAACGGCGGCAAACCAACTTGTCCGAAACTTTGACTTGCCAAGTTGATCCCCGCAGTGATGGTGAGCGTTATAACTGTAATAAATTGACGCAGCATGTTTGATTATCCGGTTTCCAGTGGACCATTCGGCACCTTCCATTCTAGCACTAAATCTAAGGAAATTTTGACCATCCAGTCGGTTCCCAGGTTTGTCATAATCGTTACAGAGGTTATTT
>JBGSJB010000571.1:0-6071 GCA_041742175.1 Pirellulaceae bacterium
AACGTTCGCCACCGGGGAGCATCTCCTTCAACAACTACTTTCCAAACAATCGCGTTATGCGGACTCTGGAAAGAATGCATCGTATCAAGTGGAAGCGTGAATTGGCAATCCAATTCTAACGGCTTTTCGGGCTCTGCTACAAATTGATCGGGACCCAGCACTACTTTCCGTGTCATCTCGTGACGCTCAGTTCGAATGTCAGTCCCCTGCTGGTAGGTCGTCTCTTCAAAGCAAGCTAGGTACACTCGCAGTTGCTTGAAGGTAACGCGCCCGTACTGACACAGATATAACGCATACTGATTGCCAGGCAATAGCGGCAAATCGCTGATCTCCAGCGTCGTCGGCCCCACGCCAATGTGCCGCCGAAACAATCGAAAGAACCAACGGGTCGCAAAATAACTGACCACCGCGAACGGCACCAACAAGACAGTCAGGAAGTACTCGTGATTGCCCACCAAATGATTTTCAACGCAGATCACCGTCAGCACCGACAACATGGCGTTCCAAGCCACCGCAAACGCCGCACTAACGGCTAACTTCGCACTATCACCTTGATTAGCCGCCAATCGATACGCCAACCGCACACCGGGGCTGTCCTTCAAAATCGTCGCATCTGGCAAGCTCGTCGCGCCCACCTCAGCTTGCCCAACCGACCGTCGCATGTGGTCGCGTTTCGCGCGATCGAGCATCGCGGAGCGAGATTCCGGCGAAGCAACTACGTGCGAAACTTGCAACAAAAACGCCGTCAAACCGATCAACACAAAACTGCTGGACGCAATCACCATCAACCAGAAACCGAATCCGATCTCCAAAATGCTCGACTCAGGCCAAAATACCCGCCACGTAACCACTGTCGTCAGCGTTACAATGCCCAGCAGAAACAACAGGCCGTAAAATACCGCTTCGCTGACGCTGCCAACGACCCACCAGCCGCTCATGCGCCCGCCGCGTTTTTTTCCGAACAGCCTGAACAGCTTCGCCACCCGAGAACTCCAAAATGTGCTTCTTACAACTTTTCACCAGCGTACCATCCCACCACACTCCCGCCAGTGCCAAAGCCCACCGCGCCACAGCCGTCGGTCTCCGCCGCGCTGTACCATTCGCTCCTTTGTTCGCGCTCCTGTTCGCTCTCTCGATCGCCACAACCGCCCGAGCCGACTGGCCACAGATCCTCGGTCCGAACCGCGACGGCAAATCCAGCGACGCAACTCCGCTAGCTACAAACTGGCCAGCGGCACTCGCACCAACTTGGACCGCTAACCTCGGAAACGGCTACGGCGGAGCAGCCATCGTCGCGGATTCCGTCTACATCATGCACCGCATCGGCAGCGAAGAATTCCTCGAATCACTCGACCTCGCGACCGGCAAACAACGTTGGCGTGCCGCTTGGAAAGCCACCTACCGAACGTCCATCGATCCCGACAACGGCCCACGCTGCGTTCCCACCATCGCAGGCGACAAAGCCATCTGCTACGGAGCCGCTGGCGATCTGGTCTGCGTCCAAACTTCAAATGGAAAGATTCTTTGGTCGCGCGGCATTCGCAAAGAATACAAAGCCCAAGATGGTTACTTCGGAGCCGGCTCAACGCCGCTCGTCGTCAGCGATACAGTCATCATCAACATCGGCGGCCCCGAAGCCGGCATCGTCGGCGTCGATCTCAATTCAGGCAAAACCCGCTGGACCGCCTCCAATCAAGACGCCAGCTACGCAGCGCCGATTCAGTTGCAGCAACTCGGCAAGTCCGGCAAGCCACTCGTGCTCGTCGTCGCGCGTCAGAAAACAATCCTGCTCGATTCAGCCGATGGAACCGTGCTATCAGAAGTCAACTTCGGCAGCCGCGGACCAACCGTGAACGCTGCCACCCCAATCGAAGTCGCACCAAATCAATATCTGCTGACCGCCAGCTACGGCATCGGCTGCACACTGTTGAACATCAGCAACGGTAAACTGATCGAAACCTATCGCGGCAATCAGCTCCTCAGCAGCCAATACAACTCGCCGGTCTTCATTAACGACCGCATCATCGGCATCGATGGCCGCGAAGACGCCGGCGCATCAACTCTGCGAGCCTTCGATCCAATCGCCAAGAAAACGATCTGGGAACAAGACGGCTTCAGCACTTCGCACTTGATCGCCATCGGCACTCAAGCTCTCGTCATCTCCGTCGACGGCAGCATCAAACTCATCGACGCCACCGCAACTACCTACAAACCGCTCGCCGAATCACAACTTCCTTCCGGCACCTACCGCGCCCTCCCAGCGCTTTCAAACAACCTACTCATCCTCCGCAAAACCACCGGCCCGAACACCAGCCAGTGCATCACCATCAAACTGCCCTAGGGCAGCAATCAGTTGAGCTGAGCGGCTTGCTAGACTTACTTGGTTGCGCTGCGCTCCGCGAGTCTTGTTGGTATACTTAGGAAAAGGACACGGGCCATGATTGAGATCAAATATACTGGCGACAGACTGTGGGAAAGGATTGAACGAGCTGTGGAGAAAGTCAAAGATCGACTGCAGCGCGTTACACGTGCTTTGAATGCTGCAGAGATCCCGTACGCAGTAATTGGCGGAAATGCAGTTCAACACTGGGTGGCTCAGGTTGACGAGTCAGTGGTCAGAAACACACGTGACGTAGACATCATTCTCAACGAAGTCGATTTGGATCGCGCTATTCTGGTTCTTGAATCCGAGGGATTTATCTTTCGCCGGGCCGCTGACGTGTCCATGTTCCTGGACGGACCCGATGCCAAAGCTCGTGATGCCGTCCAGGTAGTTTTCGCAGGTAAGAAAGTCCGGGAGGCATACCCCGAGCCGGTTCCGTTAATCGATGAATATGAGCTGATGGGCGAGTCGCGTACGCTTCCATTCGAGAAACTAGTCAGAATGAAGCTAACCTCCTTTCGAGACAAGGACCGTGTTCATATCCGCGACATGATTTCCATCGGGCTACTCGATCAAAGTTGGCTCGAAAGACTCTCACCAGCACTACGAGTGCGAATGGAAGAGTTGTTAAACGACCCTGAAGGGTAGCCAGTGGACTCAACCGCCAGGATTATGGAGCGCGGGTGCCACTGGCCTTGCCACTGTCGGAATTTGATCAACGATTCATCGAGTGGTTAGGCGGGAAAAACCAATCTTCATTCTGGGAGTTTCCACGAGATTAAGAGCATTTTCCAACAACGAGACATTTGCCTACTGACTCCAGTACCTAACGACTTCTGTGCACCCTCTCTGACGATTGTGTCTTGAACAACTAAGGACTGTATTGTCGATTGTGTATTCGCCGCCGCGGTTTCCTGGCTTAATAAGCCGCTTGTGAATATGGTCTTTGTTCAGTTTTCGAAACTGATTGACACTCAATAGAATATGTTCGAAACGATAATGGCCAATGAGCTCTTTTGGCAAACTCGCAATCACTTTTTATAGCACTCACTCTGGCCCAACGTCTGTAATCAGTAACGACTCGGATCTCACAAAGGCGGGGTCATCGAAGAGCAACTTTACGGCCTCTTGCAATGGAAGGTCGTCGAACGTACCAACAGGTTCTTCGGTTTGATTTTCGTCATCATCCAAGCAAATCAGTAGAACAGAAACAGGATGGTAATGCGCGACGAACATTTTTAAGCCAGAGATTTCGTGACTCACGGTCTTGCGTATCGTCTTGAACGCCACACCATTCGGCATACCATACTGCAGCCACGAAATTCATTTCGCTGGACTTGAGTCCCTCGATAAAGACTTCCTCACAGTCATCACCGGATGCGGTCAGAAGTAGCTCTGTGGCGGATTCCAATAAACCCTGTCGGAATGCTTCGTCACTAGCGAACGGATGCCCCCAATTTGACAACATCAACTGCAGCAGTAG
This sequence comes from Pirellulaceae bacterium, assembly GCA_041742175.1. GTDB lineage: Bacteria > Planctomycetota > Planctomycetia > Pirellulales > Pirellulaceae > Aureliella. The sequence continues at coordinate 3,867 of JBGSJB010000571.1, forward strand.
CTCCGCTTCGAAAAGCGGACAAATCGCAAGGCAACGTTTCGCATTGCCGTCCGTCATTTCGACTTCCTGGCTAGCTCGGAATCTTGCATCAATAGCCGACAATTCAACAGTGGGTGTTCTCGTATTGCCAACGCCGATTTCAAGGCATACTGCGTACTCAGATTCTCGCTGAGCGGAACATACTTAACAGAACTTGGTTCGAGACTTGCCCATTTCTCGTTTACCAAAACACGCTCTATTTGCACTCGCATGTTGTCGCTTTCGCCAGCGTAGAACCCAGTATCTTCAGAGCAAAGCAAAAAAACGCCCGGTTGCTCTAGCCGTTCCAAAGAATTACCCGAAAGACTAACAACGGATAATCTCTTCTTCCGCGATATCCATTCGCTGAAATTAGTTGCTGCCGATTCTCTAGCTGCATGCGATCGTTTCCGAATTGAGAGTGCCGCCTGCCGATAATCCAAGGAACTAACTACAACGTCCTTCGGCCCAAACTCAATGGCCAAACGATCGAACTCTTCGGCAAACTCCGGCGAGCACAGGATATCGTCAAGAGTTTTTTGATAGTCAATCGCCAATAAACGCCAAGCGACCTCGCTCGCAAACCCGAATACGTTAAGCCTATCCGCAGAGAATTGAGCGGGGCGTTCGGTCGCCTTTGGCAGCTTTCCAGCTTTTCGCAGAGCTAGAAGATAGCGATTCCAAAGAAACGCATTGCCGCCAATCCCTTTCTTGAGGCAGGCAGACACAAACTCTTTGTTCAACTCTTTGTGGCATAGTATGTAGTCAGCGGGGTAACTCAGCCGCTCGTAACACTCGATTACGACTTTTTCTGTTTCAACGCCGAACTGTTTCTTCCTCTGCTTTCCATGCGCTGTACTAGGAGCGCTTTCAATTGGATCTTCCGGGCCGTCTATAGCGTCTCCTAAAGCCGTTTTGTCAAGGCGCTGTCTAATGTAAGTTACGTAGTCTTCAGACAGCTCAAATCCCATCCAGCGACGACCGAGTTTCTTGGCCACACATAGCGTTGTCCCACTACCTCCGAACGGATCGAGAACGAGGTCCTGTGGTCGACTGGAGGCTAAAACAATTCTCGCCAAAAGTTGTTCAGGCATCTGGCAACCATGAAAGCCCTCGCGTTCTTTGAAGGTTCCAGCGACACGCGCAAAATACCACGTATCGTGTTGCGGGCTAAACGATTCTGGAGCGTCTTGAGGACGGGTGATCCACGTGTTGTCCGGCAATCTTCCGTTGGGATTCGCACGACTGTCCGCATACACAAGCTGCCGCGCCGATTTAACGCGGATCTGCGGGTTTGGACGATTGAATACAAACTGATTTGGGTCTTTCACGAAGTGAAAGAGATGAGTGTGTGAGCGGCTAAATCCGTTCACACAATTGACACCAAAGGTGTAGTACCAGATGACCCAACTGCGACAGCTAAAACCCGCGTTTTGAGCTTCGATTTTCAGCTCGGCTGCATATTCATCGCCGATCGCTAGCCAGAAAGTGCCATTCGACTTCAGTGCCCGATGAACGCCTTGAATCCACTGCCTACACCAACTAATGAAGTCACTAGTTGCCCTACGATCATCGTAGACATCGTATTCATATCCAATATTGAAAGGGGGATCTGCAAATACTAAGTCGACACTCTCAGCGTCAAGTTGCTTGAGCAATTGGACGCAATCGCCTTGGTGTATTCGGTTTTGCTTTAGGCTCACTTCGCTTCCTTCCAAAATCTGTTACGCCGGATTTTACATCGCAAGCAAGCGATTGTCGATCTGAATTGGACACGTTTGGTCCGTAGCTACGACCCGCGAGTGTTTTGCGAGTTTCACCTATACAGTGATTGGAGCGCAGCCCAACTCACGCTTAGAGTTCGGTTGCATCGACTTCAGCTACAACGCGAGGGTGCCACTGGCCTTGCCAGTGCCAACGAAGTGGTTGATGCGTTGGCGAACTAATCGCATCTACCGCCTCGAAGTAACCAATGCCAGACGACCGCAAACGTTCCACCGCTCTATTCCTAAACCACGACGCTACTCCAGATTCGACAATCTCGAATGCGGTTCGAGCCCGTCCAGGACTACTCATTGGAATGGCGCTACTCCGCTTGGTGCGGGACATGTCTGCAAAACATGTTGGGTTGAGTTCGAATCTCTAATTGCAGCCACTTCAAACCGAGTTTCTGGATACAAACAACTC
>JBGSJB010000572.1:0-2368 GCA_041742175.1 Pirellulaceae bacterium
ATCAACAGCATGGAGATTCGTCTCAGTCCAATGCTTGAGATCGATCCCGAGAAAGGCCAGTTCGTCGGCAACAACGCGGAAGCCGCCAATAAGTTCTTGAAGCGCGAGTACCGCGCACCGTACGTCGTTCCGCAAATCGCATAGCCGTCTGTAGGGACGTTGTCCACTTCTGCACCTGCCGCAGCCGCCGCCATCTTCACCCTCTCCAAACGCAGTTTGGGGAGGGTCAGCCCGCGACAGCGTGGCTGGGGAGGGGAGGGGCGTCAGCACAGTCTGCTTAACACAAATCAACCGCAACCCGCCCTCCCCGGCAAACTCGCTGGACGCTCGATTGCCGACCCACTCGATAGCTTCGCTAGGAGGGCCAAATCAGAGAGGATGCAATTGCAGAGAGGGTGGCACTTACTGAGATGTATCCTAACTTTTTGGCAAGACATCTTCCCGGTAGCGCATGTCTCCCGTGAAGCGGCGTTCCAGGACATGCGTCGATCAAAATATCGGCAAAATATCTTCCAAGTAGTGTATGTCTTCCGTGGGCAAGTGCTTGATGATCTGCTTCAACGCGGTATCGGTGCGATCTTTCGTCTTTGGGTTCTGCAGCAACCGTTCAAGCAACTCGTGATACCACACGTCACAAACAGAATCCAAACCTCCGTACAAATGCATCGCTGTGACGCTTACATTAGGTTGCCCTTTCGATTTTGCATCGTCGAGATACTTCGCAAAGCGTTCGAGATCCTCGGTAAAGAACTCGCAGAACTCGTCGGGCCGCGAATCATGTAGACCGGTGACTAACTTCTTGATCGCATCGCATTTGTCGCTGAGTGAGAGACCATTGTGAACAGCTTGAACTGCGGAAAACGGTATCGTTTCATAACCAAACTTCTCAGCCGCGATGAACAGCAATTCGAGCGAAAGCAATTTGCTGGGTTCGCCGCGTTTCTGCTGCACGTCGACAAGCGTTCGCAGCGATTCGAGAACCGCTGGCTCTTGAGTCACTTCGCGACCGAGATAATTGGCGATGGCTAGCCTAGAAAGCAACAGCGACTGCAGGTCCTGGAACGCTAATTGTGGACGCAGCTTTTCGAGCGCCTTCTGATGCGCTCGCTCAAGCTCTTCGATGGTCTTCGCGGCACGATCCGACTGAAGATATTTCACCAAGGCTTCTGCATCTGTGGCTTTGTCATTTGATACGCTTCTTATAAAACCAAGTTGCTTATCTTGGGGTGTAAGCGATTCCATCGCGGAAATCAGCGGCGAGATAATCGTGGTTCGCGCTGCAGTGAATGGCGTTCGTTCGAGCGAAGCTGCGTAAGCGGAAATCATTTCCTCTGGGTAGCGCACCAGCAATGTGTGCAAAGCGGTACGCGTGTACGACGGATCCCAACTGCGATTCTCTTCCGTTAGATAGCGAGGCCAAGTCGGTAACCCTGAGTCGGGACGTTGGAAAAACTTCCACGTTCGAGCGACCAGCAAATCGCAAGCAGCTTGCTCGTACTGCGACACGCCGTCGATCGTGACGTATGGCAAACCAAGGTTCGCGTAAATGTAGAGTGCAAGCTGGTACTTTTTTTCTCCCTTTGGATCAGCCGTATCTTGCGACTCACGTGTCATTCGAAATGCCATCTGTCGCAGCAGTTCTTCGATGTCCTCTTTACTGAAAATGCAACCTGGATCCGCAATCTCGATCGCTCTTGCTAGGCTCCGAACCACTTCGATCGAGTCCTCGGTTGTCGCCAGCAACGCCGACTTAGCAATCTTCGAACGCTCGTCGTCTGCAGCGCGTTTAAGTTGTACTCCCCAGGCCGGATTTGGTTTCTGCAAACGTTCCAAGTGCGCGAGGATCGCTGACGCAGTCTCTTGTGGAAAATCTTTTGCAAAACGCGCTAGCGCCTCGATCGTACTGTCCAGCGTATGGTTCATTGCATCCAGCGGTGGTTCCAACAACCCGACCACCACCGACTTGCCGGGAAAGCCTTCCAACGTGCGGCTGATCGTCAGTGCCGTCCATGCGTCGAGCGGACTGCGGCCCAAGTTAACTCCGCGCTGATCGGGGCCGCTCATGCCTCCCATGCCACCCATCATTGCGTAGCCCTCCTTCTTTTCGATCACCTCATCGCCTGCCGCCGCCAAGCGTTTTGCCCAAGCAACCACCTGCGGTTGCTCAGCCAAATTTTGACCGAGTGCGTCGAGTACTCGGATTCGAAAAGCGACGAAAGTGTCGTGAATATATGTTTGTGACTGCAAACTCATCTTATCGACGTGCTTGCCTACCGCATCGCTCAAGCGAAGCACCTTGGAGCGCCCTTCTAAAGTGCGCATCAGTGTTTCAAGATGTTCGTCGAACGAACCCGAGAAGTTTACTGCG
>JBGSJB010000573.1:0-3054 GCA_041742175.1 Pirellulaceae bacterium
AACGCATTGGGTCGCCCATCTAAACCTCCCCGGCAACCTGCAACTCGCCACCACCCGCACCCAAATCAGAATCAGCTCCATTTCAAATCACAGCTAACAAACAACGCTCAGAATAAGCACGCCGTGAAACTCGCAACTCGCAACTCGCAACTCGCAACTCGCTACTCGCTACTCGCTACTCGCTACTCGCTACTCGCTTCAGCGCCTCTTCGTCTTCGATCTTGTAGATATGAAACGAATAAGCGATACGATCGACGGGTGTTAACTGCTGCAAGTACTGCAAACCGGAATAGCCTAGCAAGTTGTAAAGATGCTTGACGCTGATCAAGTAGTAAACCGGTCCGCTCTCATCCGCCTTCGCTCGCTCTGCCCCGTCCGCCAGCGACGCTTCTTCGGCGCTGGTCGCTGCCTGCTTCGGCGTGGTGATCGCGGCGAGCGTCTCTTTGGACAGCGTCTGCCCGCGCCGCGACATGGAGGAATATTAGCGGTTTTGTGCCGCAAGGCTCCTTAACTTCGCGGACAGACGGCATTCCGGCAGTAAATACAATTTGATACATCATGCGTATGTTGGGTCTTACGGAATCCACTGTTGCAATAGGTTTAATGCTAGGGATTCGAATTCATGACTTCATGCCCTGCAGTTGTACCTAACGCCCGCCAGGTTAAGGCATCAATATTTGCACTTCGCCAATGAACGCCGCCATCCGCGTTCAAGGTCAAAACGCCGCCAGAATGATAGCTTCGGGCAGAAACCAAAAGGTATCGGAAACCTCCCTGACAATCCCAGTGACTGCTATTCGGTACTCCGTAGTGGCTGTAAGCCACATCACGAGGTTGGTGTTTCTTCCAATCCAGTCCAGCGTGATCAACGAAAGCGACTGATCCCCTTCGTCCAATTCAATTGGATTTTCTGAAACCAGCAACGCTTTTCCCGACCACAGAGTAAAGAACTCTAGCGATAACTGTGCGGGAATTCCGGACGATGCATCGAAAATCGTCACACTGCTCGGTGTAACCTCCTCGCAGAGCACGTAATTTAGCGACGCTCATCGGTTAATGCAAGAAAAATGTCGCCATTTTTAGTAGATGCTTTACCAAGAAGAGTGGAAGTAGTGTTCAGTACCCTCCGATTGCTTGTGCATGCCTAAACTTGCAGCACTAACTGATGAGCAGCCCGTCAGCTGAGGTAAAACTCGATTCTGCTGCGGCTTTTTTACCGCTCCCATGCTTCAGATTCAACTCCACAGCGCACACGTAAAGTCATCGAGACGCGAAACACCTTATACCCCAGCATAGTCGGTTCAGTTCTGACTATAATCATCGGCTGTAGAGAGCCTTCCAGCAGGGGGAAGCCGTCCGTCAAAACGCCTTCTCATTCTGAAGAATATGCCTTTCCATTTTACGTATACGAGAGAGTCGCTGTGTCCATCTTGCATCGTCGAACAACGCAGGTAATCGTTTATGGGGCAAACGCCAAGCGACGCTCGACTTCGCGCAAAGTGCTTTTCGAATCGTTAGAAAGCCGCCGAGTCATGGCGACGTTTCAAGTGATTAATGCCAACGACGATGGTCTCGGTTCGCTGCGCGCCGCGATTGTCAACTCGAATGCGACCATCGGTAAGGACACTATCGAGTTCGCGATGGTAGGTGGAGATCAAAAGATTGATCTCCTAACTCCGTTACCATTCGTAACCGACCCGGTAGTCATCGATGCGACAACTCAGCCGGGCTACGTCGATTATCCGCTGGTACAACTTGACGGAGTAGCCATACTAGCCAACGACATCTCCGGCTTGCACATCGCATCGGGTGACTCCGTCGTTCGTGGCCTTTCGATTACGAACTTCGGTAACGGAGTATTCGCTGAAAACCTCGGTAGCAACCAGTTCGAAAGTAACTTCATCGGTTTAGCGCCCAGCGGAGTGGCTACCGGAAATCGAGTCAATGGAATAATGCTACTCAACTCGCCTAATAATCGTATCGGCGGATCCACTGCAAGTTTGAGAAACGTTATTTCGGGTAACGGCGAGTTTGGTATTCGCGTACAAAATGCTGCCTCGTCAAGCAACCGCATCCAAGGCAACTTCATTGGCGTCGACAACACCGGGACGAGTTCGCGTCCGAATCAGTTGGATGGAATTCTCGTTGACGGCGCGAGTGCAACCGTTATCGGTACCGACGGAGATGAAGTCGGCGACTCGGGAGAAGGCAATCTAATTGCCGGAAACGCCGGACGAGGCATCCGTTTATTCGGCGCTTCAGACAACGCTATCGCCGGCAACTTGATCGGAGTTGCATTGAGTGGGACGACCGCGCTGCCGAATGCGATGAGCGGTATCACGATCGATGGCGGATCAAACAGCAATCGCGTCGGCACAGACGGTGACGGTCGTAGCGACGCCCAAGAGAAAAACACCATCTCCGGCAACCGTATCGGAGGCATCCAGTTGTTTGACAGCAACTCAAACGTTATCGCCGGCAACTATATCGGCACATCGAGCGATGGTCTAAAGCTAGTCCGCAATCGCGCCTATGGTCTACATCTTGGCAACTCGAACGGTAACCGCATCGGAACGAACGCGGATGGAGTTTCTGATCTCCTTGAGTTGAATTTGATCTCTGGCAATGAAACGAATGCAATACAGATTGCAAATTCGGACTTCAACTTTGTAGCTGGCAATTGGTTGGGTTTATCCTCGGATGGCGAGACTCCGATTGAGAACACTCACAGCGGAATTTGGATGTTCGCTGGATCATCGGATAATTTGATTGGCACGAATGACGATGGGCTTCGAGACGAAGTAGAGCGCAACGTCATCTCGGGCAATCGCTTTCAAGGAGTAGCGATCGACGGATCTCAGGATGGCACCTCCAAAACAGAGAAGAACATAGTTGCCGGTAACTTTATTGGTACCGACAAGACTGGAACGAAAGCTGTCTCGAATGAAACAGGTATATTAATAACGCGTGGCGCGATTTCGAACACCATCGGCACGCAAGCTACTTCGCGACCCGGCAGTGCGGCTGGAAATGTCATATCCGGCAACCAGTTTA
>JBGSJB010000574.1:0-4912 GCA_041742175.1 Pirellulaceae bacterium
TATTCGAAAAATTCTTTTCGTCATCCGGAGTGTCGGGAATTGCCACCACTTCGCAGCCCCAATCGACGGCCGCGCGCATGTTGTGACTGTTCACTGACAACACCAACTCCGCGCCCGCTGCGCACGCCTCAGCGACTTCTAGAGAGTCGAAAGAGTCGATCGATACTCGCAACTCAAGCTCGCGCAAACGACGCACAACGTCACCAACTTGCAACCATCGATAGCCTGGATCGCAACCGATATCGATGACGTCAGCACCATCACTGCGCAGTCGCTGCGCGATCGTGACAATGTCTTCGATCGTCATTCGCGGCGCGTGGTTTATCTCTGCGATAATCTCGATACGGTAGTCGTTGACGGAGGCATCGAAAACACGTTTCTTCCCGAAAAACTCGGGCAAATCGCGAATGTCGCGCGGACCGCTATGGACTTCTTTGTGCAACGCTGCGGAGAGTTCCGCGACTCCTTCGCTCAAGTACCCAGGGACGATAATGCGCGTCGTTTGCGCTGGCACTTTCACGTGTCGCAACAACCACTTGGGAGTCATCAGCGCAGCGACGGTAATCGGCAAGACATCGATCGAGTAATTGAATCCAACGGACTGCGCAACTTGTTCAACGATCACGCGCACTGCGTGCTCCGCTAATCGTCCAGTGATGAAGTGTATGTGCTCGCGCGTTGCAGCTTGATCGTTGTTGGTCGAAGTCATAGGAGTTGTTCGATCGTAGCGCGCGAGTGAGCAAAAGTGAAAAGAGTTTCGACTAAATTTCGCAAAACCATCTTGACCCAAATCATAGCTTCACTAAAAACATTTGTTAGCGAGGAGTCCTAAGAGAACAACTGTCGTCCTTGTTGTTTTCGTGGCCGGGACTCCTCGCTTTTTTTATGCGCTCATTTTAGCTCGCCTGTTCCGTTACAGTAACTCGACGGAAGCGATCGAAAGCTCAACTGGTACTCAACGTGCAGTTCGAATCGCTCGCTGATGATTCGAGTTCTCAAGCGGTGGATGACACGAATGCGACACCGAGAAACGATTGGCGATAGATGACTGACGAAGAACTTCCCGCGGAGGCGACGGCAAGCATAAGCATCTTGCACGAAGAATCGCACTTCATGGTTATCGACAAACCAGTGGGTCTGTTCACGCAAGCAGCGCCGGGCGTGGAAAGCGTCCACACGCGTCTAACTTTACAACTTAAGACTCGCGATCAGCATTCGGGCACCCCGTTCATTGGTTTACCGCATCGTTTGGATCGCGGTACTTCTGGCGTCCTGTTAATCGCCAAGAACCAGCGCGCACTTTCGCGTTTTGGCGATCAATTCCACAGTCGCAAGATCGGCAAGTACTACCTTGCCGCCGTTGTGGGTGAAGTGTCGGCGGAACCGGTGGAGTGGTCGGACTATGTTCGCAAAGTTACAGACCAACCGATCGCGGAGATCTGTGATGCGGGGGCCGAAGGTGCGAAGCTGGCGCAGTTGACCGCGCGATCGCTCGCTTCCGCAGGCGGCGTCTCGCTGCTATTGATCAAACTGCACACCGGTCGCATGCACCAAATCCGAATTCAAGCGGCCAGCCGCGGTCTACGCATTTTGGGCGACACAACTTACGGCGGCCCCGAGTTTTTCGATATCGATGATGAAAACGAAGAAAGTAGCGAGCTGGCTTCGATGGCTTTGCACGCAGTGCGATTGGAAATTCGACATCCTCAAACGGCGAAGCAGATGGCCTTCACCGCAAAGCCGCCACCGACTTGGTTGAACTTGCCGCGCGAACTGCGCACTGCCATGACTGAGTGCGTCGAACTCAGCCAACGCGAAAACGATTTAGCTTGGAGCCTAACATGCAACGAATCTTGATTGTCGGTTGTGGTTTCGTTGGACTTGAACTGGCCAAACAACTTCGCGAAGCTGGCAACGCGCGAGTGTTTGCGCTTACCCGCAGCGGCGAACGTGCCCAGTCACTTCAAAAAGTTGGAATTGAGCCGGTCGTTGGCCATTGGTTGGACGCTGCAAAGCTTGCATCGCTGCCAGCGTTCGATTCATCGTTCGATGCCGTGCTGGTATCTGTTCCGCACCGCGAAGATGGTGGCCTTGGCGTCGAAACGCATGTGAATGGATTGAAGAACCTCTTGAGCGCGCTGCCTGACGGTTGGCGCAAGTTGGTTTACTTAAGCACAACGGGCGTTTATGGTGAAGCGCACGATGAAGTGGATGAAGCGACGCCGACTCAGCCGACTCGTATCGGCCCTCAAATCGCTGTAGCGGCTGAATATTGGCTGCGCGAACAATTCGCTTCGCCGCAGTTAACCATCGTGCGACTCGCTGGCATCTACGGTCCAGGCCGAATTCCTTTAGCTGAGAAACTGAAATCGGGCGAAGTGCTGCAAGTTCCGCAGACGGGGTGGCTGAACCTGATCCACGTCAGCGACATCGCCGCGATGCTCCGCCGCGCGTTCGAAGAGCCTCTCACTGAATCGCTTTACGTTTTCTCCGATGGCAATCCAGTCGCGCGCATGGAATTTTATCATCACTTGGCGGCGCTTTGCGGAGTTGAGAATCCGAAGTTCGCTGAGCCTGATCCTGGTACGTCGCGATCGCAACGCGCAGGCACGAAGCGCGTCAATCCGCAACGTTTGATCACTGAACTGAAACTCGAGTTACAGTTCCCAAGCTATCGCGAAGGTCTTATCGATTGCCTTGGCGACAAGCCTCTAAATTCGTGATGGTCGCCCTACGCAACAGTTTATGGGCGTGCCATCCGTGCCATCCTAAACATTAAGGTGCGCTAAAGCGCTAAGCTTCAATCTTGGAACCAAGCAGCGTAAGGAACTGACGCATCCAAGCGGGGTGGGCGGGCCAAGCGGGCGCGGTGACCAAATTGCCTTCGGTATGCGCCGAGTCATAACCGCTGGAGGGCTCCATGTAAGTTCCGCCACCTAGCGTGACTTCTGCCTGACATGCGGGATAGCAACTGCATTGGCGACCTTTCAGCACACCGGCGGCGGCGAGAATTTGTGGCCCATGACAAACCGCGGCTATCGGTTTGTTCGCGTCAGCGAATTGCTGAACAACCTTTATCAGTTGCGGATTCAGTCGCAGATATTCCGGCGCGCGACCACCCGGTATCACCAATGCATCATAATTCACCGGGTCGATGGTTTCGAAGTCTGCGTTCAGTTGAAAGCGGTGACCGGGTTTTTCGCTGTAAGTCTGATGACCTTCGAAGTCGTGGATTGCTGTGGCAACGAAATCGCCGCTTTTCTTCCCAGGACAAACTGCATGACAGGTGTGCCCGACCATCAGCAGCATTTGAAACGGAACCATGACTTCGTAATCTTCAACGAAGTCACCCACCAAGAACAGAATTTTTTTCGCTGACAAAGTTTTTCTCCACTTGAGATGAAAGAGAGAGGCGGAACGTCGCGAGTCAGGCATTCTAACCTGTGAGGACAGCGATCCAAAGACGACCGATCGAAGGGTGATTCAAAGCATCCATCCAAACTCGCTTGCAAATCGCTATAGTCATAGCTGGTTGCCTGCGCCACAATCACTCGCAGCAAACAAGTCGATGCTCATTCTCAGGAGGAACTCCCTTGGTCATAGTACGCGCGGTTCGATTGGCGGATTTAGACGAACTTTGGCAACTGATTGAGCAAGCGACGTATGGGCTTACAACGCTTCAGATAAACAAGGACCAATTGGCGGAGCGAGTTGAGTTATCGAACTTTGCGTTCACTCGTAAAACAGAGAAAGCCAGCGGCGAACCGTATGTCTTAGTCATGGAAGACGTGTCGCACGGCAAGCTGGTAGGGCTTTCGTGCATCTTCAGCAAGACGGGCGGCTTCGAACCGTTTTACAGTTATCGTCGAGTTGTTGAGACGCACCGCTGCGAACTGCTCGGCACGACGCAGCAGGTCGAGTCGCTGCACTTGGAGAAAATCCACGATGGGCCAACGGAGATTGGCAGTCTGTTTTTGCTGCCAGAGTTCCGTGGTCAAGGTCGCGGTCGCCTGCTGAGTCTCGCGCGGTTTGCGTTCATGGCGGCTCATCCAAAACGTTTTTCAGAGTACGTGATCGCGGAGATGCGCGGCATGATGTCGGATGACGGTGAGTGTCCGTTTTGGGAAGCGATCGGTCGCCACTTTTTTAAGATGGATTTCCCGCAAGCGGATAGTCTATCGACGATCAACAAGCGTTTCATCGAAGACTTGATGCCCAAGTATCCGATCTACACGAGTTTGCTTCCAGAAAGCGGTCGCGCGATCCTGGGCGAAGTTCATCCGCACACCGTGCCGGCACTAACCATGCTGCAAGCAGAAGGATTTGTGATCGATAACTTGATCGATATCTTTGATGGGGGACCGGTTGTGCGTTGCCGTCGCGATGATATCGGCGCCGTTAAACGCACTTTGGCAACTCGAGTTGAAAAGATCGTTCACAGACAAGATGGCGAACCGCAGATTCTCGCTTCCGGTTGCGAAGGCTTTCGATCGATGATCGGCCCCGTGCAACTTAGCGGATTGGGTGCTACGATCAGCGAGATCGAAGCGCTCACGCTGCAGATCAAAGTTGGCGATACTCTGCGCGTGTTGCCGCTGCGCCCGAACTAGTGCTTCGTCCGCTTGACCCACTTAAAAACGGAGCTGAAACCGGACGCTCTATTTAGCGTCCGGTTAACAAGCACTGGCGATGCATCGCTCGGTTGGACATCGCTTCTAAACGAAGCCTTTGCATCGCCACCGATTAGCAAATTGACCAATTAGGACTGGCCAAATCAACTATCGGCCAATCGACGGCGGGTTGGCTTGCAGGAAGTCGCGAGGACCACGCACTGTGTAGTACGGATAAGCGACTTGCGCCGTAGCTGGACCTTGAACTCCAGCACCACCGTCGCCACCGCCGTGTGCGTACT
>JBGSJB010000575.1:0-6685 GCA_041742175.1 Pirellulaceae bacterium
TCGAGTTCCTTCGGGCTGCTTGATCGCCTCCCAAACCTGGCTTGAGTTGCCGTTGTAAATGATTCTAGCAATGCGATATTGCCCGATGATGTCGCGTTCTTTTGCCAACTTTGCTCTCCCCTTTTGCAGTGTTTGAATCGCCCATGATAAGCCATTTGGTTGGATGTCAAAAGGTTGGTCGCGGAGGTTGAAGGCTCGCCATTGCCTTCCCTGCCCCGACTCTGTCGCCAGTTGCGGCGGCGGACGCCGACGGTGTATGGTTACACTGAGGGAATCAAGTCCAACGCGATAGGTGAAACGCTGATGTCCATCGATCATGACCAGGTTTTCAAAACGCTGATCGAGGCCTTCTTCGCAGAATTTATGCTTCTATTCTGCCCCGATGAAGCTGCAGAAATCGATTTCTCGCAGGTTGAGTTCCTTCGAAAAGAGTATTTTACGGACACTCAACGAGGCAAACGCCGTGCTATGGACTTGGTCGTGAAAGTTCGATTGAGTTCCGGCAGCGACAAATTTGTTTTGATTCACATCGAGTTCGAATCAAAGCGTCCGAATCGAAACTTCGCCCGCCGCATGTATCGCTACTATTGCCAGCTGTTCTTGAGGTATGACACCGAAGTTGTTCCGATTGCCGTTTTCACCGATAGTGCACAATGGAGGTCGCCTATCGCAGCCAACTTTGAGCTTAGAGTGGCGGGCAGAACGTTTGTTCGCTTCGAATACCATATGGTCAAACTGAGGTCAATGAACTATCGCAGCTTCCTCGGTTCTTCGAATCCATTGGCTTACGCTTTGATGGCCAAGATGGACTATAATCGACAGGAACAAGCTCGGATGAAGGCGGACTTCCTGAGGCTAATACTGGGCAGCGCCGTTGATCCTGCGAGGAAAAGCCTGTTAGTGGAATTTGTTGAGACCTATGTGCCGCTCATAGGAAAGGAACTTGTCGAGTTCGAGCGATTAATTCATACGGAACAGCAATACGAGGAAGTTGTGAAGATGATAACAGTCTACGAACAACGTGGAATCGAACAAGGAATCGAACAAGGAATCGAACAAGGAATCGAACAAGGTATCGAACAAGGTAAACGCAATTTGCTGCTTCAACTCCTGCGAAAGAAGTTTGGTGTGTTGCCAGGCGACCTGGAAGCGGCCGTAGGCAGCGTTAACACCCCTGAGCAACTTGATCAGTTGTCGCTTAAAGTGCTCGATGTGAACTCGATACAAGAATTCCAAGAGCAGGTAACCCGTACAGCTACCAACAATTGAGAAGCACTAATTGGCAAGCAGTCTTTGATAGAGTTTGCGAATTTCGGAAGTCATGTGTTGGTGTCGGAACTGCTCGGTAAATCGAGCCGCCCCGCCCTGCCCTAACTTGCTACGCAGATCTTTATCCGCTGCTAAAGCGAGAATGGCGTCTGCTAACTCAGAGATGCTTTTGGGTGGCAAAAGAAATCCCGTCTCCCCGGGCAAGACAACTTCACGTGCCCCGTCGACGTCGTAACTAACCACGGGTTTTCCTGCGATTAGCGCTTGCGGCAAAGTCCGTGCGAGGCCTTCACGTAAACTGGTATGTACCAAAGCATCCATCGCACTCAAGTAAAAAGGAATGCGTTCTGGCGGAACCAACCCAGTGAATAAGAAATGTCTCTCGAGTCCGCGAACTGCGATGGCAGCTTCAAATTGAGTTCGCAAAATGCCGTCCCCAACCAAGAGAAAGCGACAATTAGCATTGTTGCGTATCACTTTCTCGGCAGCAGCGATGAGGTATTCGTGTCCCTTCAAATGGAACAGCCGTGCAATCTTGCCGAAGACAATTTTATCGGCCGCCAAACCAAGCTCGGCACGCGCCGCGTCGCGATGTTGCAAGCAATCGCGAAACGGTTCGACATTCATCCCGGAGTAGATCGTGGTGAATTTGCTCCGCGGTGCGATCTTCGCGTCTACCATCAAGTCCGTCATTGCATCCGCAACGCAGATCATATGGTGGCAACGTTTTGCAGCCCAGCGTTCAAGCATGCCGAAAATGATGCGAGCAACGGCGCGTTGATACGGATGAAACGGAGCACCATGAACGGTGTGAACAATCGCGGGTACTTGGCAATTCCAGGCAGCTGCGCGACCAAGAAATCCGCCTTTGGCGCTGTGAGTATGAACGACATCGGGACGGAAACTGCGAAGTCTGCTCGTGAGTTCTTGGTAGGCTCGCCGGTCGTGGAGCGGATGGATGGCGCGCCGCAACGAATCGATGACCGCGATATTCAGCCCCCCTGCCCTGCCCTGTTCAAGCAGTTGGCCCTCAGGTCCAAGCGACGGACCTGTAATGAGAAGAACGTCGTCGCCATAATCCTTAGCAAGGTCCAAGCAATTATAAAGCGTGTTCTCTTGAGCACCGCCGATGATCATTCGAGTGATGATGTGAGCAACGCGCATAGCTCAGAGGGATGACTTATTTCGAGTGACTGGATTGATGTTCGCTGGCAAGCTCTACCTCGATTAGGTGCAGACCTTTAGCAGGCGCTGTCTGCCCTGCTTTGCGGCGATCCAACGAAACCAAGACATCGCTCACCCAGCTAGGCGGCTGACGTTCGCGACCGACGTGAACCAGAGTGCCAACGATGTTGCGGACCATATTGTAGAGAAATCCATCTGCCGCGACTTCAATATTGATGTGAGTGCCATCGAGATAGCTGTTCGATTCAATATCGATTGCATGCACCGTTCGAATGGTGCTCTCACGCGGACTTCCACTTGTTTCGAACGCCGCAAAGTCCAAGCGACCGACAAGTCTGCAAGCAGCATCGCGCATCGCTTCAATGTTCAGCGGCCTTTTGGTCCACCAATGAAAGCGGCCATCAAGCGGGTCAGCGATGCGAGATGCATACACGCGATATCGATAACGCTTGCCGATGCAATGCACCAAGGGATGAAAGTCGGTTGCGGCATCTTCGCACCGTCGGACCACGATATCATCCGGTAAATGCGTATTGAGTGCAGGGATCAATCGGTCCGCTGGAGCTCGCCATAAGTTCGATTTGAAAGCCACAACTTGGCCGATCGCATGCACGCCCGCATCAGTGCGACTACTGGCTCGGACAGGCCAACGTGGTTTACCTAGAACTTTCCCAAGGGCCAGTTCAAACGACCGCTGCACGGTCGGTTGGACGGGCTGTCTCTGCCAACCAAAGTAGTTCGTACCATCGTAAGCGACGATCAGCTTGAATACGCGCTCGTCGCTTTTGGTTTCTCGCCTGAGATACGTCGGGACAGCGGACTCGTCGGCCGTCGGTTCATCAAGCGGGCACATGGGCGAACTTATCAGACAGCAATTTACCGATCTGAACAGCGTTCGTGGCTGCTCCCTTGCGTAGGTTGTCACTCACGCACCAAAAACTGATCCCGCAAGGATGATTCAGATCCTTGCGGACTCGACCAACAAAAACATCCGGCTTGTTGGCACAATCTTGTGGCATCGGATACTGCTTGCTGTTCAAGTCATCGACGAGCGTCACTCCAGGCGCATTGCGAAACAGTTCACGAACAGCCTCAAGCGAGAGCGGCTCAGCGGTTTCACAATAGATCGACTCGCTGTGTCCAATCAGAACTGGTACGCGGATACACGTTGCGTTCACTTGGATTGAGCTGTCACCCATGATTTTGTGGGTCTCATAAACCATCTTCATCTCCTCAGATGTGAAGCCTTCATGCTTCAGCGATCCAATTTGCGGGATGAGATTGAAGGCGATGGGGTAAGGAAACATAGTTGGCTGCTGAGCTGCGCCGCTGAGTTGCAACTGTGTGTTCTTGACGAGCTCTTCTTGCGCAGCCAATCCAGCTCCACTGACCGCTTGATAAGTGCTAACTATCACACGCTTCAATCCTGCTGCATCGTACAGCGGCTTCAGAGCGACTACCATTTGCGTTGTGCTGCAATTGGGACTAGCGATGATCCCTTGATGACCGTGGATCGCTTCAGGATTAACTTCAGGAATGACCAAAGGAACTTTAGGGTCCATGCGGTAGTAAGCGCTCTCGTCGACGACAATCGCGCCCCGTTCAACCGCCCACGGCACGAACTCAGCAGCGACTTCATCGGGAGTACTCGCGATGACAACATCCACGCCTTCGAAAGCGCTAGGCTCCAAGAGTTCCACAGTGATCGACTTACCAGCTACCGTAAGCTGTCTTCCTGCTGAACGTTTTGAAGCAAGCAAACGCAGTTGCTCGTATGGCAGCTTTTGCTGTTGAATCTCTTCCAGCACGATTTGTCCAACCGCGCCAGTAGCCCCTACGACCGCCAACGTCTTGATCACGAATTACCATCCCGATTGAAAAATGTTACAAAGCTGGCTCACCAAACTGAATCATAAGCGAGTTCCGTAAGTTTAGTTAAAGCAGTAATTCGCGGCTAGTCCGCGATTTGCAATGCTCGTAATGTCAAGTTTGGCAGAAGCGGAGGTATCGTGAGCGAATTCAAACTGGTGCAAGTAGACACGTTTTTTGACGGGTTATCCGCTCTTCAAGCAAAGGATTGGCTGAACCAAGAGGGAATTCTTGCGTTTGTGGAAGGTGCCAATACAAATTCCGCTTTCTTTGTAGGCAACGCTTTAGCTGGTGTAAAGCTGCTAGTCGCATCCTCAGATCAAGACCGCGCGAGGAGTGCGCTGCAGAGGTACCACTCAGAGACCTTAGATCAAGCGACTTGGTACTGCGGCGATTGCCAGGAAATGAACGAACCGAGCTTTGATGTGTGTTGGTCCTGCGGGCAAAGTCGCCAAGATGTCGAAGCGTCTCCACCGCCAAACACCCGACCACCCGAGCCCCAAACCCCAAGTGATGAACTCACTGTCGCGGACTTTCCAGACCGAATGCAGAGCACAAATCCTTACCAGCCTCCCCTTGCAAGGACGTCCGCAAATCGGAACCCAGAAAAAGTCACTGATCCGGATTTAACGCAGGCCACTGAAGACATCATCCAACGCGCGTGGCGAGCATCAATAATGGGACTGATTTTTCCAGTGCCCATTTTCAATCTGTATTCGGTGTTCATTTTGTTGTGAGTTGATCACCAAACACCGATCGGTCACCAAGCCAAGAAGAGACTCAAGCGAGCGTGGGCAATCAATATCGCTTTAATTCTGTTTGGTTGCTTTGTGATCCGAGCTATGGTGGTCCGTTAAACAATTACTTCAGATTGTTCTCACCAGGCAACTGCGCAACGACTGGCGTAGGTGGCAAATATCGACGCGTTTCCTCAACGATAGCCTCTTCACTCGCGTCCGACCGAAACATCTCAGGCGCAATACTCGTCAGTTCCGTCGGCTCAAAGAACTCAAGCAACATACTTAACCGGGTGTTGCTCTTCATCCCAACCAAACACTCCTCGCGAGCCTGTTCGACCTGATAAAGCCACAACGGAAAAGGCTCGCCCTTGCCCAACGCGATTCGTACTTTGGTGGGGAGTAATTTGGAATGGTTGGGGCGAAATAACAACTGATCAACTTCAGCCGACGCGCGCACCGGCGGAGGTTCCGTAGCCAACTCTCCAGTGAGCAACCAGACCCCGGCCCCGTTGAGCTTTCCGGCTTGAACGTGCGTCCAGCGATATTGCTGCGCGAGGTTTCGCAGCAGCTCGGCTTGCCCACCGACTGCCAAGTACATAGCGATGACAGGATCTTCCAGCGAAGCGGTTGTAATCGGCCCGAGGTATTCGCGAATGCGGTATAGGTCGACGCGACTGCGTTGCACCGTATTGCCAATGTGCTGAGTCGCATACATGACTCTTCCATCGCTGACTTGTAAAAGTGTGTTGATCCGTTTCTCAGTCGCTAGACGAACATGCATCTTTAGCTGACCACTCCCCTGCCCTGCATGAATGTAGCTGCCGTAGCTGATCAATTGCTTATCCAGCAGAGTTGTGCGTTGGCGTATTCTACAGCTCATTGGGGGGCCCCACACCGCTTGCCGAAGCGCATTGTGCACCAGCAACGTACCGGCTTCATGCGCCGATGGTGTGGCTGGAATTGGTGACGGCAACTGATGATCTTGCGCCGAAAGCGGTTGGTTCGGACTAATACTTGAATCGAAACCTTGCGGTGATTCTTGAGGGCTTTGCGCCAAACTTGGGATTACGCCAATTACGCAACCTACCCAAACTAAGCCGCAGCTAGCTAGCAGCCAGCACCAGAAACCTACGCCTCTGGTGGAGTTAGTGTGGTTCTCGCTGCGCAAACTGGTCCACATAGTTCGGTTATGCCGAATTTGTCAAAGAAACCGAGCAAGATACGCCGAACATAAAGCCACAGAGGGTTGATGCCGCGCTCAGTTGGCGTCGCATGGACTCTTTTGAACGGGAACAACCTGGGCGGCGGATTCTAGTCAACCAGTGTCCGTCCCGTCCAGGTGAATCGACTGCCTCGACACCATACGGCATGAGGCAGCCACACCCGTTAACAACCCGACAGTCGGACGTAGGCTCGGCTGGCGGTAATGAAAATCACTCAGGATCGTTTCGAAGGCGGTAGCAAGCGGAGGGAATTCCGTGCGCTGCCAAACAAGGGGGTAAAGCATGAAAATGCGTGTTTTCCTAGCAACACTAGTCGTGGTTGCCGCTGGCTACCTGACTGGATGCACCCCGGTGCGACACAACCTGCCGCCCGCTCAGCAATTGCTAGAGCCAGGCCCA
>JBGSJB010000576.1:0-5186 GCA_041742175.1 Pirellulaceae bacterium
GTGACTGTTTGATGCGAGCGATCTCGTCCAGTGCCAAAGTGGCTGCGTAGAGCGACGCCAATGAAGTGCGCCCGCCGGATCGTAGGTAGCTGAGCGTGATAAACTGCGGGGCACTTAATGGAGAGTGATAAAACAATTCGCAACGGTCGTCATTGCTACCGCGAATTCTTCGATCGAAAGCCGCCTGAAGATGGTTTCCAAAATACGGCCACCATCGACCGTGGACAGCCAACAACCGACCACTTTCGACAATGATGTGACCCGACCTCCGAACTTGCAACAAATGTTTCTGAGTTGCGATGCAGGTTACCGGCTCAAGCCCAAAACTCGCTAGGCGTTCGCGGACTGGTCGTCGGACCAGATCATTTCGCGAATCAATCGCCATATCCATAACATCGCTCCCATGGCCACCACGCACGCGCCCAAAATACCGACGATCGTTAACCCAAGTGCAAAGACCGGTAGCGCCCATCCAAACCAAATGCCGCTCCAACCACAAAGCACTGCAACCGTAGCCGCACACAAATACGGCCCATACGGAGCCGCCTTCTCTCCGGTTAACAAGTACTGAATGACCACAATCAACACCGCCATCAATGGCGCGATGAAAAAGATCAGAATACTCGGCTGCCAGCCGACATACGTTCCAATCATCGCCATCAACGTCACGTCGCCAAAACCGAGCGCTTGAACGCGGAGAGCTGCGGATGCCGAGATACGAACCGCCCAAGTAATCCCACCTGCACAGGCCAGCCCAAACAAACTGCTCAATAAATGCGGCCAGCGCGCGATCTGATTATTCCAAGCGACCACAACTCCAATCAACATCACCACACTAACCGCCAACACAACTTTCCATAACCAGTGAGGTCGCACCAACCGAGCCCAGAAGTAAACAAACGCTTTACCCATTCCGCGTCGCAATATGATCCGCCGATCAAGCAACGCGAATCCCCAAACAACAACAATCGCAACTGAAAAATACAGTCCCCAGGGTCCGTTCAACCAATCGATCCACGGGTTGGGCGCGAGCGCATCCATCTCTTTTGCCAACTCGCCGTTTGGAGTCAAGATCGAAGTCACGCCCAACCATCCAGGTATGAAGGCTGCGCCCAACAAACCGATCAACGTGCCGGGCATGGTGATCGTATCTGGAATCGATTGCTCATCGAAGTCGATGAACGTGGCGATCGTCATTAGGGTGATCAGCACGAAATGGCCGAGAAACTGACCATGCAATTCCAATTGCATCGCAGGTACGAAAATCTTGAGCTGCGAAGGAAGCGTTCCACCAGTGACTAAGAATTGAAAATACCAAGTCATGAAGATCGGCAAAATCAACTCGATCAGCATCGGTCGCAACCAATACGAAGCTCCATGCTCTTTCGATTCACGACGAAGTTGCCACCATCCAACTACGGGCAAGTGATCGATCCAAGTGCGAGCCGCATGGCCTTTCGGCGGACGTGACCATGGACCTAGTTGGCGGCTGAAATGCGCCCAACTATAGATCGCCCAGTTCGCGAAGCGCGATGCAACGACTGATAGTAGAAAGACTATCAGCATGCGCAGCGGGAAAGGAATTGAAACGAAGCCGTTTATCACCGAAGTTCCTTGACGACCAGAGCTGAGTTGAATTGCGCCGCGTCCAATCCATTCCATTCCGAACTGTCTATTGGCTAGTCAGTCCGTACGTTGCTCGCTCCTTCATGAGCGGTCGGTTTCGAACTCGGGACAGAAGAGTTTACGTAACCAACAATCTCATCGCTTACTTGATCGGGCGTTTTGCCCTCAACGGCTATCGTTATATCAGACAATCGTTCATAAATCGGCGTTCGCTTTCGAAGCAACTCGACAACTTCGTCATAACCGCCAACTTGCGACAGGTTCGGACGTCGCAACTGCGTCGCTTGATCCGATTGTATGCGTTGATACAAAAATTCATCGCTACCGCTCAGCCATATACAAACGCCCGTCGCTTTCAAAATTGATTGCGTCGATTCGCGCAGCACAGCTCCGCCACCCAACGCAACAACTCTCATCAATGCACGCTCACTTCGATCTGCGGCAAGCTCAGCGATGACTTTGGCTTCCAAGTCGCGAAACCAAGGTTCACCTTTCTGAGCGAAGATATCCTTGATCGACAACCCGCTTTCCGCTTCAATCACGTCGTCTGAATCCGAAAACGGAAGATCGAGCCGCCCCGCGACGACTCGACCCACTGTAGACTTTCCCGAACCGCGATAGCCGATCAGATAAAGTTGCATACGAACTACTTTGTACCGCTCTTTTCAACGCCCAGCATACCGAGCTGATCAGCCAAATCCTTACCATGCGTTTCGGTCTTCACCTTGTCATCCACGGCCAGCACTTTTCCGTCTTTGCCGATGATGATCGTAACGCGATTCGCTGCCTTGCCGTCTGGCTTCAGCACCCCGAACATCGTCGCATTCTTGCCCGTTGGATCGCACAGAATCGGATAATCCAGATCGAGGCTCTTCGCGAACTCAGCATTCTTTTCAACCGGATCGGTGCTGGCGGTAAAGTACGCCACGTTGTATTCCTTCAGCATGGCGCCCGATTCACGCATCGACTTGCATTCTTTGGTGCAACCACCTGTAAAGGCGCGAGGGAACCAAGCGATAATCACCGCCTGCTTGCCTACAAAATCCTTCGCTGCATAAGTCTTTCCATCGCTCCCCTTCATCTCAAACTCGGGAACTTTGGAGCCAACTTTGATCAAGTCCTCAGCGTTTACGCTCGTGGCGACGAACGCGGACGCTAGACACATTGCAACGCACAGATAGTTACTCAACTGACGCATTTTGATTCCTCTCAAGTGAAAGTGGTGGGACGGTGCTATTCTATCATCGCGGCTTGCTGAGTGGGCAAGCACGGTTCAATCAACGCAAGCCGTCATCAGCCGTTATGGATTCGCCGGCGTAGTGGCTTTCAAAATGAACTCAGCGGACATATCCAAAGCGATCGGGTCGATAGTCGTTTCAATCGATTCGTATTCATCCAACAGCCCCGTTTTGCAAGGCTGTAGCAAGTGATTCAAGCCCGGTAAGATCTCCAGCTTTGTCAGCGGATGAGGCTTCTGGCCCATCGCGGCTTGCATCGCATCGCGGTTACCAACCGCTGGCACCTGCACGTCTTCGCTGCCCCAGACTGCCAGCACAGGCTGCTTGATCTGTGGCAACAAACGACTCGGATCGCGCTCCAAAAAGTCGCGATACCATGCGTTCTTCAATTCCTTCAGACGCGCCAACAACGCAGCCTTTGGAGTCTCCTGAGCCTTAGCCGGAATTCCGGACGACTCGATAAATTTCGATACCATCGCATCGACCTGTTCTTTAAATCGAGCGCTCACCGGGTTCGACAAAACTAGCTCCGAATGTGCTTCCATCAGGTCTCGCAGCGCATCGAGCGCCTGCTGCGGAGACTCTTGACGCCGAGCCATCTCGACCGTCTGTTCAACCACAATCTTGCGACCATCCCAACCTGCACCAGCCATCAGCACCAAAAACGCAACTTGCGGATTCTCAGCTCCCACACTGATCGCCACCGACGAACCTTCGCTGTGTCCAAGCAAACCGATCTTCGTCACGTCAACCTGCGGGTGCTTAGCCATAAAGTTCCAAGCGGCTTGCGCATCTTCGATGAAATCACTTGTTATGGCCGTCTCGAAGTTGCCCGTGCTTTTGCCGACTCCGCGGTCGTCATAACGTAGAACGGCAATCCCTTTTTTCGTTAAGTAGTCAGCGATTACATGGAACGGTTCATGATCGAGCAAAGCTTCGTTACGATCCTGCGGACCGCTGCCACTAATTAAGATCACCGCTGGAACTTTCTGGTCACTCTTCGGAACCGTGATCGTAGCAGCCAACTTAACGTTATCCGAACTATCGATAGTCACATCCATCGAATCGTACGGTGCAGGTGACTTTGGCGTCTGCGGTCGCTTCTTCGCAGCAACCTCGTATTCAAGCGGCTCGGCTTCCAGCTTCCAGGTCAGCGGCAGAGGAATCAGCCCTTGCGTCCAAGTTCCTTCCCACGTTGAATCGTCCAACTTGGCCTTCCCCTTCCAAGTCGACGATAGCGCAGAGACCTTCACGATGATCTGATCGCCATCGACCGCCAGGCTTCCGATGAACGATCCGAAACCTTCGCCAAGACTGTCGACCAACACCAACTGTTGCCCGTTCAATTTCTCGCCTTCGATCACCCGCATCTGCATCGGCAGCTTCCGAACTATCGCGTTCAGCTCGCCGCGATACACCTGCTTCGCTTCCATGGGCGGCAACTTCTCCACTCGTTCAAACTGAAGGTCAAAGTCGATGCCGCTTTGCGTGAAAGTTCCATCGATCGTCTTGCCATCTTCAGATTCTTCGCCTTGGTACGTGGCGTTGCTTCCACGAATTTCAATATCCCACTTTTTGCCTTTTCGCTCTATCTTGGTCAGCGGCAGCTTGGCGGCTTTCTGGTCGATTGAAACAACATAGCCTTCCGTTGTCCCGTCGGGTTTCGTCGAGACATTCAGCGACGTGCGCAACCACTGCGTTGGCGTCTTCAACACTCCGAACCACAACTCCGTTGGCTGGCCCACGATCGGCTCCTGCGCTCGCGCCTGCACAGCGAATTGCACAGCGAATTGCACGGCGAACGTTGAAAGCACTACTAAGTACATACAGATAGAACGCAATCGCCATCGAAAGTGAAGCATGGTTGCATCTCGCGCGAAAGTTGACTTGAACTCGCACTCTGCCGCAATCGCGAGCCGGCCGCGAACTAAACGCGACTCAATCACGGCACAGCAGCATGGAGGTTCCAAGCTTAGCTTGTCGACGAGCAATTAGGAATAGTCGCCGACTGATCCACTGCAAACATATCGGAGCCGCGCGAGATGGCTGCTGATCGGGGAACTATGGGACGCTGTAGAGGCGGAATACTTGCTCGTAAACTTCGACGCCGCGCTGAAGTTGGTCCAGCGATATCCATTCGTCAGGCCGGTGCGCTTGTTCGATACTACCGGGACCAAGCACGATTAGGTTTTCGAGTGCGCGGAGGCAACATCCGTCCGTCGCATAACACACCGCGTCAGGCTCAGGTTGCCCCAACCGTTCAAGCACTTGTCGTAAGAACGGATTCGAGTCCGGGGTATGCAGCGGTTCGAGCGCCGCGAT
>JBGSJB010000577.1:0-2577 GCA_041742175.1 Pirellulaceae bacterium
TTGGCGGCGGCGGCGGCACTCGCCTCCCAGCGAGCCGGCGCGCGATTGCAAGACCCCAGCGTGCCATGGCCCGAACTTTCGGATTACGATTGCTTTGCATGCCACCAATCACTTTCGTTTCGCAAATACGAGTTGCCTCCAACCGGCAAGAACAAGTCAGAGCTGCATATCAGCGATGGGCTGCCAGTCTGGAACTCGTGGCATTCGACCAGCCAGGTTGAACTGCGTGGTAAGCGCGAACGTTTGGAAAAGCTTTCGCCGCAAAACGAACCCAGTCGCATCGTATCGGTTGCGGATGGTTTGGCGAAAATACAACTTGAAAATGCAGTGAAGCTGACGACGGCGAAGCATAATTGGAAAACTGCGTACAATGCCGTGGTGAAGGAACTTGCGACCTCGCCGCCAGTAGACTGGCATCAGGCAGCTGTTCAGTACTTAGAGCTTGACGCCGTGCCGTTGTCGTCGAATGAGGCCGTGATTCGGCCCCCGGTTGTCGCTGTGACATCAAGCAACAACATTTCCGTGCTGGCAAACCAGAAGGGAGAACGGCCATGATCGATGTGACGATGAAACCGGAGCGGTTCCACGGTTGAATCTTGCACCATGCTGAAGTCGGTCGTACCTAACTCTTGTTCGAAGGTGGTAAATTCCAAATCTTGCGCCGTGCAGAGCGAGACGAATAAGAGCGGAAGCACGCATGCACCGCGAAAAACCATTCCGTTGGTTTTCATGGACGATGTCCTTCAGATCGTAAAACGATCGATAGTAGGTTGAGCACCACGATTGGGTGTGACTGAAGTTGATAGCTCGAAATCCGTGAGCCGTAAACTTAAAGATGAATCGAACCAACGGGACTGTAAAAATCACCCGTTTAGAGATTGATCGGATAACCGGAATTCCAAGCAATCCCTTCGCTCTCGATGATGTTTGCCAAGAGTCAGACGAGGTTGCTATCAATCAGGGTGCTGTTGGTTTCGCAATACCTTGGTGACCGAGGGCGTTTCAATTCTTAACCGGCGAAGGTGGAAAATGCTCCACGTGAGAATCACCATTACGTCCGAAGTAGATGACGCGGCGACCCGCGATATGGACGACGTAACCTACGCAGCCAGCAGCCTGAGTCTTGAGAATGAAGTCGAAGTAGCTGTGCTGATTTCTTTGGCTTTGGCGAACGGCATCCTCAACGGCTGAGGGTATAAACTGCACAGCTGTGGAGCAGGTCGGATGGGATACGGCGACGGCCAAAGAATCTCCATCGGGTAAGTAATAGGTGATTTCGTGACGACTGTAGTCGGCGTGATAACGCTCCACGCCGATTTCAGAGAGTTTTCCGACAATTTCAGGAAAGTTTAGCTCCCCAGTCACTGCGGCTGCTATGCATCCTTGAATGATTTGCGTTTGTTCTTGATTCATCATTTCTCCTGTGAACATGTTGCTGTAGAAAAATCATTCGACTGGCAGCTGTTTCCATCCGTGGTGGCGGACAATTTCTTGGAGCAAGCTAACAAACACGTTTTTTTCTTCCGGATGCAGATGACCGAAGAATTCATGATCATTTGCGTCGGCCAACTGCGTTAGGACTGGCACGAGTCTTGCGCCCATGGGTGTGAGTTCGACAGTCTGAAAGCGTCGATCGCCGCCGGATGACGAACGCACGGCCAGCTTCTTTCGGCACAGCCGCTCGATCAGTTTGGAAACCGCGCCGCGCGTGATGCCCAATTTATCTGCTAGCAAGCTAGGATTCGTCGCTTTTGTTTCCAGCATTTCTCGCAGCAGCACCCATTCAGCCACCGTAACACCGTGATCTTCGACCTTCATCGCGAAGGCGTGCGATACATGATTGGAAACGTACCGCAGCCAGTATCCCGCGTGATCTTCCAGCATGCTTGGTTTTTTTGTCGCCATTGCCTCGCCCTGTAGTTGCCTAGGAAACTATAGGGCGGGACGAATCTGGCGTCAAGCGTCAGCTCCCGCATCGCGTGTGACTCAGTGCACTGGGCGGGTTGTAAAGCAGCCAGTTGTCGAAGATCCGCCCCCTGGAGGATCTTCGACAGATCCCGTTTACGAGACTTCCTTTTCGTCGATCCAGGTCATCATGCGGCGTAGTCCCAGGCCGATCTGTTCGACGCCGTGCAATCTTTCGCGGCGGCGAGTCGCTTTGAAGAACGGCGCGCCGGCTTTGTTCTCCGATATCCACTTGCGCGCGAACTCACCGCACTGAATCTCCTGCAAGATCTTTTTCATCTCGGCTTTGGTTTCGTCGGTAATGATCCGTGGGCCGCTGACATAATCGCCATACTCGGCCGTGTTGCTGATGCTGTATCGCATGTAGCTCAGTCCGCCCTGGTACAGCAGATCGACGATCAGCTTCAGTTCGTGCATGCATTCAAAGTAGGCCATTTCGGGTTGGTAGCCCGCTTCGACCAATGTTTCAAAGCCAGCTTTGACCAATTCGCTGACGCCGCCGCACAGGACGACTTGTTCGCCGAATAGGTCGGTTTCGGTTTCTTCAGCAAAAGTCGTTTCGATAACGCCTCCTCGCGTTCCGCCAATCGCCTTGGCATAAGCCAGACCGAT
>JBGSJB010000578.1:0-5486 GCA_041742175.1 Pirellulaceae bacterium
GGAAGGACGCTTGGGAGCGTTAGCGAAGAACTTTTCAGCCGCGCAAGTCGTTGATCCTGGCTCCGCCTGGACCGATAAGATCAACCCACAAGCGGCTCAGTTAATGGCGCAACTGATCAGTGGCGAAATGCCCATGGTCCGTGCTTCACTGCTAAAGAACACTGCACTGATGCGCTCGCTTGGACGACCGACACGCGACCAAATCGTTTCCATGCGCCCCAACGAACTGACCACGCTAGAAGCGATCGACTTGGCGAACGAAGCGGAACTTTCGAAGACGTTCGCGGCCGGTGCAAGGAATTTGGTCGAACGATTCGATGGCGATGCTACTCGACTGATCCCATTCATGTTTCGATTCGCGCTCTCACGCGAACCAACTGCCGACGAGCAAGCGTTGCTTCGTGAAACAGTCGGACAGCAGCTGACGCCCGAATCCGTTCAAGATGTGCTTTGGGCAATTTGCATGTTACCGGAGTTTTGGTTGGTGCAATGAGCCTGTGTGGCTGGAATGTGTTCACATACCGGTTATCATATCGCTAAGACTTTGCGCCACCTCACGGACTAATTTGCAGCCGGGATCATCGCCATGGATTTTCTACTTGTCGCCCAAATGCTTTCTCCGTGGACCATTGTGTGGTGGGTCGTCATCGGCATGCTTCTGCTGCTGGCGATTTTCACCGTAATCTCTTTCTTTGCATTCGGAGCGTTGTGGGTACAAGCTTTCGCGGCTAGCGCTCGAGTATCGATGATCAGCCTGATCGGCATGTACTTCCGCCAAGTCCGAGCGAACATCATCGTGAACGCTAAAATTATGGCTGCCCAAAGCGGACTGGACATCACATCGCGCAACGGCATCACAACCCAAAGATTAGAAGCACACTACCTCGCTGGCGGCAATGTGATGAAAGTGATGCAAGCGATCATCGCCGCGCATCGCGCGAGCATCGATCTCGATTTCGATCGCGCCTCGGCTATCGATTTAGCCGGTCGTGATGTGCAGGATGCCGTCAGCACCAGTGTTCATCCGAAAGTGATCGATTGCCCCGATCCGAAACGCAGTGGCAAAGCAACATTGAGTGCGATTGCGAAAGATGGAGTTGAATTGCGAGTGCGAACGCGCGTAACCGTTCGCACCAATCTTGAGCAGTTGATCGGCGGTGCCACGGAAGAGACGATCATCGCCCGCGTCGGCGAAAGCATCATCAGCAGTATCGGCTCCTGCGAAACGCATCAGTTGGTTCTCGCCAACCCTGACGTGATTTCGCGAACAGTTCTTCGTCGCGGGCTCGATGCCCAAACGGCGTTTCAAATTGTCTCCATCGATATCGCCGACATCGATGTGGGAGACAATATCGGTGCTCGGTTGCGAGCCGATCAAGCCGAAGCGGATGTGCGCGTAGCTCGCGCGCTCGCAGAGTCTCGCCGCGCCGAAGCGATCGCGACGGAACAGGAAAACCGAGCGACCGTAGCGGAAAATCGCGCAAATCTCGTGTTGGCCGAAGCGGAAGTTCCCAAAGCGATGGCGCTAGCAATCAAACGCGGTAACTTTGGAACGGTAGTGTCCAGTTCAAATTAACTAGCACGCCACAAGAACTCACTTCTCGCAGGACCACAAATTGGCTCGCAGCAGCGAACGAGTTTCATTCACGGGCGGTTCCGGATTTCGACTAGCCGGGATCGTCGACGTGCCGGATTTGCAACCCAAAGCGACTGTGCTTTTCACGCACTGTTTTACCTGCTCAAAAGACTTGAAAGCCATCGTGCGCATCGGTCGTGGGCTAGCTGAGTTCGGCTACCTGGTGCTGCGTTATGACCTCACTGGTTTGGGCGGCAGCGATGGAGACTTCTCACAAACCAACTTCACCACCAATCGAGCTGACCTGCGCGCGGCAGCCGAATTTCTGCAGCACAACTATTCGGCACCCCAATTCCTGATCGGCCATAGTTTTGGCGGCGCATGTAGTCTGTCGATGGCGAATGAATTGCAAAGCGTCCGCGCTGTTTTGTCGATCGCTTCACCCAGCGAAACATCACACCTAGCTGATCTGCTGCTGCGTATGGCTCCGGCGATCGCCGAAAATGGTGTTGGTGAAGTTACGATTGGAGGGCGAAGCTATCGCATTTCAAAGCAGATGGTCGATGACTTTCGCGCTTTCGATCTGCCTTCGCGACTGCGGAGCTTGCAGAAATCGACCATGCTCTTTCACTCACCCGAAGATGAAACATTGCCCTTCGAGCACGCTTTGCGGTTGTATGGCCTGCTGACACAGCGATCCGGCGACGACGAAACTGCAGCGGCACCAACTAGCCTCATTTGCTTACCCAAAGCTGATCACCTGCTGGTCAAAGATCCGGCCGATATCCAACTTGTCACAAACTTAGCCGCGGCTTGGTTTGATAGAAATCTCAGTGCCGCCTGACCGCTTAAGCATCATGTGTCGTTGATCCAAGGCACGAATCCATCAAATCTTGCGATCGCGCAAACGCTGCTGCAGCGACGTCACTTTTGCCGTAAGAGCATCAAGCTCTTGCTCCATCAGCAATTCTGTCGTCGTGACCTGCTCGCCTAGCAACTCTTCCAGAATCTGAATAGTTAAAACAACTGATTTTCGCCCTTCTTCGCGTCCTTCTTCGCGTCCTTCTTCGCGTCCTTCCTCACGGCCCTGGATGAGGAGTCGATCAGCGAGCGAACCGGGTTCGAATTGTGTTGGGAAGACGCTCTTGAGCGTTTGCTTGTAGTGTTGCGAGTCGATATTTTTGTTCACCGACATAACGTAAACTCCTATCGCCTGGATCCATTGAGACAATCGACTGTCGGGAAGCGAACTAGCGAAATGCCGCAAGAGATCAGCTAGTTTACTGACCAATTGCAGACTCCGACTGTATTTTAACAACCGCAGAGTGCTCTGCAAAATTGGTTCGCCGACAATCTCATCGTCAGCAAGTTGACTCAAGTCCAACAGGGGAAAACGAAAGTCAATTTGATATTCCGCAAGCCCATCGGGCGACGATAAAAGCTCCCTCATACTTCGCGCCGCCGTCCAACCTCGCTCTCCATGATAGACCACCAACGGCACAATTGGACAAAGCGGCAGACCGTCTCGGGGTCGCTTCTCCCCAATTCGCACGATATAGGAAAGCAACTGAAATGCAGTTAGCGGGTCGGACTGGCTCTTATGTTCAAAGAGAAAATACACCAGCGCACGAGTCCCTGTGCGCTGGGACCCTGTGTGATGGGACCCTGTGCTCTGAGTCGCTGTCCTTTGGGCAGAGTCGACAAGACGCACTGACATTAGCAAATCCGAGAACTTTTCACGCAAATCAGCGTCAACGAAGCTACCCGTCTCCAACTGCAGAGAATCAAGGTCCAGTTCCGCGAGCGCGGCTTGACTTAGCTGAGTCTCAATCAAACTCCGCGCATTCGGCAAGTGCGCCAGGGCGAATTGGAAGAAGTTGTTGTGAGGCGTTGGCAGTTGTTCCATGGATCACCGATTGTAACGAACTTCTGAATCGAGGAATTTAGCGCTCTGCGCTCGACCACTGCGAACACACAACCATTTTGCCTCAGTTCCTGTCACCGATTTTGTTCACTCTCCCAGCTCCCAGACACTGTGGTAAGCGTCGTGCAACTCGAAGTAGTCAAGCATTTCGCGGTAGAAAGCATTGTTAGCAAGCGTGGCGCTGTCTCCGATAACGCGAAGCGCACGTTTAGCCCGGGTGAGTGCTACATTAGTGCGGCGAGTATCAGCGAGAAAACCGATTTCGCCCTCTGCATTGCTGCGGACGAACGTAACGATCACAACCTCTTTTTCGCGCCCTTGAAATCCATCTACGGTATCAACTTCGATTGCGGAATGCTGCAAGCGATTGCGGATCAAGCGAACTTGTGCGGCGTAGGGTGCAATGACAGCGATCTGTTCTGCGGCGACTCCACTGTCGAGTAACTTGCGAACCTGCATGATGACCCAGTTGGCTTCTTTCGGATTCCTTTTGCTCAATCCATCAGGTTCAAGTTCTTCGTCCCAGCCCGCGCCCGCTGTATCCCAAAATTCGAGAATCGGCGACGTCACATCATCTTCGGTCACGCCTTCCAGATCCGGCAAGCAGTGTTCACGTACGGAAACATCCGCAACCAGCTCGCCTGCATAGAATTGCTCACTCGAAAAACCCATGATCGCTTCATGCATTCGATATTGGACCGTCAAGCGCCGAAAAATAGATTGTCCATGCTCTTGAACTAAACGTTCCATCAAACTCCGTCCGAGCCCTTGTCGCGCGGCTTCAGCAGAAACGACCGTTGGCGGCAACTGACAATGATCGCCAGCCAGAATCAATCGATCAGCTCGCAGGACCGCAGGCCACATCGCTGGCTCGGTGCATTGACACGCTTCGTCCATCACGACGAGATCGAATGTACGATCACCCAGCAAGTCTTCGTCGAGAGTTGTCGTAGTGCAAATGACATCCGCTGAATCGAGCACATAGTTGATTGTGTTGCGTTCCAACATCTTCGCTTGATGTCGAAGGCGCCCGATGTCAGCGAACAATTCGCCACGAGCTCGATTGCCTTCGCGACTGCGGGTTTCACGCGCGGCGTAACGCATCAGCTGCTCAATCTCGCGTTTGATATCGCGAACCACGGCGGTGTTCGAATCGTTCTCCACAAGCTCATCGAGCGTATGCCCACGAAGCGCTTCAAATACGCGGGCCGGATGGCCAACTCGAATCACCGATGGAATCATCTCAACCAATCGTTCAAGCAGATTGTCGACGCCCGTATTGCTCGGCGCGCAGGCTAGAACTTTTAACCCTTGACGCACGGCTTGGTACACAACCTCCGCCAGTGTCGTCGTCTTGCCAGTTCCCGGCGGTCCGTGCAGAATCGCGATGTCGCGTGACGAAAGCGCGAAACGAACTGCATCTTGTTGCGGTGGATTCAGATCGGTAAAGAATTCAACTGCTTTCGGTTCATCAAACCGCGGCTCGCGTGTTCCCAGTAACATGTCGCGCAGCCGCGCTGATGAGCCGCTGAGTTGCTTTGCAATCTGCATCGCAGACAACTGCCGCTGACGAGTGCGTTCGTCAGGCGAGAGGTCCAACCGAAGACGTGTCGCTTCAGGCCACTCTTCAACGGCAACTTCGATTGCATTGCTAGTGCGGCGACTGATAACGCCCGAAATCCCTTTGTCGCTAGCGTCGTCATCGTCCGACAAGACAACCGGCGAACCAACTCTTAAACGATTCATGGGCAGCAAGGCACCGGCCGGCTTGGCAAGATCTAACAGCAAACGACCAGCCAATCCTGTGCGATGGTCGACCAGCCGCAAGTTCACCAGCGTTTCGCCAGACCGCTCAGCATCGCCGCTACGCTGCATCGATCGGCGCTCAGCCATCCGTTCCCGTTCAGCCACCGCTTCAAGCGCTAACCATTGTTCCAAGCGTCTGAAGTAAGCCCCCGGCGAATCCCACTGCATGCATAATCCGTT
>JBGSJB010000579.1:0-7725 GCA_041742175.1 Pirellulaceae bacterium
AACACACGCGGCCCGAAGAAACCACCAACTCCTCGAACCCGTTTCAAAGGCACACCACACGTCTCAACATACCAATTGTTAAACGAATCCGCGAATTCAACCAATGCGTAGCCTAATTTGCGACCTTCAAAGCACTGGTTCTGCCCCCAACACCCGCTCCACCTTGCGGCTCGTGCAGTACCACGCGTTGCTGCTCGTACGACTATGCAAATTTCAACCAGCAGTTCTACGCTGAGTTCTATGCAAGAAATGGTTGGTACATAGAGGCCAAGAAACGCGAGGCAGCTGCAAAACGCAAAGCGTACGATGCAGTTCTTCGATAAAGTTTAGTTTTCGTTACGCGTTGTTCAGCAGGTTCGGTTGACTCAGTCAGAGCGGGGCCTGCTGCATAAATCGGAGTTGACGCATCTACTTTATGTCGTCGTAAAGCCGGCTTGAAAGACTCTGTCGAAAGCCTTCCATGTAGATGGGCTGGCATCATGTAGATGGGCTGGCATTAAGCGTCTTCTTTCAACAACTGAGCGACCACGGCTTCGACCTTCTTGTCCGTGGTGGCGCCTTGCCAGTTCAGTTCACCTTGCCACCAAAATCGGATGTAGCCCTTCTTATCGATGACATAGACAGTTGGCCACATTGTGTTCCCCCAAGCACTCCAGTTCTTGCTTTCAATATCGATTAATACAGGAAACTTAAAGCCTTCCTTTTTAGCCGCGCTAATCACCTTTTCCGGATCGCGTTCGGATGGGGTCTCCGGAGTCTGAATGCCGATGACGGCGACACCTTGGCTTTTTAGTGTTTCATCCCAGCGTTTGTAGTGTCCGAAATTGGCGATGCAGTTATGGCACTGAAAAGCATAGAAATGAACTAGTACAACTTTGCCTCGCATCGATTCAAGCTTGACCGGCGAACCCGTCCAAGACTTTGAATCGATCAGTTCGGGGGCGAAGGGATAAATGCGTTCGACTTTCGTCGTGTCGAGCGGTTCGCCGAACGATTGACGCAAAAGTTGTGCTTGCACGGGCTGGAGAATAGCGAGCGCCTTCGTGGATTCGGCTTGTTTGGCGGAAACAAACCGCTGCGTCCGCTTTTCATCCTGAGGCGCAATGTCCTTGCCAAGAGCGTCGGTTTCGGCAAACAGTTCGGTCAGCTTCTTACTTTGATGGGCGTCAAGCTGCAGAAGCTTGCTAATTTCGGGCCGAAGCAACACGCGAGCGCTCTGCGATTGCAGCTCAATCTGACGCAACCGAACCACGGCCTGCTTGCCTTGAATCCGTTCAAGGCCAGCCACAAGTTTCGTTTCTAAGTCCGCAATAGTCTTCCGCTGTTGATCAACAGGGAGAATTCGCGCCGGCCACCAAACTTTATCGATCTCGCGAAGCGTCGCTTCCCATTCAAGCTGCTCTTGCGCCGTGAAATTTAATTGCTGCTGAACTTCGGGCGTGTGGCTAAGCGCCAATAAATTCTGCGGTACAGCAGTTAAATCAGCGGACAGCGGTGCGTGTTCGAGGCTGGGGTCTCTCGCAATCAATTGGCTGCCCACAGCGATTACACCACACAGTACAACCCAAAAAGACTTCTGTATTTGCATGTTAAACCTGCTCCTTCTTGGCAGCGTATGAGAGTGCTCTGTTTGCCGCCTCATGCCGTGGCGCTGCCAGTTAGACGTGATTCAAACTTGGATCTTACGTAGGACCGCGAGAATAATTTCTCGAAATTTGGGCCTGGGCA
Source organism: Pirellulaceae bacterium (assembly GCA_041742175.1). GTDB lineage: Bacteria > Planctomycetota > Planctomycetia > Pirellulales > Pirellulaceae > Aureliella. Next base: position 1,729 of record JBGSJB010000579.1, read on the forward strand.
GGTAAGATCTTTCGAACTGCGCGTTCTAACAAACAGCAGACGTCCCCTACAGGAACAAAATCTTAACGTGACCGACCTCCGGCAGGTAAACCAAAATCCTTGGTTGCAGCGACTGAAATCAAGTGACCGCGAGCAAGCGATTGAAGAGCTTCGTGTCTATTTGGTGCGCGGATTGAACCGTTCATTACGGCATCGCTACGGGGGCAAGGCGCAAGTCGAAGACATTGTTCAAGTCGCGTTGCTCAAAATTCTCGACTCGATAGACACCTTTCAGCAGCGCAGTCGCTTTGAGACATGGTCGATGGCGATTGCGATGCGCGTCGGAATGAGTGAATTGCGAAAGCGTTACTACCGCGACGTATCGATCGACCTTTCGCTGGATAGTGGCGCAATGCAAATCGCATTGGTTGATCGAAGCCACGCGGAAGGCGTTACGGATCGTCAAGACCTACTTTTGCTGTTGCAACGATTGATCAATGAACAGTTGAGTGACAAGCAGCGTATGGCGATTCGCGGGTCGCTGGAAGGTCTGCCGGTGGAAGAGATCGCCGTGCGCATGAACAGCAATCGCAACGCTGTTTACAAACTGGCTCACGATGCCAGGCTAAAGCTGCGTCAGGCGCTTGAAGCAGTTGGATTTACCGCTGAAGACGTTTTTGAGTTGATCGGGTAAAGGCTCAAGCATGACAATTGCAATTTCACGAGTCCAGAAGCTATTCAAATCGATCTATGCCGCAGTGCCCGATCAACTGGATTGCGACGGCTGTTTCGACCTGAGTGCCCAACTCGCGGACGCAGAGTTGAAAGGTGAGAAACTCAACGCACTACTCGAAGCGGTTCAAGTTCACCTAAGCCAGTGCGCATGCTGCGCCTATGAGTACGAGTCGCTTCTGGAAGCCGTGCGTGCTGCGGATGCCGGCGACTCTTGATATGGCGACTCTTAATATTCTGAAATGTTGCCAACGACTGTCACAGCATGATGATCCCGCCGCGCGAATTTTAACTTTTCGGTAAAAGCGGCGTAAGAGTACCTGGGCTGACCTCGTCAATAGTACATGCCGATCGCGGCAAAGTACGTCACTGCTCTAGTACAGTTCTCCTCAAGGATTTCTCATTATGAAGCGAACGATTTTAACTATCTCTTTTTGTCTCGTGATTGCCGTCACGTTTATCGGTTGCTCGACCACTGAAGCTCCCAAGTCCGCATCGAATGTGTCCGGCGAAACGATGAAGATGGAAGAAAAAATGATGTCCGATGGCGACATGCTGGGGAACAAACCCAAGGACGACGCCATGATGAAAAGCGACACGCCGACGAGCGGTGACATGATGATGAAGGACGCACCGATGAAAGAGGACAAGATGATGAAAGAGGACAAGATGATGAATGACACGGCAAAGTAGCAATTGTTCAATCACCTTACGGACCGTGTGCGGCCCGGTCGCAGATCTTTACGGCGATTCGATGGAAGGATTGAGGCAATGCAGGAAACGATCGACAAGGACGAAGTCACGCCACCAACGTTGTACTTCAATCGACGTCAATGGATGCGATCAGGGGTAGCGGCCGGCAGTGTGATTGCCACCGCAGGTCTGTATCGCTGGTTCAACCCCGTGACAAAGATGAGTGCGCAGACTGCACCGATAGAGGCGCTCAGCGCCGCAACTGAGTCGCCCGAAGAGTTGTTGGCTCGCGGTTGGCGCGTGGATGAACCCTCCACCGCGGAAAGCAGCATCCTGAACTACAACAACTTCTACGAATTCACTACCAGCAAGGAGGCTGTGGCCTCGGCCGCATCGGGGTTTAAGACTGATGGTTGGAAAATTATTGTCGACGGAATGGTCGATAAACCTGGTAGCTTCACGATAGATGATTTGCACGCACTTAGTGCTCCTCAGGAACGCATTTATCGCATGCGTTGCGTAGAGGCGTGGTCAATGGTAATCCCGTGGGCAGGAGTGCCACTTGCACACTTATTGGCAGCGGTGGGGCCGATGCCCAATGCGAAGTATGTGGCATTCGAAACGCTTCTCGATCCGATCAGAATGCCTGGCCAGTTAACCGATGTCTTGGAGTGGCCTTACATCGAAGGGCTAAGGATGGACGAAGCGATGCATCCACTGACGATTCTTGCAACAGGACTCTATGGCAAGGTCTTACCACCTCAAGACGGTGCTCCTGTGCGTTTGGTTGTTCCGTGGAAGTATGGGTTCAAAGGGATCAAGTGCATCGTGAAGATCACGCTGACCTCCGATGAACCCAAAACCAGTTGGAGTCGATTTGCGGCAAACGAATATGGCTTCTACGCCAACGTGAATCCAAACGTGGATCATCCGCGTTGGAGCCAAGCGACTGAGCAACGAATCGGCGAGACAAAACGCCGCAAAACGCTGATGTTCAATGGATATGAAGAGCAAGTGGCGGGTCTCTACGAAGGGATGGACTTGCGACGTTTCTATTGATAACGCATAGCTTGAAATTAGTGCCGTTCAACGCCCATCCACCCGAGAGTTGAGAATGAACTCCCTGCAATTCAATCGATGGCTAGTCATCGTTAACGGATTTGTTCCGCTGCTGGTACTTGGTTGGGATGCTTACTGTGGGCAGCTGGGAGTAAACTCGGTCAACTATGCAATTCACGTCACCGGTATTCTCTCCTTGGTTTTTCTATTCTTATCTTTGGTCATTACGCCACTTCGTTGGGTGACTGGCTGGAGTGGATGGATCGCGTTTCGCCGAGCGCTAGGCTTGTATGGGTTCTTCTACGCAGTTGTCCATGTTGCGATTTATGTTGCGTTCGATCGGGAACTCAGCATCGCAAGCACGATCAACGAGATCTGGTTGCGTCGGTTCCTCCAAGTTGGAACGCTTGCCGTGTTTCTGATGATTCCGCTCGCCGTGACTTCGACGAACTTCATGATTCAGCAGCTTGGGCCAAAGCGCTGGAAACTCCTGCATAGATTGGCTTATGTTGTTGCGGCGTTGGGTGTCGTTCACTACTACTTATTAGTGAAGTCAGACGTTCGTCAACCGGTGGCATTTGCATTTGTACTAACTGCCTTGCTCGGAACCAGGTTTGGAAAGCACTATTTGGAATTGCGAAGATCCGCTCAAGGAACGCCACGTAAGCCTGCCAAGAATGCAGTCGCGCCGAGGAAATCGAAAACTTGGAAAGGCGAGTTGTCAGTCGTGTCGATCACACAGGTGACGTCAGACGTGAAAACTTTTCGATTCCAGGCGAAGTCTGGTGGGCTGCCGTTTGCTTATCTGCCCGGTCAGTATCTGAGTCTGCAATTGATGATCGATGGCAAACGCATCAACCGATCTTACACGATCGCCTCTTCGCCAACGCTCAAGAATGCCTGTGAACTAACGATCAAGCGAGATCCCAATGGGCTCGTGTCACGCCATTTGCACGACACCCTGAAAGTGGGCGATACGATTATCGCGACGGCCCCAGCTGGTAAATTTGTTTTCACAGGTAATGAGTCGCCAGCGATTCTGATGATAGCTGGCGGTGTTGGCATTACGCCGTTGATGTCCGTCGCCCGTTACTTGACTGACCGAGCTTGGGATGGCGTGATCTACTTTGTTGTGGTCGCAAGAACGGAAAACGATATTATCTTTCGCGAAGAACTTTATCGACTGAGCAAGCGGTTTCCCAACTTTCGTCTTTGCATCACGTTGACTCAAGCCGGCGAGGAGAGTTCTTGGCGCGGTCATCGTGGTTTTCTCTCCGAGGTGCTCCTGCAGAATCTAGTTGGTGACTTAACACAACTGCCAGTTCATCTCTGCGGTCCGAAAGGCATGATGGAAGCGACTCGAGAATTGCTGCTGAAATGCGGAGTGTCGGCAACGCAAATCAAAACGGAGGAGTTTGTCTCGCCACGCGCGACGCATTCGAACATCGTCGCTGAACAGCCAGAATTAATCGCAAAAGAATTGCGAATCACTTTCAACCGCTCGAAGCAAACAATCGAGATGGACGCGGAAGCTACTGTGCTCGAAGCTGCTGAAGCATCTTCGATCGACTTGCCTTTCGAGTGCCGATCTGGAATTTGTGGCCAGTGTAAGACGCGTCTGCTTTCCGGTTCAGTGGTCATGGATACTGAGGACGCACTAACCTCTACGGAAAAGTCCAATGGTTGGATCCTGGCATGTCAAGCTCACGCGACTTCCGATGTGGTCGTGGAGGCATAGAGCTTGAGTCTTACTAATTGTTTTAGAAATGAGGTTGCGAACTTTGAAAAACGTCACAACTAGTCGCCGAAGTTTCCATATTCAAAGCATAACGCTTGGTGCACTAACTTTCGCCGCCGGGAAGCTACCTTCTCAAACAACGGAACTCCAATCAAAGCCGCGAGAAGCCATGCAAGTAAATCCACGATTGTTTTCTTTTGTCGGTGGCAATTCTGGAGCTTGGAGGGTAACAGAGGTAGCGGCAATTTCGGGAGAGAGTTTGCCAACAGTCGAGAAGCTTAGCATTGTTGCTGGTACAGCAAAGGAATCTTCTGACGCAGCTTGGATTCTATGTGGCGCAACCAGCAACGAACGCTACGTCGAGCGTAACGAAAAAGACCAGCTTTTGTTAAAGCAAGCGAGCCTTGGCAGGGCTGAGGCGAATTGTGGAGCGATGATTTCGATTCGCAAAAACGCGAAATGGTGGTCTTTAACGCAGGATGAGCGTAGGGCAATATTTGAGGAAAAGTCAGGCCACAACAAGATTGGGATCGATTACTTGCCAGCCATAGCAAGGCGATTGCATCACTGCCGAGATCTTACGACCGCTGAGCCATTTGACTTCATCACTTGGTTCGAATTCGCACAGAAAGACACAGTTGCATTTGATCAGTTACTGACTCGACTGCGTGCGACAGAAGAGTGGAGTTTTGTCGATCGCGAAGTCGATATCCGCGTCGTTCGCGAAAATTCTTGAAGCAACTAACTCACCGTCAAATCACACTGATGCATTCTACTTAACCTCCAGCAAGGATTACTTTATGAAGACTTATGCAGTCGCACTAATGGTTTTAACGACAATTGCATTTTCAAGCTTTCAAGCTGAAAACCCGAGCGACTTTACTGTTCCATCAGCTCTTGATGACAGCAAGTTCCAACTGTCGAAGAACCGCGGCAAATCCGTAGTTTTGCATTTCTTACTCAAGACGGAGTGCCCATACTGCCTGCGATACACTCACGAGTACGCGAAGCTTGCCGCCAATTCGACTGATGTCGTACACGTATTCTTAAAACCCGATAGCGCTGCGGACATTAAGCAGTGGGCGAGTCACCTCGATAAGGCGGATCTCAAGGATTTGCCAAATATTTATCGAGATGCTGATGCCAAACTGGCAAAGCAGTATAAGGTACCCAACGGTTATAAGTTTCATGGCCAAAGCGTTCACTTTCCTGCGCTCATAGCACTTGATCGGCAGGGAAAAGAAATGTTTCGTCATGTTGGCAAAAGCAACAGCGACCGTATGTCGACCGCTGATTTCACAAAGAAGTTTGACGTCGAAAACGTAAAGCAGGGGCGAAAGTAGCGAATTGGCACTACGGCTTGGACAGGGCTATCGAAAAAGATCACAGTCAATCGCTACCGCAAGCCGCGGACAAAACGGTGTACCTAACGCGTTTGAGTGCAGCTTGAAGAAGCTCGCGCCATCGTCAACCACAGGCACACTCTCGTTTCCAGTGAATGCGACAAGCATTGCATTTGATGTTTCACCGTCAATGGATCAGAATCTGCGGGGAACAGGACTGCGTTGGGACCCTTGCCGTTCCGCCCCATTCGGAGTTCAACAGAACTCAGCCTCATTGGAGCGGGCGGTAGAAAGCTAGCGTCCATCGAGATAACGTCGATGAATGTGCTGTGGGCAATTAACGTCCCAGGCTTCGACGTGAAAAAGGATGGCTCGCTCTACCTTGCCGTCGTAGGTTGCGTCCTGAAGCAGCCCGAACAGATCCAAGTCACCTTCGATTACTTCCGCGGACCC
>JBGSJB010000580.1:0-21570 GCA_041742175.1 Pirellulaceae bacterium
GCCGACCATTTTCCCTTGGCCGACAATTTCTGAATGCACGGGCAAATTTTTAGGTTGTTGCCGTCATCATAAGGATTTTCGACTACTTTCAGCCGCCATTGAACTCGAGTCGGTTCGCTGGCTACTGGAGTGAATTCAGTCAGCGTGCTCTCGATTCCTTCAACGATGTCGTCACCGATGACGGTCCGATCACGCAATCGCTCCGACATCCACTCCACCATCGAAGCGACGCTTGCTTTCGCAAAGCGCTTTTGCAAATACTGCACAGCGGCAAGAAAATGGATGCATGGTTGCGACGAGCCATGAGGTGATTCGCAGTCGCACGTTCGGCGCCATGGCGTCGGAAAGCACTCGCTCAACAAGTCAGTGCCGGCCTGGGCGTGGTGCAACCAGGACTCCTTAAAGTCCATTATGATCGAGACTCGGCCTTCGTAATCAGGTTCATCAATCGAATAGCTCGTTTCATAGTACGGAAACTGCCATTCCAATGCAGCTGTGTCGAAGAAGAGATGGGGTTCCTCGACTTCAGTTCTTCCTATAAGTCGCTGTGCTCTCTCGAATTGTTTCGAGATCTTGTTAAGTCGCTCGCCGATTTGTAGAAGAAGAGCGACGTGAGCCCGCTTGGGAAGATCGATCAGGTTTTGCATCTTGCAATAGCTCGCTGGGTTTATCCGTATACATGCGATTAGTTGAACTCATTGCCGATCGTGTTGCAACACCATCTTGGCGTGCGCTACTGAAATTGGATTCGTTCCCGTTACGATTATTCAATATAAACACTGCACCACATCGGCAGACTTCGCTTGGAAACAAGTTTTCGTTTTGCGCGAGCACTGGAAAAACCGCGTGCTTGACAGTGTTTGTCCCACGGATGGTACGTTTGTCCCACGGATGGCATGTTTGTCCCAGGGATGGCATGTTTGTCCCACGGATGAAGGCTTGCGATCCGCGCACAAAGTAAGTCGAACTTACAGCGACTTCAAATAGGCGACTAACGCTTGCACTTGATCATCGCTAAGTGCAATGCCTCCGGAGACTTTCTCTGGCGAATGATATTGCGTTAGTAGCGACTCAAGGGTCTTGGCGCGGCCGTCGTGCAACCAGCGTACTTTACGATAAGTCCCAACGAGACTCGGTGTGTTGTGCGTTGGGTACTTGTCACTGTCGGAACCGAGTCCTACGTCATGGTTGAGTCCGTCGGAAAACGTCGCGCCGCTATGACAACTCGCGCAACCAATGTCGGAACTTTCAAACAGTTTTCGACCCGCTTCGGCTTGCGGCGTGAGTGCTCCATTCTCTGTGCGAAACGGGTTAGCCGGAACTCTGATGGTTGCTAGATAGGCGCGAAGCGCTTGAACGTCTTCTAGGCTGGCCGGCTTACCCTGCATCGTATCCGTAAAGGAATTCTGAATAGATTCGTCCAGTTCGTTTTGCCAACCGTGCCAAGTCCAGGGTGCAGTTTCGACGACTCCGTGCAGCGGCAACACAGTCTTTACCGTCAGAGCTGTGCCGTCGTTCCAAGTATCCATGGGACGCGAATTACTGCCGCCGTCGAGATGACAGGACGCACAGCTATACCATTGATCGAGGCTTCGCTGGCCATCGTAGAAAATCTCCATGCCACGGTGAACAATCATTTGCTCCGGAGAATCGGTGGGAGGCGCGCCAAGCTGAACGGCACCGCTCAGCTTCTTTGACTCCACATCAACAATCTGCAGTTCATCCGTCAGGTGATTGGCGACTAGAACGTGGCGATTGTCCGATAGTGCGCGAACCGCCATAGGACGTCCACCAATTGGGATGCGATAGAACAGATCTTTATCTCGAAGCAGTTTTTCGTCTATCAAATCACCGGGTCCACCCGCTCCAATGAACGGCAAGTCGCCAAGGCGATAGACGAGCAGTTCGTGCGTGCCGGATGAACTGACGACCATTCGATGTTCGTTGGGCGTTAGAGCGATTCCGTGTGGGTCAGAAACGGCGATTCCTGGGACGTCCAACGAGATAGCTTCGCGATCCGCCGGGCCATCGAATCGTACTCGCGCGGCTCGACTAGCGAGCACCCAACCGCGACGAATGTTGCGAGGATTGATCGGATTGCTGCGGTAGATCATCCATGGAAAGTAGACGTTCGCGCCGTCAGCGGACGCTTGCAAGTGACCAAGGTTAATGCCGCCACTCAGAGGTTCACGATAAAGCGTTTCACCGGTCGCGGCATCCACAATCGCCATCGCGCTTTCGCCGCTTAGCCCCACTGCCAATCGCTTGCCATCACGCGCCACCGTTAAATAGCGAGGCCAGTGACCAACAGCGAATCTTCGCTTCACCGTCGCATTCGCTAGATCCAGTTCAGCGACTTCACCGGTAGCTTGCAACCCAACGAAGACAGACGTGAGCGGAGCGTCAGCAGCATCGTTGGCAGGTTGTGAAACAGCTAAGCCGTGGGGCAACAATCCCACATGCGTGCGACGGATGATGACAAGTTTCTCATCTTGCACTTCGACTAGCACAACGTCACCTGAGTCAGGACAGCTCAACGCAAACTTCCCAGAACCTACACCAACGACTGCCACCGGATGTCCGCTCAGAGCAACTTCATCCAGCACCGTTCGAGAATTTATAGCAACCAAAGAAGCTGTACCGGAAAGTTCATTTGCGGTAACAGCCCACGTTTCTTTCGAATCTTTAAAACCGATCGCCACGTCAACTGGGCCGCGGAACATCGCTGCCGATTTCAACGGTTCGGCTCCGCCAGCGATCGAAAGCATCGTGAACAGGCAAAGCGTAACGATTACGCAGATCTGCACTCTCGCGAGGCTCCTAATCGAGCGAGTTGTCGTATTTCGTTCAGCTACGTTCATCATTCCTCAGCTCCAGTCAGATTGACACTCGTCCTTGCGTTGCGTTAGCATTACGCGTTTTCGCACTGCTAAATCGAAGACACTCAATCCACGTAGCTGGCGAATGCATTGCGAACTTACGCGCGCTGCGACGGATTTCATCAACAAGTTTCCTCAGCGAGCGGGTGGACTTGCCGGAACTCTGCCGCTCCGACGCTTGAGTGCCGAATTTTCTGCACACGAATTTTCCGCGACTGAACAACCGAATATAACAACGACCAGCTTCCGCAACATTACCGGCTTTCGCAACATTATAGATGCTAGGCAGCTCAACGGAGAACGACAACAAGTGGACGATGCTATTGCAAAAGCGGATACGCTCATTGAAGCTATGGGCTGGATTCGCAGTTTCCGTGGAAAAACCACGGTGATCAAGCTGGGCGGAAGTCTGCTGGAGGATACCGCTGCGATTCATCATCTGTTGCTCGACGTGATTTTCATGGAAACCGTCGGCATGAAGCCAGTAATTGTGCACGGTGGTGGGCCGAGCATTAATCGAGCGATGGATGAAGCGAAGATAACGCCGGTATGGGTCAAAGGCCGACGCATGACCGACGAAGCGACGTTGAAAATCGTCGAAAAGACGTTGGCTGGGGAGGTGAATCAGGGTCTCGCTGACGAAATCGAGCGACTTGGTGGTCGAGCTGTGAATTTAAATTTCGCTAACGGTACAAATGTGCTGTACGGCGAAAAGCTATTGCTAGCGGACGACGATGGAACTCCGTTGGACTTGGGGTACGTCGGTCAAGTCACGCGAGTTGATCGCGCGGTGATCGAGAACTTAGCGCATGCGAACCAAGTGCCGGTAATTCCGTCGATGTGCATCGATGAACATGGGCAGAAATATAACGTAAACGCAGATACGGCCGCGATGGCTGTAGCGGAAGCGTTGGGTGCGGAGAAGCTGATTTTTCTGAGCGACGTGAACGGCGTGCGCCGCGACAAGCACAAACCGGAAACGATTATTCATTCGTTGACAGCCGCCGAAGCAGAGCAGTTGATTGCTGACAAAGTGATCGATGCGGGAATGATTCCAAAGATAGAAGCGTGTTTATCGACTTTGAAACGCGGAGTGCGCAAGGTTCATATCATTGACGGTAGATTGCGGCACTCGCTGTTGCTGGAGATCTACACAACCAGCGGCGTTGGGACTGAAATCGTTCAACAACGAAAGCCAATGAGTTTGCCAGCCAGTGCTACCTAGCTAGCCAGTGCTACCTAGCAAATGCTCGACAGACAGCGACCTATCAACTGTACCGGAGTGGAAGAATGACGAATCATTCGAACATGAGTTCGCAGGAAACAGAAAAACTGTTTGCAAAATATGTGATTCCTAATTATCGCCGCTATCCAGTAAACTTGGTGCGGGGTGAAGGTTCGGTCGTTTGGGATAGTGAAGGCAACGAGTATCTAGACTTCTTTCCTGGTTGGGGATGCAATCTCATTGGTCATTGTCCGCCGCGCGTTGTTGAAGCGGTGCAGCGTCAAGTTGCAACACTTATGCATGTTCCAAATACTTGGCACATGGAATTGCAGGGTCAGTGGGCTGAGATGTTGATCCAGCGCAGCTTTGATGGCCAAGCGTTCTTTTGTAATAGCGGCGCGGAAGCGAACGAAGCCGCGATAAAACTCGCGAGACTGCACCAGGGCCCGGAGCGCTACAAGATTATTACGATGCAAGGTGGATTTCATGGCCGCACTTTCGGCGCGCTTGCTGCAACGGCTCAACCAAAATACCATGCGGGCTTGGGACCGATGGTAGCTGGATTTGTGTACGCGCCGGCATTTGATTTGTCGGAAGTGGAAAAGCGGATTGAGGATTCCACTGCCGCGATCATGTTGGAACCGATTCAGGGCGAAGGTGGCGTGCAAATTCCGACACAGGAGTATTTGCAGGGTCTGCGCAAGTTAGCTGACGATAACGGTCTGCTACTGATTTTCGACGAAGTGCAAACCGGTTGCGGTCGAACGGGCGAATGGTTTGGTTACCAATATTTCGGCGTGCAACCTGATATCATGACGCTAGCGAAATCGCTGTGCGGCGGTATCGCTGGTGGGGCGATGGTCGCTCGCCGCGAGATCGCTCCGAGCTTGCGAGCTGGCATGCATGCGAGCACTTTCGGCGGCAATCCGATTGCGGCGGCTGCGGGAATTGCAACTTTGGAGACGATCGAAGCCGACGGTCTGCTGGCGCGGGCGAACGCGAACGCGAGCCACTTTGCGGAGCGACTGGCGGATTTGGCGGAACGATTTCCGCACATACGCGCAATCCGACAGGCTGGATTGATGATTGGAATTGAATTAGATTTTGATGGTACTGAAGTGGTTGAAGCCTGCCTGGAGCGCGGGCTGCTGATCAACTGCACTCACTCAACTGTGTTACGTTTATTGCCTGCGATGAATATTAGTGAAGCACAAATTGATCGAGGCGTTTCCATTTTGGCGGACGCGTTGGCTGAGCGAATTTCGGCCATGACGCAACCCGAGTTGCTGGCGCCGAGCACTTAACATTTAAGCTCGTGCGGTCCAGCGATTCACTTTTCTCGCGAGCCATCCGTCGGCTCATGATTTGAGGTTTGTCGTGAGACATTTAATTTCCTTATTTGACATTAGTCAACAAGAACTACAAACAATCTTAAGTCTCTCCGAGCAGATGAAGCAGTTGCTCAAGCGTGGTTGCCGTCCGCCTTGGCTGCAGCGTCGGGTGCTCGCGATGTTGTTTGAAAAGCCGAGCTTGCGGACGCGCGTCAGTTTCGAAGCCGGTATACAGCAGCTTGGCGGTGCCGCAATGTTCCTGGGTGCCGAAGTGGGTTGGAAGAGCCGCGAGTCGACAGCCGATTTTGTGCGCGTGCTAGCTCAGTACGCTGACTTTATCGTCTGCCGCGCGAAGTCGCACGAGTCGGTTGAAGAACTGGCCAAACACAACTGTGTACCGATCATAAACGGTCTGACCGATTTGTCGCATCCGTGCCAAGCGCTAGCTGATCTACTGACGATGCAACAAGCTTGCGGATCGCTTGCTGGCAAGACGGTTACATTTGTTGGCGACGGAAACAACGTTGCCAGGTCGCTAGCGGTGGCTTCGGCGATGGTTGGATTGCGGTTCCGTTTGCTCGGACCAGCGGAGTATCGTTTCAGCGAAGAGTCCGTTGCGCATATCCTCGAACGTTACCCAAATGCGGACATTGTGCAAAGCGATGCACCGAAGGAGATGTTAGAAGGTGCGGACTTTGTCTACACCGACGTGTGGACCAGCATGGGGCAGGAAGCGGAAGCCGCAGCACGGCGAACTGCTTTCGCGCCGTTCCAGGTGAATTGCAAACTGATGGCCATGGCATCGCCTCATTGCAAAGTGCTGCACTGTTTACCAGCACGTCGCGGCGAAGAGATTACCGACGAAATTATGGATTGCAAATCGAGTGCTGTCGTGGAACAGGCGGGCAATCGGATGCACGCGCAAAAGGGGCTGCTCGTCTGGCTCGCCATGCAACATGGATGGTTGGACGCAGCTCAGTTGACTAACGAAGGCATTGAATTGCCGGTCGGAACTTCTTGATGACTGATACTGTTCACGTTCCCGTTCTACCTGCTGAAGTGCTCGCGCTTGGGGCTCCCAAGACGGGTCAAGTTTGGGTTGATGGCACAGCGGGTGGTGGCGGTCACTCGCGTTTGCTTGCTGAACAACTCGGTGCATCAGGGAAACTGATCGCCGTTGACCGCGACCCGCGAGTCATCGAAAGCCTTTCGGGGCAGCTTCCCGCGAACTGCGTCGCGCGGCATTCCTCTTACGATGACATTCCGGAGACATTGACCGAACTTGGGATCTCATCCGTCGACGGGATTCTGTTGGACTTGGGTTTGAGCAGTGATCAATTGGCTGATCGTGAACGCGGCTTTAGTTTCTCTGCTGATGGACCGCTCGATATGCGCTTCGATATGACTCAAGGCGAAGCGGCTTGGGAATGGTTGCAGCGAGTCGAAGAAAAGACGTTGGCGGACACCATTTACCAGTTCGGCGAAGAACGCTTCAGCCGACGGATAGCTAAACGCATCGTGGAAACGAGGAAAGAGCATCCGATTCGAAACGCATCGGAACTGCGCGAACTGATTTATCGTTCGGTGCCGGGCAAGAAACACGGACGCATCGATCCCGCAACGCGAACTTTCCAGGCGCTGCGAATCGCTGTAAACGACGAGTTAGGAATATTAGAACGAGCGCTCGCGCGACTGCCTGATTGCTTGAACCCGGGCGGAGCGTTGCTGATCATCAGTTTCCATTCGCTGGAAGATCGCTTGGTTAAGTACGCGTTTCGTAACGACCCGCGTCTTGAGGTTGTTACTCGCCGCCCAGTTCAAGCGACCGATGCGGAAACGAATCGCAATTCACGGTCGCGAAGTGCTAAGATGCGTGTCGCGCGACGGGTAACGGAATCAGGCGCGTCTGATGTAACCGTGCAAGAAAGTGATTACTAGTTTCAGTTAGAGTTCTTCTCAATTTCTCACGTGACTTACGGCTTATGGAAATCGTTATTACTGCGGTGGGACCCGACAATGTTGGCTTGGCGGATCCGATCATTCACGAAGTGACTGAGCAGGGAGCGAATATCGCTGAGATCCAGATGTACGATCACGACGAAGCGGCAGTGTTCGCAATGATGTGTCGCTTACAAATCGATGCGTCGCGGTTCGACGCAGTTCGAGCTCATATGGCTGAGATTGGCGATCGTAAGAAGCTATCGATTCGTGTGTGGACGCCCAAGCCGATCGGGCGAAAAGCAAGGCTGGCGATCTGTACGACTTATCAAGAATCGACGCCGCGCGCGGTTCTCGAAGCGATTCGAGAGGGCGTGATCGATGCAGAAGCCACAGTGCTAATCGGCAATCGGAAGCGCTGCGAAAAATTGGCGAGTGAGTTTTCAGTACCGTGGCACAATATCGGACGCGAAGATGGTTCTGCGGACGATGCGAAACTGGTCGAGTTGTTCGATCGTTATGCGGTCGATTACATTGTGCTGGCGAGGTACATGCGAGTTCTACCGCCGGACACGTGTTGGAAGTTTGCGGGTGGTCGTATCATCAATTTGCACCACGGCTTGCTGCCAAGCTTTCCAGGGTTTCGCCCGTATCATGATGCTTTCGCGGGAAGAATGCTAACCTATGGTGCAACTTGCCATTTCATTGTGCCCGAGTTAGATGCTGGGAACCAAACGATTCACCAATCAACTTTCACTGTTTTGCCTGGAACGAGACTTGAAGACATCATTCAACAAGGGCAGGAAGAGAACGAGCCACGGTGTTTGGTTGAGGGCGTACGGCGCGTGGTCGCACAGGAGGTCAAATTGCACTTTCACCGAATTATCGCCAACGTAGATCGAGGCGATCGAACCAATCGCAAATAACTGTTTATTCAATGCGTCCGCCTCGCTGGAATTTGCCGAACAAGGAATTGAGTGATCATGGAAAATTCGGTGACAGTCGATCGAAGGCGAGTGGTGGGGCGGTGGTTGCAATATGAAGGTGAATTGCGAGTTGCTGTGATGCGCGTCGTGCTTGTTGCAACTTGTTACGCAGCACAGTTGCTGCATTTTCTTGTATTTGCAGAGCGTTCGGATGCTGCGCAACAGTTCCATCGTCAAGCGACTTACTTGGCAGCGGCTTGGTTATTCGTTTCGCTCGCAGTCTTAGTAGTGCTCACGCGGCAATGGCTACCATCTTGGTTGAAGTATGTAGTGCACAGTCTTGATGTGGCGCTGCTGACATTGCTGGCTGCGTTGGGTTCGGGACCGCAAAGCCCGCTAGTTAGTTTCTATTTTGTGCTGATCGCACTGGCAGCTCTTCGCGGGCACTTGCCGTTGATTTGGTACGGAACGCTGTCAGCGATGGTGTGTTACGAATTGCTAGTCGGTTTGAAGGATCCGGTTTGGTTCGACGCGGCTCATACCACACCGCCCATTGAGCAGATCATGATGCAAATTTGCCTAGCTGCGACCGGAATTGCCATCGGACAGCTTGTACGCATGCAACGGCAAGTCGCCGATGTGTTTTCCAGCAGCGGCTCGGCGACGAAGGAGATTCAGTCATGAACGAACCTCCGTTGCTGCCCGCGCTTTATTGTTCACGCTGCGGCTCAATGAATCCGCCACATGCGACCGCCTGTTGGTTGTGCGGCCCCAATAACACGAGTCAGGCATCGGAGTCATCGGCGATTTTGATTCCTGACCCGCAGTTCCTCAACGATCCCGGAATTCGACGCAATCAGTCGCTCGCTCAAGCGTTGTCTGCTGTGCTGTTGGTAGTGTGTGTTGTTCTAACGATTTTAGTTGGCGTCGGGTTGGCGGCGCAGGAGCCTGGATCACTTGTACCTTATGCGATTTTTGTTGGCCCTGCGTACTTGGCAACAGGTGTCCGCGCTTTGTATAAAACGTCTCACGGTGAAAGACCCACCGCTGCTTCGTTGCTGATGACCTTTCTCATGTCAGGGGTTTTCACATTTATGGCGGTCATCTTGCTGGCTGTCGCGTCGTTCGTGGCCTTCTTTGTGTGGTGCCTGCATGAAGTATTTTCACGGTGAGGATTCACTTGACCGTCGACTAAAGTAGTGAGGCGCATTGGCGCATGGTGGATTCTGCGTAGCTCAGATGCTTTCGTTTTTTTGTGATGCAAATTCAATGGCGGACGTAGGAATGCCGGAGCCTGATCGACGAGACTACCGCCATCGAACCGGTTATTTAGTAGTTGGGCATGGGACTCGCAACCGCGCCGGTCAGGAGCAGGTACGAACCGTATTCGCGCAGATGCAGGCGCTGAACGGACCCGATTCACTGCGGGGATTGCCAGCTGAGTTAGCGTTTCTCGAACTGGCTGAGCCGGATATTTCGACGGCTGTGGAAAGGCTGCATCAAGCCGGAGTGCTGCGCATTATTGTCGTGCCGGTGTTGCTCTTCACTGCGGCCCATGCGAAGCGCGACATACCCGAAGCGGTTGAGATTGCGGCAAGTCAGTTCGGAATGGTGGTCGAACGGCACTGCTCTTCGCTCTGTTTAGATTCGAGCATTATTGCGCTTTCGGCGGAACGATTTCGGCAAGCTCTTTTGACGCAATCGGATCTGAAGCCGGATGCAGACTCGGTTGAGAGTGAAGTCGCTTTGGCTTTGATTGGTCGCGGCAGCAGTTCGGAAGATGCGACCGCAGCCATGTTGCAATTCGCGGAATTGCGATCCCGTGTTACCGCTTGCAACTGGTCATCAGTCGGCTTTATTCATGCTCAGCGCCCGACAGTCGACGAAGCCCTCGATGGTTTAGCCGCGACTGGGCTGCCTTGGTTAGTCGTCCAGCCGCATCTGTTGTTTGAAGGTGAACTGGTGGAGGAGCTTCGTCGGGAGATTGAGTACCGGCAATCGTTTTCAACTTCGCAGAAATGGATCTTGGCGGAAACGCTGGGGGCGGGGGTGCAGAACGGCGACAAGCGGCTTGCCACCGCCCTGTGTAAACTGGCCCTGCATACACCTCGCGCGACCAGTTCACCAGATTCAGTATGCCCACGTTGTAACCTAGCCGCCCGCTGGTGCCACGTCCGTCGCCCAGCCGGCTCCGCCCACTAAAGCTTCGCACAGTCATTTGGAGTTATGAAGTCGCGTCATAATACAAGCATAATACAAGGACAGGCAATGTAATTGATCAATGCTGCGGTGAATGTTAAGTTGACGACTAAATGGAGATTCGAAAATGACCACTGCGCGTTCGAAACTTGTCGATGTATCCATCAGTCGCTGGTATCACTGTATTTCGCGTTGTGTGCGAAGGGCTCTATTGCTCAGCGAGGGTGCCGATTCGGCGACAGGGGACCGTAAACTTTGGATCGAACGACGCCTGACGGAACTTGATGGAATATTTGCTGTTTCTGTGGGCGGATTTTCGGTCATGGATAACCATCTGCACCTCCTACTTCGGCTGGACCCGGAAGTTTCTGCAAGTTGGTCAAACGCTGAAGTGGTCGAGCGCTGGTTCCGGCTTTATCCGCCTCGTGGCACTGACCGCAAGCCGCTGCCGCCTGGCAAACTCAAAGAGTTGATAGTTCAGAAGTCTGCAGACGAGTCTTGGATCGCACGGACTAGAGATCGACTTAGCTCGCTGAGTTGGTTTATGAAGTGTCTTAAAGAACCACTTTCTCGACTAGTTAATAAAGCCGAAAAGTGTTCCGGAGCATTCTTCGAAGGGCGATTCAAGTCAATTGTCATCTTGGATGAACGAGCACTTCTGGCCGTTTGTGCATACATCGATTTGAACCCAGTGGCTGCAGGTATTGCCGCAACCCCAGAAGACAGTAAGCATACCTCGGTCAAAGTTAGAGTGGATCACGTTCACAAGCACGGACGAGAGGACGATCTGCAGGCGGCCCGACAAGGAAGTGTAGCTGGCTCGCGGGCTTGTAAGAAACTTGAGGAAGCCTTGTGGTTGATTCCCATTGAAGATCGCAGGCGCGTGGATTCGATGCGAGAGGGGATGCTCGATGGCTTTACATTAGGCAATTATCTAATGTTGGTCGAGCATACCGGTCGGATGCTGCGCGATGGAAAAGCTCTGATTAGCGCCGAAATCTCTGACATTCTTGCTCGAATTGGTTCGTCGGCTGAGGCGTGGCAACACAGCATTCAACGACTACGCGGCGAACGTCTAATTGGCCGATTCGTTTCTAGCAGTCGCGAGGTGCTGAAGACCACTGCCCAGCGCCTCGGTCTCGCCCGAATTGTGAATGTCTCAGCGGCCGGGAGCGGTTGAGGGCAAGATCGCCTTCTTAGCGTCCACAATTCTCCAGATTGCAATCGCTGCTGAGCGACGCTGCTGCGCTACGTTTGAGGCCCTCTGTAACTTCGCCGCGAACAATCGCGTTTCGCAGCTGGATCGGTGCTGCCAGAGCTCGATCGAATCGCGAATGACGGCCTCCCCCGCAAAGCTGTCCCGAGGAGCTGCCTTTCTAACCGACAGACCTGTCTCTGCCGCATGCCGCAATGCCTGTCCTCGTTTGAGTGAGCGGACTTGCTAATGGTGCCAAAGTAGTCACGATAGAGTTAAAGAACGTCTAGAAATTTACTAGGTAATTGAGGAATTGATGGCTGCGGGATACATGACGGCGATGCGGCGAGAGAGTCTGCGAACGTTTTTCGAAGCGTCGCCGACCGCTCGGCTATTGCGGTCCGATCTCGCGCCGTTGGTGATCGACTTCTTGAATCAAACATTCAAGACAGGCGACACGATATCGATCGGTCAGGCAGACTTGCGAACGCGCTTGACTTGTTATCAAGAAGAGCTGCACTCGGTTGAGCCCGAGGTGATGGTCGGCGCCCCTGAAAGCTATCTCACGAAGTGGTCTGAGCTCGGTTGGCTACAGCGTTTCTTGGAATCGAGCTCGACCGAGCCGCAGTTTCAATTGACACGTTACGCCGAAGAAGCAATTCGGTTCGTGGATGCTGCCATCGCCAAAAACAACTCGATCGTCGGAACCGAAAGTCGACTGCGGCTGGTAATCGAAACGCTCGAAGATCTAGTCCGCGGCGCGTCAGCCGACCCGAGCCGTCGGCTGGAGTACTTGCGAAGCGAACGCGACAAAATCGATCGCGAGATTGCAGCCATTGAAGCCGGGAAGTCGGTACAGGTCTACCGTCCAGCGCAGATTCGTGAACGCTTTCAAACCGCAATCGATCTGCTCAAAGCGTTGCAGTCGGACTTCCGCGCGGTTGAGGAGCGGTTTCAGTTGATCGCGCACGACGTGCAGCAGTTGCAGGCTTCAGGTCAAGATACTCGCGGTAGTATTCTGGGCTATGCGCTCGACGCCGAAGATTTGCTGAAGCAACAGGACGAGGGAATCAGTTTCTTCGCTTTTGTCGCGTTTCTTATCTCGCCAACGCAACAAGCTTCACTGCGAAAGAGTATCGAAGAAGTGCAGCAACTGGCGGCCCTTGCGGACCAACAAGAGTCGCTCGCACGCGTCCGGCGGATGGTGCCATCGCTGCTCGCCGAAGCCGACAAAGTAATGAAGACGACAGCGCGTTTGTCGAGCACGCTGCGTCGATTGCTGGATGCTCAAGCGGCCGCGCATCGGGTACGTTTAGCCAATGTACTGCGCGAGATCAAACAGGCGGCATTGCAGTTAAGAAGCGCGCCGCCTACAACTTCGGTGCATCTAAGTGTTAATGCCGAAGCCGAAATCGCTTCACCGCTGGCAAGAACTTTCTGGACACCCAACACAACCTTCGACGCACACCAGCCCGAAGCGTACGTCGTCGACTTGACTCAAATGCAAGCAGTTGCCGGCGCTTTCGCACGCCTGCAGAGACTTGACTTTCGCAAACTTCGCCAGATCGTTCGCGATGGAACGTTCGCCGGCAGCAGCGAGACACTGGGCGCATTGCTTGAACGCGCACCGGCTGAAAGCGGTGTGGTCGAATTGCTTGGCTATATTCAGATCGCCCATGACGACGGGCACGCCATTGATCCGCTGCGAACAGAGCGTGTGCAGGTTGCCGAAGCACGTCGACCGAAACATCAACTTGAGGTTATCGTGCCGCACATAACTTTCCTTCCCAAAGCGAACTCGAACCAGGTGGGGCGCAAACCGAGATGACTGTTTCCAAATTTTCAACGGATGCTGAGAGCATCGTAGCCGTCTCGAGCGCGATCGCGCCTCCTGCTGAATGGGGAGCGGTAGCGGTTCGGTTGTTGCAAGGTGTAGTCTACCACGACGACAACGCTGACCTTTGGGAGTGTTTACTGCGATCGGTTTCGCAGTTGACAGACTACTTTGCGAAGATCGGATTGCAGTTGATCGTCGACGAAACCGACGCGATGGCCTATCTGCGACAACTTGAAGACGACGAGATCGCGCCCGAGCATGATCACGTGCCGAGGTTGTTTCGCCGTTCGCCACTGACCTATGAAGCAACGCTGCTATGCGTTCTGCTGCGCGATGAATTGCGGCAGTTTGAGGAAGAGGACGTTCAGAATGAACGCTGCGTGCTCAGTCAAAACGAGTTGCTCGCAGTTTGGCAAGCTTTTTTTCCGGAGTCCTCGGATACCGTGAAGCTCAACCGAGCTCTAACATCGGCGCTACGCAAATTAGAAGATTTGAAGTTCGTGCGACAATTCGAAAAGGAGCCACCGAGCTGGGAAGTTCGGCGCATAATTAAAGCGAGATTGCCGCTAGCGGAGCTCGAGCGACTGCGTCAAAGTTTGATTGACGCGCACACCGAGTCCTCTGCTGCTGTGGCGGATCCCGACGCGCAGGCATCCGACGCGCAGGCAACCGAATAGCCACCTACTCTCGACTGAAAACAATTCGATGCAGGATTCGTTGGAACATCAAACTGAGGAACGCGCGCCGCTTCCCGGTTTTCGATTATCTAAACTTGAAATCTACAATTGGGGAACGTTCGACTCAGCTGTCTATTCGGTCGCGCCACGCGGACAGACAACTCTCTTGGTCGGCGAAAACGGTTCGGGAAAATCAACACTCGTCGACGCGTTGCTCACTCTGCTCGTTCGTCCTCAGACTCGCAATTACAACGTCGCAGCGGGGGCGACAAAGAACGAACGCGATGAAAAAACTTACATTCGCGGCGCGTACGATCGGACCGTAGGCGATAGCGGGCGGCCTCAGATCCAGTATCTGCGTACCGGCAGCGGCCATTACACGGTGCTGCTCGCCTGCTTCTCGAACGCATTAAAGAACACTTCGTTTACAGTCTGCCAAGTTTTATATCTGAACAACGACAACACAGTCGAGAAAATCTACGCTTTCGCAGATGGCGAGCGTGGCATCGTGCAGGATCTCGGTCAGTTAACTACAGGCGCTGGCGTTGCCAAATTGCTTCGCGATCGCGGCTATCAAACAACGACCAGTTACAAACAGTATTTCAGTTGGATTCAACGACAAGTCGGGTTCCGCGCGAAGGCGATGGATATTTTTAATCAGACCGTAGCGGTCAAAGATGTGCAGCGGTTGGATCTTTTCATTCGCCAGCACATGTTGGAACTGAAGCCCTGGAAAGATCGCGTTGATCAGTTACTTGGGCACTTCAGCGAACTGAGTGAAGCGCATCGCATGCTTGTTCGCGTGCGACAGCAGGACGAGTTGTTACAACCGATTGCTGAGGCAGGGCGTCTCTACCAAACAAAGTTAAACGAGTTGCATGAGTCGAAGCGACGATTAGACGCTGCTGGGTTGTACTTCGCAACAATGACTGTGGAACTGTTAACTCCGCTGTGTGACAAGTGGCAGCAGCAGATTCAGTTCTTAAGCGGCGATATCCTGCGGCTGGAAGATGTGCAGAACCAGCTAAGGAATTCGATCGCGCGTTTGACTATCGAGATCGAGAGTGCCGGAGGCGACCGCCTGCGGCAGCTTCCCGGGCTAATCGAGCAAGCGGAACGCGTGGCCGCTGTAAAGAAGACCGCGCGAGTGCGATTCGAGTCGCAATTGCACGCGGCTGGCATCAAACCAAGGATCACTTCGCCGGAACAATTTCATCGCACGCGTGAGTTGATTCATCAACAACGCGCGAAGCTGGTCGAACAACGCGCTGCAGCTCGAAACAACTACGATAAAGTGCGTTACGAATCTGGCACTTTGACTCGACAATTGAGCGACGATCGTTCCGAGTACGAAGCATTGCTCAAACGTAAGAACAACTTGCCTGAGTCGTTGATCGCGATGCGCGATGCAATGTGCCGCGATCTGAAACTAGCGCCCAGCGACTTGCCGTACGCTGCGGAACTGATCAGCGTAGCGCCGGAAGAGCGTGAGTGGGAAGCATCGATTGAACAGGTGCTTCACGGTTTCGCCCGCAGTTTGCTGGTGCCCAACGACTTCTATTCGCGCGTGGCGGGCTATGTCGATGGCACTCGATTGCAAGACAGTCGCGGGCAAGGTCAACGTCTCGTGTACTTACGGGTTGGAGCGCGCAACGCTGCGGCAGAATCGTTGAAGCCAGCGTCCGGATCGCTGGCAACGAAGTTGCTGTTTCGTGAGGACCATAAACTCGCCGGTTGGATTCGCGGCGAAGTGCAGCAACGCTTCGACTATGCGGCTTGCGATTCCGTTGAGGATTTCCAGCGAGCCAAAGGCGCTGCGATGACTCGCAATCGCCACCTAAAATCCGGTCCGCTCAAGCATGAAAAAGACGATCGTTCGCTTCCCGAAGACCGCCGCCAATTTGTGCTCGGTTGGGACAATCGTCAAAAGCGACTCGATTTGGCTGACGCGATTCGCGAAGCTGAACTGAATCTACAGCAGTTGCAGACTCGCGCTGCGGGACTCGCTGAGCAAGTCGATCAAACGTCGGCGCAGATCGAATCACTTGACCAAGCGTTCAAAGTCGAGGACTTCGATTCGATTGATCATGAACGCCACGAATTCGAAGGGTCGCAAATGAAGCTCGAGAAACAATCGCTCGAGGAGTCTGACGATACGATCCGACTGTTGAAGACCAAACGCGATGCGCTGCAAAGTGAGTCGCTGGGTTACCAACGTGATCGCGACGGCTATATCGCCCAGAAAACGACCTTGGAGTCTGAGTTGCGTAGCGGATCGCAGATACTCAATGTCGCTCAGAAGCTAATCAGTGCCTCGCATTCCGACGGATCGTTCGCTACGGCTGAACAGGAATTCGAATCGCTTCACGCGGCTGTGAAGCAGCCGCTGACCCTGGAGAACTTAGCGCTGTTGCCCAATCAGTTTACGCAGCAACTGCGCGACGATTTTGAAAAACATCAAGTGCGGTTGCAGCCTATAGCGCGCGAACTGACGAGTGCGATGACTCGATTCTTGAAGAAGTTTCCGGATGAGCAAGCGGATTTGGATGCGAACGTTGATTCGCTGGCAAGCTTCGAGGCGCTGTACGTGCGGATCGCTTCCGACGATTTGCCGAAACACGAAGAGCGTTTCAAGCGACGATTGAATGAGAAAGTTTTGCACGAAATCGGCTTGTTGCACGGCGGGTTGGAAGATGATCGACAGGAGATTCGTGACAAGATTGAACAATTGAACTCCGCGCTGCGATTGTTGGAATGGAAGCCGGGAACTTACATGCGACTGGAGCCAAGCGATGTTTCGGATCGCGAGATCCAGGATTTCCGCCGCGAGTTGGCTAGTTGCTTAAGCGGGTCGCTGGACGGTACGCCGGAAGCGAACGAAGCGACGTTTGTGAAGATTGAAAAGTTGATCATCAAACTGCGCGATGAGAACAATGATCGCTGGCGGCAGAAAGTGATCGATGTTCGCAACTGGTTTAACTTCGCCGCTCGCGAGTTGGTCGTCGAGACGGGCGAAGCGCGAAGTTACTATGACGGCGGCACCGGTCAATCCGGCGGTGAGAAAGGCAAGCTCGCGTTTCTCGTGTTAGTCGCCGCAATTGCCTATCAATATGACTTGGAACCTGACGCTCCGGTCAGCAACAAGTTCCACTTTGTGATGGTCGACGAAATGTTCTCGCGTTCGGACGATCAACACGCCGAGTACGCGCTTGAATTGTTCGAGCGTTTCGGATTGCAGTTGCTGATCGTCGCTCCGCTGGACGCCAAAGCCCGCGTGACGGAACCGTACGTTGGCACTTATCTGCACGTTGTTAAGAACCGTCAAACCAATCGCAGCCAGTTGCTCTCGATAACGGCTGAGCAATTAAACGAGACGGTCGAGGATACTAAGCCAAGCAACGATGGTGGCGATGCGGAAATTGGTAACGTTGAAGTGTAGCTCTGGGCATCTCACAGAGATCTTTGTTCAATAAATCTCACCGACGGCTAACCGCGCTGGATTGAAAGTGGCCTCGGTTCATGCGACACTCCGCCTGTTTCATCTCTCAACCCTTTGGAGTATTGCACATGAGCCAAGCCAATCCGTATGCGCCCATCGCCACACATGTACCCAGCTCGTCAACTGCTTTGCCAATCGCAGGCCAGACAAAGCGATTCCTCACCGCCATCTTAGACAACTTAGTCATTTTTGCGATGAACTATGCGATGGGATTAGCGGTCGGCATCGTGTTAGTTGCGACAGGTGGTGTATCGCCGGAGATTGCTGCCGCTCTTCAAATCGTTCTGACACTGGTTGGCTGGGTTGTAGCGCTAATCTATTACACTTTGCTGGAAGCAACTACCGGCAAGACGCTCGGCAAAATGGTGATGGGTACGAAGGTGCTCAGCAACGATGGCAGCAATGCAACCTTTGGCCAGTGTCTGGGGCGTTCGGCTTGCCGATTCATTCCCTTTGAAGCGTTCAGTTTTCTGATCGGCACGAACAGCCGATTTCCAGTTGGATGGCATGATCGCTTTGCTGGAACGGTCGTTGTTTCAACGCGTTAATGCGCGCGGTTGCCTGACTGAATAAGCGAAAACGGTCTCTTATCGTTCTAACTCAAAAGCTCTGTCACAATCCGGCCGTGGACATCAGTAAGTCTGAAGTCGCGACCGGCGTGGCGGAAGGTAAGTCGTTCGTGATCCATGCCCAGTTGATGCAGAACCGTCGCATGCAGATCGTGAACTTCGACTGGATGTTCTAGCGTGTATTTACCAATTTCATCCGTCACACCGTGCACATGGCCAGGCTTGAACCCGCCGCCAGCTAACCACACGCTAAAGCAATCGCGATGATGACCGCGTCCGTTCTTGCCTTCCTTTGTCGGCGTGCGTCCGAATTCTGTCGCCCACAAGATGATTGTCTCGTCGAGCATTCCTCGCTGCTTCAGATCCGAGACTAGAGCAGCCATTGGTTGATCGACGTTGTAAGCCAGTTCGGCATGTTCATTCATTTCGCCGTGCGAGTCCCAGTTCGGACGGGAACCGGTATCGATCAATTCGATGAATCGAACACCACGTTCGACTAAACGACGCGCGACCAAGCATTGCCACGCGAAATCAGCACCCGGTCCTTTGACTTTGCGATCGACACCGTAGAGACGCCGTACATGCTCAGGTTCACTGTTCAAATCAAAAGCTTCCGGCGCCGCGAGCTGCATTTGGAAAGCAGTTTCAAACGATTTAATGCGGGCTGCTAAAGCGCTATCGTGCTCACGCTCTGCAAAGTGACGGCGATTGAGCGCGTCGGTCAGACCGAGCTCAGCTTGCTGTAGCGTCGCGCTGCCACTTGGCGAGCGCAGGTTTGCGATCGGATCGTCGCCCGGGAAAACTCGCGTGCCCTGATGGCATGCTGGCAAGAAGTCGCTGGCATAAACTTGGGTGCCGCCGTAGGGAAGGTGCGGAGCGATCACGACGAAGCTTGGCAAGTTCTGATTGAAAGTGCCCAACCCGTAACTGACCCACGAACCCATACTGGGTCGCGCAAACGTCGGCGAGCCTGTGTGCATTCCTAACGTCGCTTCTGAGTGGTCGAAGTGACTGGCGCGCATCGAGCGGATCAAGCAGACTTCATCCATCACATCGCGCATATGCGGAAAGATGTTGCTGACTTCGGTGCCACACTTTTTGTTCTGCTGCGCACCGAAAACGTTTCCCATCAAGCGATCGGAACCGCTGCCGTCGCGCCCCTGCTTTGTCGACTTTGGATCAAACGTATCGATGTGCGAAACGCCGCCGGTCGCATAGATAAAAATCACTGATTTGGCTGGTGCGGGTCGATGCGGTTGGCGAGGCAGCATCGGGTCCGACGCCTCACGCGATTCTTCGGCCAAAAGCTGCGACAACATGCCTGGCATCAACAACGAAGTGCTGAACAGTGAACGAATGGCTGCGCGACGTGTATGCATAGCTGAGGTACTTTGTTCCAACTTAGTCGATATACATGAACTCGTTCAAACGCATCAAACTGCGACTCACACTGGCCCACAGTTCGCGATCGGGGCGGTTCGCCAATTGTTGCTTCAGTTGCGTGACGTAGGCTTGGATCAGTTCAACATCCTCGCGCGTTGGCGGTCGGCACAAAATCTTCTCCACCGCGAACTCGATGCGCTCTGTGTCCGACTCAGCGGCTTTGACCATGACATCGGCCAATCGCTCAGCTTGCGCGTGAACAAACTGATCATTCACAAAGTACAGCGCTTGCAAGGCTGTTACCGATTGATCGCGATCGGTGGTGCAAACATTTGGGTCCGCGCCATCGAACGTCTGAAAGTACGGCTTGGCGGTCAAACGCTTAGTCATCAGATACACGCTGCGTTTATCGCTCGGATAATCGTCTTTGAAAGGATGATGTTGCGTGAATTTCCAATCCTTCATTTTCGGAAACGGATGTGGCTTGGTTTGCGGAGTCAGATCGAGAGCGCCGCCGATCAACAGCAAAGTGTCGCGAAGCGATTCCGCGTCGAGCCGTTGGCGATTCGCTTTCCAATACCAACGATTGGCAGGATCGATCGCTAAGTTCGAATCGATATCGCGGCTGGACAATTGATAAGTGTGGGAGTTCAAGATCAGGCGATGCATGTGCTTCAGCGACCAATTGCTGCGGATCAGTTCACTGGCCAACCAATCGAGCAACAACGGATGCGTGGGCCGGTCACCGCGCAACCCGAAATCGCTGGTACTGGCGACCAAGCCGGTTCCAAAGTGCCGTTGCCAGATGCGATTCACAATCACGCGAGCGGTGAGTGGATTGTCGCGGTGCGTGATCCATTGGGCGAGTTGTAATCTGCCACTAGATGCGGCGGCAATTGATTCGTCCAGTTGTTGGCCGCCAAGAATATCCGGGAACTTGCGAGGCACTTGGGCGCCCGGTCGAGTTGGTTCGCCTTTGATTTGGATGCATGCGTCTTGGGGTTGATCATCTTGAACCGCGTATGCATCGGGAACTGAAGGCGCTTCGCGGATGGCTGCAGCTAGATTTTCTCCAGCCTTGCGAGCTTTAATTAGCAGTCCATCGAGTTCGTCATTCATTCGCCTTTGTTCGTCCATTGTGCATTCACTTTGACGCTTGGCGTTTTCCAAAGCTCGCTGTTCACACACATCCAACTTCTTCTGTAGCTCTGCACTCAATGCATCGATCTTCGACTGATGGGCGGCCAACGTTGTCCACGCTTCCTCATCGGTAACGAGCGGCACGAAATGCTGCTGAGCTTGAAACAACTCCAAGCCGGGCATTGGGTAACGCGTGCTAGCAAAGATGCCATACATTCCGTAGTAGTCACGCGTGCTGATTGGATCGAATTTGTGATCGTGACAACGCGCGCAGGCCAGCGTCAAACCCAGCATGGTTCGCCCGACGTTGTCGATGGTGTCTTCGATCGTCAAATGCCATGGATAACGCTCGACGAGCGAACCGAATCTTCGTGCCATCGCCAAGTAACCGGTCGCAATCCGTTGTCGATTGCGTTCATCGAGCGAGTCTGCGGGAAGTAGATCGCCGGCGAGTTGCTCAGTTAGAAATCGATCGTAGGGCAGATCATTGTTGAAAGCATCGATCACGTAGTTGCGATAGAGGTACGCTTGAGGGATCGGATAATCGGAGTTATCGCCTGCGGTATCCGCGTACCGAACCCAGTCCATCCAGTGCCGCCCCCAACGCTCGCCGTAAGTCGGACTGTTGAGGAATTCATCGACCAGTTGCGTTTGCGCCGTGCGAGTGTCGCCTGTACTCGCCGTAGCTTGCGCGAAGTCAGCAACTTGTTTGGTCGACGGTGGCAAGCCGGTCAGCGAATAGGCGACGCGCCGCGCGAGTGCGTAAGGATTC
>JBGSJB010000581.1:0-10804 GCA_041742175.1 Pirellulaceae bacterium
AACACACGCGGCCCGAAGAAACCACCAACTCCTCGAACCCGTTTCAAAGGCACACCACACGTCTCAACATACCAATTGTTAAACGAATCCGCGAATTCAACCAATGCGTAGCCTAATTTGCGACCTTCAAAGCACTGGTTCCGATCATCTATGTCAACGACAACTTCGGAAAATGGCGCTCGGACTTCAATGCCCAAGTCACACACTGCTTGGAGAAAGATGTGGTCGGTAAGCCGATTGTGGAACTGCTTCAACCGAGCAGCGATGATTACTTCGTATTGAAACCGAAGCACTCCGGTTTCTTTTCAACGACACTGGATATCTTGCTTGAATACTTGGGGTGCCGCAAATTAGTGCTCACCGGCATGGCAGCGGAAGTCTGTGTGCTGTTCACCGCCAACGACGCTTACATGCGCGACTTCCATTTGGTTGTCCCGAGTGATTGCGTTGCTTCCATCGAAACCATCCACACTCAACGAGCCCTAGAACAGATGCGCACCGTTCTGAAAGCCGACATCAGCAACGCGGCTGATGTGACTTTCTCATAAAGTTCGCGGTTGCTGCAAAACTCGCTAGATGAACCGCCCGCATTGCTGGAGGATCGACTGCAGAACGGCGACGTCGGAATCGGGGCGCGATGGGCTGCGAGGATGTGTCAGGTTGCTGGCAATCCAACCGCGAAGGTGCAACCACTGCGCCGCAGTGTGCTTGTAAGCCGGAACGGGATCGCGGAACGCAAAGAATCCCAAATACTGCAAAACATCGTTCAAATGAAAGAACTCCGCGTCGCCGGTCTCCCACATCCGATCACGCTTTGCGAACAAGTCCGGCGCCATCGTGCTCAGGCCCAGCAAATAATCGCTGCCGTAGATCACCATATCAATTGCCAAGTCGTTGCCAGTAAACACATGGAATTCGGGCCGCACTTCATCGCGCACGGCCAGTCTCTGCCATTCGAGCACTCGATCCAGCGAACTGTGTTTGGCGCCTATGCACTGCGGCACTTTGATCAACTCGCGATAAGTATCGAGCGAATAGATACGACCAAAGGGCGCGAACATCGTTCCTAACTCGAAACCGATGAACTTTTGAGTCGTTGCACCGATCTTCTCGTAAGCTCCGATCAACTCAGTATCCGGCAAGCGGGTTAATCCAAACGATTGAAAAATCACCGGTGTTCCAGCATGCCGTTGAATCGAGTCGATCTGACTCTGATAAGCATCGAAGTTGAATTGCGCGCCCGGATGGTCGCCGACAAACGCACCAGCCACAAACATGCGACCGGCGGCGATGCTCTGTGTCTGTTCGAGCACCGCGATGCGAGTCTTTTCGTCGATCAAGTTCGCGTAACCGGTGTCCATGTTTACTGCTGGCACCAATCCCGCATCGAACGTCCGCGTGATATGGTTCTGCAATCCTGTCCAGTCAACGTCACCATTGGATTCGAATGGCAACAAGATCGCGGACATGCCCAGGATCTTCCGACGCGGCTTCCATGCAGGTATCAATTCCAGTGACGACATTCTCACCTCTCAGTTACGACACGTTTATCATTTGAAGTTGCAATCGTGACAAACCGGCGCCGCTTGGCAAGTCCCCGAAGTCTACAGGCTCACTGTAGCTTCCGAAATGCGTCGCTTACCAACCAACTCCAGATAACGTCCGTCACGATTGCCTCGGCGTTCACTGTCGGCGGAGCTGACTGCAGGAACTGTTGCCAGTTGCCGATGGTCGCTGCATCAGGCGACTCGCCAAACAACCGCTCAAAGGTTCCAGTCAGTGCCAAGTCAATTGAGTTCGTCGATCGTAGCGATGTATTAAATGAGTTCGCGGGATGCTCAAGCATGGCGTTAAGTTCTGAACCCGCGACAAGTTCTAAACTGGCGGCAAACGGGTCGCGACAACTGGTTGCGCGCGAACAACCGCTTGGCTCAGTCGCTTCCGCCATCATCGTCGTACCGTGCGAAGAGTTCTCCTGCGAGTCCACTTGCTCTCGTAAGCTCAGCCCCTGTCGAGCTAACTCAGCGAACGCAATCGAGTCGATCGACTTTGCACTGCGCACGCCAGCCAATTTTACACGCAGTAAATCTTCGTCACTCGGCGCGCCTTGCAACTCTAGGCTCGCCCGTGCGTAGGTCTCGCTGAGCAAAATCTCACGAAGCAGTGGGCGCAATCGAAATTCATTTCTTTGCAACTTTTTTGAAACATAACGCAGCAGCTCTCGATTGCTGGGTGGATTGGTCTCGCGCTGGTCATCAATGGCGACCACCAAACCTTGCCCAAACGTCCAATGCCACAGTCGGTTGGCTAAGTTGTTCGCGATGTATTCATTCTGTGAATCGCACAACCAATCCGTAAACGCGACATCCGGCGTGACTCCGCTTGCAATCTCAACTCCAGTTGGCAGCACAGCAACAGCCGCATTACCGCTGCGCAGATCCGTTGTCGTTCGACCAGCGATGCGTCGCACCGAAGTGTTTCCACTGGCAGCTCCAGTTTCAATCTCCGCCCAACACGCGGCAAATGCAAAGTAATCGTCCTGCGTCCAGTGATCGAGCGGATGGTCATGGCAGTGCGCGCAACCGATACGAACTCCCATAAACGTCGATGCGATCAACTCCGCACGCTGTCGAGCCTCTCGCGCGTAGCGATGAAAGCCAGCCAATTCACCAGACGAATCATTGGGGCTCAGCATGTCGCGAATAATCGGAAGCAATCGGTCGTCGCGCGCTAGTCGTTCTGCGATCGCGCGAGATAGCTGCCCGTCCAACTCTGGAGATTCGGTCAAAGTGCTGCTCGTTCGAACCCACCGCATAAATTGCTGCCCAGCGTATTCAGCGAACGCTTCAGAATCCAACAAGCGATCAATCAACGCAGCTTTACCGCCTCCTTCGATCAACTTTACTGCATCCATCCACTCGTCATAAGTCGGATGGCGGCCGACGAGATCGATCCACAGCCGACGTGCGAGCAAGTGCGAAGCGACAGGGCCAGCGACTTGCGAACCCAGTCGGTTGTTCGCGTGTTGAACGATTCTATCGATCGAATCGTTAGCGGAATTCACTGGCGAAGTCAACAATAGTTCACGCGGTTGCGCCACGATCTGCACGGTGCGAGCCACTGAAGCGATGCGGAAGGACACATTCCAAACTCCCACTCGATTCGCTCGCAATCGCGGCCGACCACTCTCCCACTGCACGCTCACCGCATCGCGATCCGGCTCGGCCGAAGCGCCTTCGATCGTCATCCACTGCGTCGCGTCCGTTACCTTGTGATCGCTCCAAAATGCTCGCGCTCCGATTTCAAGCGACTCGCCGATCGGCAACAACATCTCCGAAGTCGCCTCAACTTCGGCAGGAACGAACTCGATGCGATTCAACTTTGCCAACGACCCGCGTGGTCCACCGGCCTGAATCCATGAACTCAATAAGTTGTATTCATTGCCATCCAAAGGCAAGCGCTCGCCGCCTCCATGCGACAACAACTCAGCAGGTTTTTGCAGCAGCAAACTTGAATCGGCTGAGATGCAATCGACGAAGCGTTGCCCCGGCGCATGTCTAATCGCTTCATAGTCCGACGCGGGGCGGCTGCCGAAGAGGCTCAGTTGCAAGTAGCCACGTCCAGCCGCAGCGCCATGGCATGCGCCTGTGTTACAGCCTGCTTTCGTCAGCAGCGGAACGATCTGCTTGGCAAAATCAGGCATGGCCAAGTCATCAGGTTCGCTCGCGCGAATGCGCGGTGTGTTCACGCTCATCAGGCTGATCAGTGCCAACACTGAACAGGCCGCGAGAGCGTTGAAGTGGAATGCACTTCCCATCAGTTCGCCCTATTCGGTCTCGGACGCAATTCGGTAATGGGTGGAATCTCGCCACCGCCACAAGCTTCGTTCATCGCCTTTAATACCGCTGGTCCGTCCGTTGGTTCGGAAACCTGCGTAAGCGCGAAATTGGCGGTCACCTTTCCCTCTTTTGCAACAAGAATGGTCAGCGCTGCTAAACGATTGAGTCCAAGTGTTCCGGGACCTTCGATGCCGCCATCTGCAATCGCCAATTGTGTCGGGTCGGGGAAGTAACGCCGCACCAGTCCCAACCACTGTTCGCTGCTCGAACGATCATCCGTCAAGATGACAACCACGAATTGCATCTTCTCAGCCTTGCGTCGCGCCGCAAATTCGCTCATCAGTCGTGTCAAACCGAAACCGGGTCGCGATTTTTCATGCATGAACGCAACCGCCAGTGGACCTTTGCGGCTGAGTTCGACCAAGTCCGCTTTCTCGCTCGGCTTGTCCTCTGCAGAAGTTATCCACACGACCGCTTCCGGGACCGGTTCGTCAACTTGGGGACCAGATACGATTTTCTCTTCCGCCGCATCAGTCGCCTGAGCATCATCCGGCAACTTAGCAGCATCAGTCGCTCGCGCCGCCGCACCCGCGGGTCGCTCCTGCGCACGCAGCGAAAGCGGAGCGATGACGATTCCGCACAGCAGCAAGGGCGGCAAGGCCTTAAACCGCCCGACAGAAAGCAGCTTGCGATACAGCAGAGGCAACATGGACAGGTCCCTCAAATTTTCGGATCAGGACAACTTCGGAAACAGGCGAGTCAACTTCGTAAACAAGCGACTGTAGCATCTTACCACGCAACGCCCGCAGTTGCTTGCATCGTTCCTCCGTAAGCGCGTTGCGTTGCAAGGCGAGGCAAATTGTCGAATCGACGATTGTCTGCTAGATTCAACGCAGACGCATCACGAGATCGAAACCATTTCTGGTTGCTGGCTTCCGCTCAAACGAATCGTCAAGATAGGCTATGAAAAAAGGGATCGCAGTTTCGCCCGGCGTGACAATCGGCACAGCCTATTGCATTCATGATGTGTATGTTGATCCGAAACTGACCCACGTGCAGCCCAACGAAGTCAACGCGGAGCTCGCGCGGTTCGAAGATGCTCGGCGGCGTTCGATCGCGGACTTGCGAACCCTCCAAGAAAAAGTGCAGGTCCAAGTCGGTAAAGAAGCGGCAGCGATTTTTGCGGTCCACGAAACGATTCTGCAAGATGTCGCGCTACTGAACAAAGTCCGCGCGTTCATCCAGAACGAACATCTGTCGGCCCCCGCCGCTTTGGCGAAAACGATGGATTACTACCGCATGTTGATGTCGCGGTCCAGCGATGATTACATGCGAGAACGCGTTGCGGACATTCGCGACGTCGTCGAGCGTTTGACCAGCTTTCTTAGCGACGCACTGCGCAAAGATTCAAAGTCGCTGGAAGGTCCCGTGATCGTAGTCGCTGATGAGTTACTGCCTAGCCAAGTTGTCATGCTGGGCGATAAACCGGTTCATGGCATTGTCACTCAATCTGGCAGTCAGACGAGTCACGCAGCGATCATCGCGCGCAGTCGCGGCATCCCGGCGGTCAGCGGAGTAGCGGGAATCCTGCGTCAAACGAAAACCGGCGATTGCGTTGTCGTCGATGGTCGGGACGGTTTGGTGATCATCAATCCTGACAGTGAAACACTGACCGCGTATCGTAAACTGGAACGTGAGTTCTTCGACCTGCGCGACAAACTAGCTCACAATCGCGACCTTTCCGCAAAAACGAAAGATAACGAACCGCTCGAGCTGCTCGCCAACATCAACAATGTCAGCGACGCCAAAAGTGCGGTGGCGATGGGAGCCTGCGGTATCGGGCTGTATCGAACTGAGTATCTTTATCTAACGCACACCAAGGTTCCCGACGAAGAAGAACAACTGCAGATCTACTGCGAGGTCATCGCCGCCAGTCCCAACAACCGCGTGACCATCCGCACTCTGGATATCGGCGGCGATAAGACCAGTCCATTTCTGGGCCGCGCGCAACACGAAGCCAATCCGTTTATGGGCTGGCGAAGCATCCGCGTATCGTTCGAGCATCCGCAGTTCTTCCTCGCTCAGATTCGCGCGATCCTGCGAGCTGCAGCCACGAAGGATTGTCGCGTTGAAATTCTCTTTCCGATGGTTACGAACTTGGAGGAGCTGCGTCGGTTGCGGACGTTAGTGCGACGCGCCGAAGAGCAACTGAACGCCGAGAAGAAACCGTTTGCAAAAGTCGACTTCGGAATGATGCTCGAAGTCCCCGCTGCGGCTGTCATGATCGATCAGTTGCTGGAGGCGGTCGATTTTGTGTCCGTCGGCTCAAACGATTTGGTTCAGTATCTGATGGCGGCCGATCGGGACAATCCCAAGGTCAGCCATCTGTGTCAACCACTCGCGCCCGCCGTTCTGCGGGTTCTGCAAGCGGTCGTTACCGCGTGCGATAAAGCCCAACGCCCCATCACGCTGTGCGGTGAAATGGCCGGCCAACCTCAAGCTTTCGTGCTACTACTGGGGATGGGACTGCGACGCTTCAGTATGAGCCCCGCTTTTGTCCCAACGATCAAAGAGCTCGCCAGTCACGTCAGTGTCCCGATGGCGCAAACAATTCTGGCAAAAGCACTTAAGCAGAAGACCACGCGGCAGATTCAGAAATTGCTGATTCACGAGCTGATTAAGATAGCCCCCAATCTAGAGCCAATTCTTATGCAATAAATGCCTAATTCCCCTTGCTGTTGGCTGCATTCGCCGCACGCAAGAATCGCGCCCGCCGTCGACTGAAAACCCGGTACCGCAAGTCGTCTAGGGTTGACGATCCTGCGAATCGCTGATAAAACCCTTGCTCGCACTGCACTTTCGTCTGAAAGCAGCAAACGCGGCCCCTTCGTCTAGTGGCCTAGGACACCGCCCTCTCACGGCGGCAACATGGGTTCGACTCCCATAGGGGTCATTGCATTGAAAATCCCTGAGAATCTGGAACCCGCCCGGGCAGTATTCTCAGGGATTTTTTTGTGCAATTCTTGGGATCTGGCATTAGACCATCAGCTATTCCACGTCGAATTCGACGGAAACTACTGATAATCAGCAGTCCCTTGCTGCGATGCAACGCAGCCAAACAGCCTGCGTTTTCGCGAGTGAAGACGGTGCTGATCAGCCGATAAACTGCCATCGATTTGCCATTGGCATTGTCAGTTTTCTTCCAGCATCCGCGCAAGAAGCTGTGAAACTTCGCTATCGTCCAGCGTGGGAAGTTGTTCCAACAAGTCGCTCGCAAGCTGGCCGTTAATCAGTCGAGTCGCCTGCCCTGTTTCTTTCACAGGTGTCGCAGTGGATTGAGACGCGGCCAGTGAAGGTAAACCAGCGATGATGTCGGACACTTTTCCAACCAGTTCCGTTAAGCTTGCGCTGCGCATCAATGCAGCGATCGGCAAACTGATCTCCATCTGCGACTCAATCCAGTTGCGCATCTCGACCGCCATCAACGAATCGAGCCCCATCTCTAGCAACGCTCGTTCGCTTTGCAAATGCTCACTTGCAATGCCAAGCAGCGCGCCCGCTTTGAAACGTAGCAACCGCTCAACCAACGCCGGGCGATCGCTTACTTTCGCGTTTCGAAGCTGTACCGCATTTGCCAACTTTTCGTGATCGCCCTTCTCGTCGCTCGCTCGATTGCGTAGCAGGTGAGCGAAACGGGGCGAGACGCGCGAAGTGATACCGAGTCCCCGCCATAGTGACCAATCGATGCGCAGCACACTCAACTGCGATTCATTCAATTGCATCGCATACTCAAGACATTCGAGCGCTTGCTTGACCGTGAAACTCAACACACCTTGTCGCTCAAGTCGCTGACCAAGTTGCTCTCGTTCTGCCAGGTAACCAACTTCGCCAAGATGCCCCCAGTTCATCGCCAGCGCTGGCAGGCGGAGCGACCGGCGGTAGTGAGCTAAAGCGTCCAGCAAAGCGTTCGCAGCCGAATAGTTGGCTTGACCGGCATGTCCAAACACACTTGATAACGATGAAAACAGCACAAAATGGTCGAGCTTTCGACCAAGTGTTTGCTGATGCAAATTCCATCCACCAAGCACTTTCGGCCACAGCACACGTTCCAACGTGTCGCGATCCAAGTCGACCAACATCCGATCTTCGAGAACCATCGCCGTATGAAAAACACCTCTCAGCGGCGGCAGTGATGCATCGATCACTGCCAGTGACTTTGCAACTGAGTTGCTATCGGTAATGTCGGTCGGAAGTATGGAAACTTGCGTCTTCGTCACTGAGAACTCCGCCGCAATTTTCTCGCATTCAGCGGGACTCAAGCGGCGACGACCTGACAAGACCAAGCTACCAGCGCCGCGATCCGCTAACCACTTCGCGACTTGCATCCCAAAGCCGCCCAAACCGCCCGCGATCCAATAAGTCGCGTCTTTTCGAAAGCGGATCGGGGCATAGTCACCGGGCAGAACATCTTTCGGCGTTGGCGTGTAACTAACAGCGACCTTGCCGATGTGCTTGCCCTGCTGCATAAATCGGAAAGCGGCGCGTGTATCGTCCGCTTCAAAGCTCTTTGTAAGCAGCGGTTGCAACTCGCCAGAATCAAAACGCTTCACCAGCGAACGCAGCATCAAACCCATTCTCGCAGGTTGTTGTTTGAACAGTTGATCGAGGTCGATGGCAAAGAAGGCCAAGTTGTTGCGAAACGCGAACAGTCCGAGACTGGCATCGTTATAAATATCACGTTTACCGATCTCCAAAAACCGACCACCGGTTCTCAAGATCGAGATACCCTTACTAATCGCTTCACCGGGGAGTGAATTGAGGATGACGTCAACGCCGGGTTTCAATTGATCGGCAGTAGCCGCGACGATCGCGTCAGCAAACGCCAAGTTGCGAGAATCGGCAACCAGTCGGGCACCCAATTGTCGGACGTAAGCACGTTTTTCTTCGTTACCTGCCGTTGCAAAAACTGTAGCGCCAGCAAGCTTCGCTAACTGCATCGCGGCCAAACCGACACCGCCGCTAGCCGCGTGGATCAACACCGACTCGCCGGACCGAATGCGAGCGCACTCAGATAGCGCATACTCGGCGGTCAAGAACGCGATAGGGATTGCGGCAGCCTGGGCATCGGTCAGTTTCTTGGGCTTGCGAGCCACCAAGTCCGCGTCGACGACGACTCGCGAAGCAAACGAACCCGGCGCGACCGCTATCACTTCATCCCCGACCTGCCAGTCGGTGACCGCAGAACCAACGCGGCGAATTCGGCCGCAACACTCTGCTCCGAGCGCGACCGTTCCATCGGACAAGCCAGGATACAGCTCGAGCGCCTTCATGACGTCGCTGAAATTCAAGCCGGTTGCCAGCACATCGATCTCAACGTGCGTTGCGGGCAGTTCCGCTTCCGCGATCGTTCGGTACTGCAGCTCTTCAACTCCGGCTGATTTGCCGATACGCAACGAGCACGCCAGCGATTCGGACGCAATACGCGGAAGCGGCTCGCTCTCCGCTTGAACAAATCGATGCACCAGACGTTCGCCATCGCGCCACGCCACTTCATCTTCGTCACCATCAGTCTGAGTTTGCATCGCTTGCAACTCTGCCAACAATTGCTCGGATGCATCAGCGGCCGGTAGGTCGATCAGTTTCGTGCGCAGGGCAGCGTACTCGCTGACAATGACGCGTCCAAATCCGATCAGTGGCGACTGCGCGATTGCCACGGGTTCGGGTTGATTGAGAGTCGCTTGCGCAAGCCGTGTCACGATCGCCAAGTTCGCTTGCAGGGGTACCGTCGAACGCTCCCACGCTTGAACAAGATGCATTGGCGCGAGCGTTGTCACCAGCGTACTTCGGCGCAACGCATCTTCGGTTAGTTGATTTGCATCGGTCGCATCCAGTCCCCACAAGTAAACGATATTGCCGACATTAGGTCCGTCAGCTCCGTGTGTACCTCGAGTCGTGTGCGCCAACAGTGAATCGAAATCGCGCGGCGACTCGGGATTGATGGTGAACTGCGAGTCTGATTTTGTCTCGAAATGCGAGCCCGCGTGAACTTCGATAACTTCGTATCGAAGCTTGCGTAGTGCGTTGCACAATCGCTCGCCGATGCCCCACTGATCTTGGAAAACCAACCAGCGACTTGTGGGCGCGGATTTAACAGGCGCAATATTTTCGAGTTGCTTTGGTGTCCAAGCATATTTGTAAACTAGGTCCTGCACCGCTTCGGTCGGTTTGCCGCCGCCTTGTACACGATGACTTACAAAACCCTCGATCGAGACAAGTCGTTTGCCTGCAGTGTCGAAGATGTCGATGTCCGCAATCATCCGCCGCTGCGTTTTGCTGACCAAACGCACGTGCGCTCGCACCGAATTTCCAACGCTCGACCACATCCGTAGCCTTCGAATTTCAGCCGGCAGATAAAGTCCTCCCAGCGTGTGATCGAAATCGGCGTCCGCAGCGATCATGCCATGAAAACAGGCGTCAAGGAGCGATGGATGAATGTTGTACTGCGATTCATGATCGGTCGCAGCGTTCAGTTTTACATCGATCCACGCAGCACCATTTTCCCGAGTTCCCTTCGAGACGCCGCGGAATATGGGGCCATATTCCAAGCCCAATTTCGCGCAGTACGTGTAGAGTCGCTCAGACTCGAAAGGCTCGTTGCAATTCAGTTTCTCATGCTTGCGATCTTCCCAAGCTTCAGTGGCGAGCGCGCTGACCTCAGTCGTAAACAGCGGGTTCCATTGATCGTCTTCCGTCGCGCGGAAATGCATCTCAAGCCAGCGGCGATCGGGACGGTAAGACGTTTCGATCCACTGAGCTCGCCCCTCACCGAGTATGCAAGGACTGAGCAACCGCAGTCGATCGAGTTGCACACGCTCCGATGCAGTGATTTGTAACGCTGCAGCGAGTGCGCTTTCTAGAATCGCTGCGGCCGGGTAGACGCAAGCTCCGCGCACCCGATGATCAGC
>JBGSJB010000582.1:0-11948 GCA_041742175.1 Pirellulaceae bacterium
ACGATGGGTGTGCTCACAAATTCAGGCAGGGCATTGGGCGAAGCGAGAATTTGCAGCGCATAGGTGAATTGGATTCCCGTGGTGTTGCGGAATTCAAATACACTGCCAGCACTAGAGGCGCCGGCTGGCAGGCTTCCGTCGGCCGATACTTCCAGCCCGTTCACGATATAGTACGGTTCGCCAGCTGTGGTGAAGCCATCGGGAGCGACAACAGCTACGACCGGGTCGCTTAGGTTATTTAAGACGACCAAAAAGGGGCCGTCGATTGTGTAGTTGGCCAGATTTTGAAGGGAAAAGTTGCTGAAATACGAACCGGTGGCTGCATTGTACGATGAGTTACCATAGCGAACTGCCACGCTGGGTGTCACATCGGAATACTCACTGAGGTTGACTTCCGCTTCATCCACCGTAGCTGGCAGGACAAGTCCACTCGGCGTGCCCAAGGAACCTGGACTGATCGATATTGGAGTAACTCGCACACCCGTCGTTTCATCGGCGTCGTTATTGACGAGTCGGAAAATTATCGTTGCGACCGTTCCTGCCGGAATATGGGAAAGGTCGAGTTTGACTTCGTTGCCATTAACCTCTGCGTTGATGCCCGCCTGAGTTAACGCTTGTTCCGAAACATTGAAATACGCGTCACGCCCTGGCTCAACTGCGTGCACCAGTGAGTTTCCTGCGGCATCAACAATGGCAACTTCGAAAGCGTCATTTGGAACGCCACTGTTATCGGCATTATCAAAATTGAGATCGCTGTAGCGGAAAACAAAATGCGAAGGCTCGGCGGGAATCGTCATGTCGACCCGTGCGCTGACTTCGAACGAATCGCCTTCGACCAACATCACATCGCAGCCAGAAATCGATGCGCTGCCCGGATTAGAGCTACCACCCGTTTGACTCAATGTATAAGCTTCCGCTCCAAAGAGGCATGAAGCCAGATTGATTGTGAATGACGTGGTGTCGAAGAGCGCTGGTGAACCGCTGTCTGTTACTCGCACGATGACAGGTACCAGGCCACTGCCCATCGACGACCAATTGAACTCTCCGGTACTCGCATTAATCGTGGCTCCAGCGGGCGCCTCGTCGAGACTGAATGTCAAGTCATTGGCCGGTAGGTCCGGATCGGTGGCCGAGATGATAAAAGAGATCGGGACGCCGCTGGCCGCACTGATATCGGCAATCGGTGAAATCCGCGGAGCTAGGTTGACTTCGCGAACGACGATCGGGACGTTCGTTGTGCTTGAAGCACCTAGCGAATCGGTAACGATCACGGGTATAAGCAACTGGCCGGGACCGTCGGCTTCGGTGGGCGTGTAACGGAATCGACCGAGACTGCTGATGGTCGCGCCGCTTGGTGCTCCGGGACCTATTGCATAGGTGAGCGTTTGAGCTGGCAAGTCGGCATCGATCGCAAAGACTTGCAAACTCACTTGCGTGCCTTCGTCCACGGTGCGACGGTTGATCGGCGCGATAGCGGGCGGTTGGTTCACTTCGCGAACAGTGATCGAAATATCCACTGTGCTCGAAGCGCCCGATGAATCGGTGACGATTGCTGGCACGACGAACTGACCGGGACCGTCGGCTTCCGTTGGAGTGTATAGAAAACTTCCGAGACTGCTAATGCTCGCGCCGCTTGGCGCGCCGGGGCCGAGTGCGTACGTAAGTGTTTGAGCTGGCAAGTCGGAATCGGTCGCGTCGACTTGCAAACTCAATTGCGCATCCTCATCCACGTTTTGAGGATTGATCGGTGCGATAACGGGCGGTTGGTTAACTTCAGTGACTGAAATCGAAAACGTCGCTTGAGCCGACGAGTTGCCATCGGTGACAGCAACGATCACTGGGAAGACTCCGGGCCCTTGCGATTCGTCGGGCGTCCAAGCGAAAATGCCAGTCGTCGGATCTAGTGTCGCTTCGGATGGTGCAGATACTAATGACCATACAAGTTGAGTGGCGGGCGTGTCGGGGTCGTTAGCCGACAACTGCAATTGGAACGGCGCAAGCTCAGGTACGGTCGGCGCGTTGATGGCGTCGATGACGGGCGGTTGATTGGCGACAGATTGACTTGGAATGTGAATGGCGTTGATCGAATTGAAAAGCAATCCGCGATGGCTGCCGTTAAGTGTTAGTGGGGTCCGATAGTGGCCGTCGGTGTGCGAACCGAGTTGTTCGGCTTCGAACGTAAAAATGTCTCTTCCGAAGCCCAGCAATCCTGGCACAATGAAGAGGCTGGTTGTGGAAAGATGCACTGTCGTACCATCCGCATCGACTGAAACACCGTCGACGTTTTCGAGCAATCCGCCGAGATGAACGTCGCTGCCATCGAAGTACCGCTCCCACGAACCGCTGCTATGATTGCCCGTGCTGGTCAAGGTCAGGGCCACAAGATCTTCCGACTTGACGCTGCTGGAAATTCCCGGCAAGCTCGCGCTGCGTTGCACGGAAACGATCAGCCGACCATCAGGCAACTCGGAAACGCCATCGAGTCCTTCCCACGAACTCAAGCCCACATCGCTGCCATCGAGGAACAGTTGCCAACTGCCGCTGGTGTGCGAACCTAACTTGGTTGGTACGAACCGCAGCAGATCTTCCGGCTCAGCTTTCACTCCGGAAACGTTCGCGTCGCCGATGGTCGAAAACAGCAAGCTGCCATCGGGCCTGATTGCGAACGCGTCGATGTTCTCCCCGTGGCTCGATAGCCCCACGTCGCTGCCATCAAAGTAGATTTCGTGTTTCCAACTGTGGTTGCTGAACACGGTGAGTTTGACGATGTCCGAGTCTTCAACGAACAGCTTGGAATAGTTGCTGTTCTTAACAAACCCTGAAACACTCGGGCTGTAGTAGAACACCGAAGCCGCATCGCCTCCGCCACCACCTTCACCTTCACCAGCGACCGAACTCACCGGTCTGGCGAGTTCACTTGCAGGAACAAATGCATCTTGTTGTTCCGCCGTACCCCACCAAGTTGACTCTTCGCCCCAAGCCGGTTGGGAGTGCTGCGGCGCAACGGCTTGTGGCGTCGAATCAAACAGCGCGGCAGCGAGTACGCGTCGCGCTTCGAGTTGTTCAAGCCGCATCTGTCGCACTTTGCGGCGAGAGCGACTTCGAATT
This sequence comes from Pirellulaceae bacterium, assembly GCA_041742175.1. Lineage (GTDB taxonomy): Bacteria > Planctomycetota > Planctomycetia > Pirellulales > Pirellulaceae > Aureliella. Next base: position 3,109 of record JBGSJB010000582.1, read on the forward strand.
CTGGACACCAGAAGCGATAAAGCGTTGTGTTTCATCAGATTTCACGCAGACAAAGAGTGCGGAGCAGCGTTGATGCAGTGATCCAGCGCCTAGGTGGATCTTGTCTTCGTTACCGACACAGTCGCACCATCTTGCGCACTAATTTCGGAAAACTGAAATCTTTTCTAAAGTCGGGAAACTCGGCCGCATGGCGAGGGTGGCGGCGGTCACATGCTGAACTGCGAGGCCCGCAGATCTTTCAGCTATAATGTGCCTACATCAGCGAAAAGCTCTGCAAGATTTTTAGGTGGGAAGGGTAACGCACTTGGTACGAAAGATAGACGCGACTACGCAACTCACATTAATGCACCGCTTGAGGGATCATGCTGATTCAGCCGCGTGGTCGGAGTTTATCGAGGTCTACAGTCCATTGATCTTCAACTACTGCCGCTCGCGCGAACTGCAGTCGTCCGATGCGGCAGACATTACACAAGAGGTCCTTCTGCGAGTGTCGAAAGCGATTCGCAACTTTGAATATGATCCAGAACGCGGGCTTTTTCGCGACTGGATTGCTCGGATTGTGCTCAATGAGATACGTCGGCATCAAAAGAAAACACTGGACATTGCGACCGCGCCTAAAGACTTGGATTTGGATTCAGGAACGATAGAGAGCGCATGGAATGAGCAGTTTCAGCAGTACATTTTTGCGAAGGCGCTCGAGCGCACCAAGTTGCACTTCGCCGAGGAAACATGGTCCATTTTCGAAATGTCCTGGGTTCAGAAGGCACCAGTCGAGCAAGTTGCGACAGAATTAGGTATTGGATTGGATAAGATCTACGTGGCTCGAAGTCGCGTCCTTAAACGATTGCGGTATGAAGTTGCGATACTGGCCGATGACATCATCTAGCGACGAAAAATCCAGCGACGGACAGGTTGAGTTTCGATGACTCCGCGAGAACCTACACTTGATCAAGTTGAATGTCCATCGACCAAGCAGCTGCTGCAGTGGCTTGACGGTCAGTCGGAGTTGCCGCCTGCGACGCTTAAGCATTTGGAGAGTTGCCCCCGCTGCATCGCATCGCTGAACTCACTAAGCAACGATGAGAAACTGCAGGGTCTTATCGGGCACATGTTTGCTAGTCCTCTGCAAGAGTTCTCCGGCGAGCCTGAGTTTATGCGTTTGCGTTCGGCGTTGAGCGAATTGTCGGGTGACTTGGAGAGTGGCCAACTTCCAAGTTCGCACGCTGATGCGCGCACGACGGTTCGAACTGATTTGACATCAGTTGACCATTCAGGTCAGTTGCTCGCTGCGCCATCGGTCGAGTCACTGAACCAACGCTTGCCCGAAGGCAGGTTCTCTGTCGACCGCTTGATTGGCCAAGGAGGATCCGGTGCTGTTTACTTGGCGTTCGATCATCGCTTGCAGCGTGAAGTCGCCATCAAGGTACTTGGAAGCGAGTCGCTGCGAGATCGCCAACGCTTCTTGCGCGAAGCTCGCATTTTGGCTGACCTCGAACATGCGAACGTCGTACGCATTTTCGACTTCGGGACGCTTTCCGCAATTGAGAAGCCCGTAGCCACGAACTTGCTCGCCGACTCCGAGCGACTTTATCTAGTCATGGAGTATGTGCCGGGCGGACCGGTCAAATCTCTATGCGCAGTCCAGTCGGGCGTTGGCAGAGCGTTAGAAGGCAAAGCTTCGAGCGCTAGCGTTGCGGAAGGTATCGGATTTCGGCAGTTAGCGGAGCTTATTGCAACAGCCGCCGATGGACTTGCTGCGGCGCATGTTCAGGCTCTGGTGCATCGTGATGTTAAGCCTGGAAACCTTCTACTCGTGGCGGATTTAAGCTCCATCAAGGTTGCTGACTTTGGGTTAGCCAGGTTCGGGGACGCCGATGTAACGCAAGTAACCCGTACCGGCGAAATACTTGGCACTCCAGTTTTCATGAGCCCAGAACAAGTAACTACACACGACGTCACAGCGTCCAGTGATATTTATTCGCTGGGCGCCACGCTCTACCAACTGCTGACCGGCAATCCACCGTTCCAAGGCAACGTGGCGGCAATACTGCGTCAGATTGCGGATACGCAGCCGATCCCTCCACGAGTTCTAAATCCGAGCGTGCCACACGATTTAGAGCTAATTTGTATGCATGCCATGGAAAAAACCGCGCCGGATCGATATGCATCGATGACGGACTTTGCTGCAGATCTTAGGCGATTTGTCGCGAATGAGCCGATTTATGCGAGGCCAGTCAGTAGCGCGAAGAAAGCCTATCGTTTTCTGAAACGCAATCCATCGTTCGCGGCTGTGCTTTCACTGGCGGTCGTCTCGCTACTTGCACTTTCTATCGGTGGCGTTGGTGCGGCTGCGATATTTGCAAACCAAAACATGCGATTGAAACAGTCGTCTGATGCGGAGCGCTCGGCGAGAGTCGCCGCGCAAAACTCGCTAAGCGATGCGTTAGAAGCTGCAGACCAATTGTTGCTGAGTGTAACTGAGGATACAGAATTACTGCCGCGTGCGCCTGGAAGTGAAGAGGTTGCTCGCAAGTTGTTAACCAAGGCACAAGAATACTATCAGCGATTAATGTCTGGTGCCACAGCCAACGAGAAAGCCTCATTCGATGCCGCACGTGCTCGCTCCGGCTTGGCGATAGTTGCGCTGCGTCTGGGCGATGCAGAGGGAGTTGAAGCGGAAGCGGAAGCGGCATTGGAACTGCTCGACAGCTTGCCGGCTAACGCAATTCCGTCCGCGGAACGTGCCGCCGTACGTGCTAAGACACTTTTCGCGCTTGGTAAATCACTGGCAACTCGAGGTATCTTCGAACGCGCCATCGAAGTGATGAATGAAGCGGTGAAAGTCTGCGAAGAAGAGTTGCAGCGCAAGCCAGAGAATGAGCAACTACAGTTTCTGCTTGCCGACAGCTTGCGTGGTCGCGCGGTACCGCAAAACATGGCTGGCAATTTGACCGAAGCGGAACAAAGCCTGTTGCAGGCGCAGGCGCTCTTTAGCGCGTTGCTCACGAAATCGCCGGAAGATGCGACCTACCTACGTCGGGCTGCCGGTTGTGAAAGCACACTCGCAGTGACGCTCGGTCGACGCGACGGTTACAATGCCGCACGCGAGCATCTCATAAAAGCGAATGAAATGCTCAAGCGTTTGACACGTGACGGGCAACTGCCGATTCGCCTTCGTCCCGATTTCGCCTCAAACATTGTTAACCTTGCTTCAGTGGAGTTCTACTTGGGAAACCACCAGCGCGCACAAGAGCTATTCGTTGAGGCCGAACGCGAGTACCTACAACTTTCGCAACTGGAACCGGGTGTCGTTGAGCACCGCTACAACGAAGTTCTTACGACGCTCAATAGCGGTAAGGTCGCCGTTGCGCTTGAGCAAATTGATGAGTTATTACCCAAGTACCGCGAGTTGGTGCCGAAGATGGAGGCGCTATTGATCTCCGCGCCCGATTCGATTGAGTACCTCGGCACTCTGGGCTTAATACAAGGAAATCTCGCGATTTTCTTGCGTATGCTTGAGCGGCCGGAAGAAGCGTTGCCAGCACTGCAAGAATCTACGAGAACTTTAGAGCGTTATGCGGAATTGGTCGGTCGTACGCCCGATAGCTTATACGGTATTGCACTGAACCAATATCAGTTAGCAAAATGTAATCACGATCTCATGCGTATCGAATCGGGTCTGCAGTCCGTTGAGCAAAGCAGATTGACTACCGCCGCAACTTTAGCTGCATATCCCGATTACCTTCCCGCGCGAATGCATCAAGTCGATGAATGGATGCTCAAATGCGATTTGTTGTTATCGGCAAAGCCGGTCGACACTGTGGCGTTGCTCAACTCTGCGGAGCTAGCGTTGGCTTGCTCTTCAGCGCTGCTCAAAGCTGTTGATGATGCACCGGAGTACCAGATTGCGCATGGGAATATTCTTTCGACGCTCGGCGAGGCGCTCGTATTATCCGAACAACCGGATGCAGCCGAGAAGATTGCGGAACAGGGTGTTACTCACCTGCTGTCGCTTGAAGACGTAGGAGATGAGGATTCGCTTCGCGATGCACTCAAGTACAACTATCTTGTCCTCGCCAACGTAGTCGCCATCCGCTTGCAGAAGCATCTGAGTCAGTCTGACGTAGCGAACGATCAACTGCGAAAGCAATTGGAAACGCAGTTGCAAGAGTTGACGGCGAAATGCCGTGAGTGCGGTGCCTCCGATGAAGAACTGGACTTTTCGTAGCGATTGCGGAAATCTACGACCCAAAAGTGTGCTGCCGGTATCAATTATTTAAAAGTGCTGCAAGTTACGGCCGTCAAACCGGTAACAGGTCATGATGACACGCATGCAAGTTCGAACATACCGATCGCAGGTACACCATGACTTTTCATTCAACTCGGCGGAAATTTGCGGTTGAAACATTATCGCCGCGTGTGGTTCTGGACGCTCAGAGCATCTTGGAGTTTGAGAATCAGATAAGTGACTTCGTTATCAACTCGCGAACACAGGTCGATGTAACACAGCCGTCGGAAGCCTATTTTCGTAAGGTCTCTTGGATCGTCGATAATCTCATCCAGACCGCTGGGCTTCATCCCGACGGTTCAAAGATCAGGGATTCGCTGCAATCGATAGCGATGCCTACCGGTGCGGTGGATTCGATCATTGCCGGTGCGTTTGATGCAGACTCTGGGTATGGTTTTGCAATTTTCCAAGATGGAAGCACCGAGGGAGTTCTGTGGAATGATCCTAACACCCCGATTTTGTTGGGTGATGTTCAACCGCTTGCTGGTTACCAGCTTGCGGACGACACCCTCATCGTCGCGCTCGAATCCAATTCAACCGTTCGCGTCGTCCATTTCGCGGTCGACGGACAGGAATTGAAGTCAGTCATACTCGACGGTGATGTCTACTCGAATGCGATCGTAACAAGCGCTGGTCTGATCGTGCTTGGCAGTGAGCAGGACCAACCGCTTGCAGTTCGAGTCAATAACCAGCTCGAAGTGCAGTACGTGACGCTCGAGTTGCCGAGCGGCGCTGACTTCGCAACTCCGGTGGGCGTAAGTCATGTGGCTGGACAAGATCTTTTGGTTGGATCCACGATCGATGCAGTTGGCGAAACACGGTTGGTGATTTGGAATGATCAAGGCAACGTGGTTCCGCAACCAAGTCTGGATTCGCTGAGCAACTTGTGGGCGCTAAAGGTATCTGGCGCAGCGATGTTGGTTGACACCGAACAAGGCACCGCAGTGATTGTCCGCGATCCGTCGCTTGCGAACTCACTAGGAATTGCGGTCGATGTTCCCGTCCTTGCCAGCGAACTTCCAAGTCTCAAGAGCCGCAATTACGTCGAATCAGCACTGACTGAACTCACTGAACGCGACGGCGAGATCTTCTTGGGGTTTATCGCAACGGACGCATCGGGCTCACTAGTTCATGGCCTCTTGGTCGCAAGCTCGCGATTGTTACCTTCCGCCTGGCAGAATCCAGTAGATGCGGCGGACGTCAGCACGAATCAAGAGATATCACCTCTCGACGCGCTGATGGTCATCAATGCACTGAACACATTGAAGTCCCGTGTTCTGAATTCAGGTGACTTGGATTTACAGACTCGCCCCGACGTTAGCGGCGATGGAGCGCTTTCGCCGATTGACGCCCTCCTGGTTATCAATCGCTTGAATCTGCGATCAACCGGCAATGCGGAAGGCGAATTGGCTTCGCCGAGCAGTTCAGTGTTGTGGCACTATACATTCATTGACGAGATCGAGCCACTGTGGCGAAGGAAGCTGCTCAATTTTTGATAGCGTCATTTCAGCAGGTCACCCATAAGCTGCTGCCAACAGGTTGCACGAAAGTGATTGCACTGGACGGTGCGATAACCGGTCATTTGCGTTTAGTGTTGCAACCTAAATGCCATAATGTGCGTGGCAAGACCAGACAGATGTCGCCTTTCTACTTATAGCATGGACGTTTTGGGGATCGCCGAGCTCGCAGCCGGCACCTGGGTTGCCAACTTTTGTTGTCAATGCAAATGAAGATATCGAACTCACATCGTCAGGAGCATGGCGGTGGGATTCCGATAAGCCTCAGATGCGCAAGTATGTCCGAGAATATATCATTTCACGCCGTGCAGATGGATGAAAGGAACGCTGTCGTTAACTGTGTTAACAGCCTCATCGAACATTGGTAAGCCTTGGGGAAACACAAGGAACAGTTCGTTACCTTTCTCGTTCCCCGGGCACGAATCACCTTAAGAATTGGACGGCGTGGAATCCTGGTCGGTGGCGACCCCGCATTTAGTTTGGACCGTTCCGGCTCGCAATTTCTTTCCCATATCTTTCCGGTGTAAGTGAGTCAAAAGTCGCTACAGTTGTTTCAACGCAAAAAGTCGCTTGTTACTGACGGGAAGTCAATTATTAAATGCGATGGTTGCATGGCTACTAGGCTGTTGCCAAGCTTCCCGTTTCGAGCGGACCATCGGGCGACGATGAGCGTGGCGGTCAGCGACAAACTCATCACCCCGAACTTATCACCCCGAAGAGGCTCACATCGTGGCAAAAAAGTTACCAAGTTCCCCTCAGGACAGCGCACCTCAAGGAAAGCAACCCAGTTACGACTGCGTAGCTGTAAGTGAAGCGAGGCTAGATCTTGCAGCAGCAACTCCTGTAGAGCGATTCACAAAAGGATTGGACCACGATCTGACGTCGGGTGAAGTTAATGCGGCTCAGTTCGGCAACATGATTTCTCAGTTGAAAGCGCTGAATGCTGACCCAGAGAATGCGGCAAAAGCTCACTGGCAGCTTCGCGCGGATACTTCGCCTGGACTGCGAAAATTTGTGAATCCACTTGCGGGATGGGCTCTTGATACGCAGAACACGGATCCCTGTTGCTATTCGATTCCGGCACCGCCAGCGGCCGACTCAATCGAGGAAGCTTCCGAAATGGTCGAATTGTATTGGATGGCCTTGTTACGAGATGTGCCGTTTACGCAGTGGGAAGACAGTTCGCTGGTGGCTGCAGCGGCAGGCGAACTGAGTACGTTGCCTCTTTACATAAACGCAGCCGATCCGAATGGTGACCCAGCGACAGCCCGCTATCAATCGCTTTCCGTCAATGCGAAAAGCGTCTTTCGCGGAGGTGAATTGGCCAGATATGGCGATGCAACTGCAGGCATTTCCGAAAGCGTTGGTCCCTATATATCGCAATTTCTACTTCATGAGATTCCTTATGGAACGTTGCGAATTCCGCAGCGATTCTACTACGCAGCACCTGGCGTAGATTACATGACTGACTGGAAAGAATGGTTGCGGGTCCAAAACGGCTTGAGGCGGAACCCCAATCAGAATTTGATCGGCTTGAACGAGCCGACGCACAGGCGATATATAGCAACGATGCGTGACTTGACGACCTACGTCCATTTTGACGCGTTGTACCAAGCGTATTTGGATGCCGCGCTGATCTTATTGGGTTCCGGATACCCTACAAACCCAGGCAATCCCTATGGTTCCGGTTGCTCGGTAATGGGTATTGGCCAGGATGACAATCCTTTGCACCAGCGACTTTATTTGGATTCACTTCCGCAAAAGCCGCGACCCAAATACCCGGACCAAGACGGCTTTGGTACGTTTGGTGGCCCTCACATTCTCTCGTTAGTTACAGAAGTCGCGACTCGCGCATTGAAAGCAGTGTGGCGACAAAAATGGACGCACTTGCGGCTGCGACCGGAAGCGTATTCTGGTTTAGTGCATCGGGCTATCGTCAGTGACGTTCCGGCAGCGTTTGAGGGTTTCAGTCCGGAGGTCCTGCGCGTTCTGCGCAGCAGTGAAGCGATTGATCGAACACTCGATTATCGCCAGCCCCGAGGTCGCAAGCACGAGCGTTCACCGCAAACCGCCCTCTTGCCAATGGCGTTTCCTGAAGGTTCGCCGACGCATCCAGCTTATGGTGCGGGGCATGCAACGGTCGCTGGCGCGTGTGTCACTGTTTTGAAAGCGTTTTTTGATGGAAGCGTTCAATTTATCGGGCCTGTAGAAGCATCGGCGGACGGAAACCACCTCGTACCTTATCAAGGGATGGATATCCACAGCGGCAAGATGACCGTTGAACTAGAGCTGAATAAGCTCGCCGCAAACATCGGCATTGGTCGCAACATGGCAGGCGTTCATTGGCGCAGCGACTATACGCAGAGCCTTTTGCTGGGGCAGCGTACCGCCATCGACATGCTCTACCGTCAAAGCGCCACGTACGCCGAAGATCATTGCAGTTCGTTCAAGAGTTTCGGCGGTAAAGTCATCGAGATTCATGCTGGTGAAGTAAAGTACGACGGCAAACCGCTTGACTTGCCGAAGCTATCACGTAATAGCTGTCTTACACCATTAGATTGCGATGTTGCCAGCGCTCTCCTGAACATCATTTAGCACGACGTGGGTGGGAGTGTCAGTCGTTTCAGTCTGGAGTCGCTCGAAGGTGCTGCATGGGCGCGGTCTTGGCTACAAATAGCAGCGGTTGGCGGGCCGGTTGGCGGTCAAATCTCTGCGCAGTTGCCAAGTTCTGAAATTGGGGGCATTAACCACCGCTGCTTACGTTGACACTCGACGTGCAAAAACGTACGATTGTCGGTTTACACGAGGACCTGCCAATATCTTGGTAGGTTTTATCGGCCGTTTCCGCCGATGCTCTTGGCTGGCATTCGAGGTCTGCGATTTGGAAAAATGAACAGTCGCTGATTCAGTGTGCTAGTTATGTAGCAGCCGCTGTCGGATTTTGGAAACCGGCCGCAGGACTGCAACCGCCAGCCAAAAAACTTGGACGCATGAATCCTACCGAACTACTCAGGCTCGTCGACTCGCTTCACCGC
>JBGSJB010000583.1:0-2002 GCA_041742175.1 Pirellulaceae bacterium
GCCCGCTAACTTTGGATTGGCTCTTCCGCTGAAGATCTTCAATTCACACATGGCAGATTTTTCGTCCCGCAAAACGTGATTCGAACTGTACATGAACTCAAGAGCCATTCGACTTGCCGTAACCCAACTCTTGCATTTTAAATTCGACTAAGGCAAGTTCGTCGATTGTATTGATGCTCAGCGATTCGCAAGCTTGCAGGATTGGCAACGCGTCGACCTGACGGCCGGATTGGCGAAGGATTTCGGGGCAGTCGGTCAAGTAAAATTCACCTTGCGCATTGGAGTTACTGAGCTGCCCGAGCGCACTGAGCAGCGCTTCGCTGTCGAACAGATATGTGCTCATGTTAACTTCACGGATCTGAAGTTGCTCTGCGGTCGCATCCTTTTGTTCAACAATTCGCTCGAACTTGCCACTCGCGTCGCGGACAATTCGACCTAAACCGGATGGATTATCCTTCTCGAGCGTTCCCAGCAAACACGACCAGGTGCCACTCGAAAATTCTTTAAGCAATCGCGCAACAGAGGCTGATTGAATGAGCGGTGAATCGCCGGCAACCACCATCACCGTTCCCGAAAACTTTTCCAATTGATCGCGGCACATTTGCACCGCGTGACCAGTCCCCAATTGCTCCGATTGCAGTGCAAAGCTAACCCCAGTCCGACCAGCCAGTTCCTGCTTTACATCATCAGCTCGGTAGCCAACCACGACGATGCTCTTCTGAATCCCAGCCGCCTCGAGCGCGTCCAAGACCCAGTGAATCATCGGACGCCCGAGCACCGGAAAAAGCACTTTCGGCAATTCGCTTTTCATTCGCGTGCCGCGGCCAGCGGCCAGAACTACCGCAATTGGACCAGACATCTGATTCGTTCTCCAAAGAAACTATGTTTTCCGATGAAAAGTTAAGCGAGTATCTTGCCAGAGCGGACCACAGTTATCCAGGCCACTGAGATAACCAAGCCCAAGAGTCGCTATTATGAATTGACCTCAGTTCTGTACAACGACATTGACCAAAGCCAATCGAGCCACTACGCTAAACGTCCTATTCAAAAATTTGAACTACTTTCCAAAAACGAGAGTTAATATGGGAACCGAGCGCACTCGTGAGCTTCGTCGTCGCCGTCACCGCAAGAAAGCGGTCGCTAAACTGACAAAACGCGCCGAAAACGGCAGCAAAGCTGACAAAACAATCGTGGCCGACAAGCTCCGCAAACTCACTTCGGGCGCTTCGGTCATCATCGAGCGGCTCGGCATCAAGTAAGCTGCACTCAAGAAGTAAGCAGCACTCGAGCACAATCCACCAAAAACGAACACAGGCCGTCGATTATTCGCCGGCCTGTGTTCGTTTAGTCAATTTCAGTTGTCTGGAGCTTCGGTTTTCAGTGCGGGAGTCTAAGTCGCACAAATTCTCAGCCCGAGCTCTCACTCAGTTAGATCAAGCCGACGCAAGCAAAGTATCCAATCGCGGCAACTGTCATTGGAATCCCGTAGGGAAGCAATCGCATCCGCGGCTTTCGCTCCTGAGCGATGTCGTACAACTTATCCGCATCCTTCACTGTTGCAATTTCTTGCAGAATCGACTGAGCCTGTGTGAAGTGCTTCATCCAGTCGCCGCTCATTGCGATCTGGCCCAATGCCATGATGCCGCCAACGATTGTGGTTGCAACAAAGATCCACCAAGTGTGTTCAATGTGAACGAAAGCGGCGATACCGGCGAGCACTTTCACGTCGCCAGCGCCCATGCCACCAATCAAATGTAAGAAGAACAGCAATGAGAATCCGAATACGGTTGCAGCTAGACTCCAGCCTAGTCCTGCCCAACCTCCGATCGCGGTGCTGTACAACCAGCCAGCAACGATCAACGGATAAGTAATGTTATTTGGAACTTTAAGGTACATGCCGTCGATAACTGCGGCGACAACCAGCACGATGGACACGACCCACATGGCCCAATTATCCATCAAATGTGAAACTATAAAGTCGATCGTCATGAGCTTATTCCTG
>JBGSJB010000584.1:0-2912 GCA_041742175.1 Pirellulaceae bacterium
GGTGTTCCACCGGTGGCTAGTCCCAATACTGCGTTGGGTTTCTTGCGAACACAATCGGAAATCAACTCCGCAGCGCGACGACTTACGTCGTCAGCCTGCGGCAAGATAACAACTCGCATCGACAGCTTTCTACTTGGGTGCTCGAGGAGCTGCCGAATTGCCGACGGCTTGCTTGTTCTCGGAGGCTTTCTCACCCGCAGCTTTCTCCGATGCAGCTTTTTGTTCAGCGGCTTTCTTTTCAGCCGCTTTTTTGTCTGCCTCTTCCAGCTCAGCCGCTTTGATCACTGGCGGAAGTTCTTTGCCTTCGGGAATCAGCTTCATCGACAGCGAATTCACACAATGTCTGGTGTTTTTCTTGGTAAAACCCTCGCCGAGGAAAACGTGGCCGAGATGCCCGTCGCAATTCGCGCAGAGAATCTCGGTGCGGTAACCATCCGCGTCGGTTTCGCGGCGAACCGACCCTTTGATCTCGTCATCAAAACTTGGCCAACCGCATTCGCTTTCGAATTTATCGGTGCTCTTGTACAGCGGCGCGTTACAGCGACGACAAATGTAAGTGCCGGGGTCCTTCGTCTGCCAATATTCGCCAGTGAAAGCTCGCTCAGTTCCTTTACGGAGGATGACGTAGCTTTCGTTGTCGTTGAGGTCATTAAACTTGGGCATCGGTTTTTCCACTTTCTTGGTTGCGTCGGACGGCTTCGTGCTTGCTTCGACTGACTGGGATGACGGCTTGGACGACTTCGTGTCATCGTCACCGGACTCATTGACAATGGCATAAACCGGCTTCACAACCGCGGGCTCGTCGGCGCTATTAATCGACGCGTCATAGGCGGAATTACACCCCACGCACGCTGCCAGTCCGCAAATCGCCAATATTTGTTTTGTATGCATTGTCTGCTCCTTCGATCCCGTTTCAACTATTCGTCAGCTGGCGTCTGCAAAGTCAAATTGCACAACCGCCGGACGCCACGACTACTTCGCGATTCAATTATAGCCGCAACGTCCAGCCAGTGGATGTCTGCCAAGTTGCAAAATGGTCATCACAGCCAATGCAGCTACAGCAGCCTCGTTCCCAGGCCCTCGCGGCAGCTTGATAGGTAATATTAACATTCGAGTGCGTCGCTTCCTGGTTTCGCTAACTGGGAGTATGCTTTTGGTGCTTCGTTCCGGTTGGAATTGGCTTGATCGTTTCTGGGTGGCACGCTCTAAGCCTTTGCGAAGGGCGTGTACGGCACGAGCCATGCCCTTCGCAAAGCCTCAGAGCGTGCCACACTAAATGCAGTTGGAACGCCGCACTAGGCTCGGTCGACAAAAGCGACTGCTGCCGAACGCCTTGGGAATGAGCTCACCGACGTAGTTGACGCAGTTACAAAATCAGGGATCGAAACGCACCGCATGTTCGTAACGGAATTTAACTATCGGTTCGCTTCGTGGTTGATGATTCTGCGAACTTCGTTGGAAGAGCGACTCGCCTATCGCGGTGATTTCGCACTCGGGACGCTGATGCGATTCCTGCCGATCATCACACAAATTTTCTTGTGGTGGGCGATCTTCGATGCAGTGGGAAAGGGCGGCGCGAATTCGGGCACGCTGTCTGGGTACTCGTTTCATGACATGGTCGCCTACTACCTGCTGTCCATGCTGGGCCGAGCGTTCTCAAGTATGCCGGGGCTGGCTTCGAATGTTGCCAAGCAGGTGCGCGATGGCGAGATCAAGAAGTTCATCACGCAGCCGATCGATATGATCGGATTTCTCTTGATCAGCCGCGTAGCGCACAATATCGCTTATTACAGCGTCTCAACGTTGCCGTTCGCGCTCGTGTTTTATCTTTGTCGCGGTTACTTCACCGCGGGTTGGCCATCGGCTGAGATCATGACTGCGTTCGTACTGTCATTGGTGATGGCGTTTTCGCTGGGCTACTTTTTCGATTTGTGCATCGGGCTGATCGGGTTCTGGTTCCTCGAAGTCAGTTCGTTGCTGTTTGTTTATATGTTGCTCAACTTTTTCCTCTCGGGTCACATGTTTCCGCTCGACCTGCTGCCGGAACCTTTTCGCACAGTTGTCAATTTCCTACCCTTCAAGTATCTCGCTTACTTCCCTGCAGCCGTGTTCCTTGAAAAGATTCCAGCCGACCGATTATGGTTTGAGATGGCGATCGAAGCGGCGTGGGTTTGTTTCTTTATCGTGCTTGCCCGAGTTCTCTATGCATCGGGGCTGAAGCGTTACAGTGGATTTGGTGGGTAGCATGCAGGAACAAATCACCAAGGAAACCGCTGAGTCGCTTGCTAGCCAACCTGCGCTGGTAGGTGTTCCATCGACACATCCGAATTACTTAAAAGTCTTCGCGATGTTCGCCAAGAACTCGCTCGTACGCGACATGATGTTCCGCGCGAACTTTGTGATCGAAGCTTTTTCGAGCCTCTCGTGGGCGCTGATGAATGTGGGGTTCTATTGGTTGATCTTTGAGCATACCGCATCGATCGGTCGCGAGACGGGTTGGGGCAAGTACGAGTTCTTCGTGTTCATGGGAACCACCTGGATCATCAACTCGATCGTGCAGACGTTCTTCATGCCGAATTCGGAAGAGTTCAGCGAGTTGATTCGGACCGGTGGGCTCGATTTTGCGATGCTCAAGCCGATTGATACGCAGTTCTTGATCTCGTTCCGAAAAGTGAGCTGGTCGAGTCTAGCGAATCTGTTGCTGGGAATCGTGTTGATCGTGATTAGCCTGAGTCATCTGGTGAATCGAACGGAGAATGCGTGGCGGTTCGAGCCGGCGATTTTGGTGTTGTTTCCGCTTTATATCGCTTGCGGTGCGGCCATCTTGTACAGCTTGATGATCTGTCTGGCAGCGACCAGCGTGTGGTTAGGCCGCAACCAGACGCTGTACGACTTTTGGTTTTACATCACCA
>JBGSJB010000585.1:0-4752 GCA_041742175.1 Pirellulaceae bacterium
CGTCCGCTTCGAAACCGACCGCATCTGCAATGCCGACGCCCAGCATCTGTAGAGTTTCTCGGATCAGCGGAATTTGCCCGCGCAGTTCGTCGGGCATCGGATCGCGATGGGCTTTGTATTCGGCGTACAAATCATTGCGAAAAGTGATCTCAGAAAGATCAAAAGCACACCACACGAATGCCGCTTGCCATCGATCGCGTAGGTCTGCAACATCCCTCAAAAAGCCAAACACCGCCGCGACCGGCACACCCGACGGGCTGCTCATCGGTGCGATTGCGTGAAAGATTTGATAAATCAACGAATGGGAATCGATCAATACAACCGTCTGCCCGCTGAGATCCTCCGGCATCTCCGGTCCATCGATCGAATAAGTGATCTCGACCGAAGGCGGAACCAAAGCCGCGGAGCCCGTCCCAGTTGTCGACTTCGCTCCAGGTTTCTCCGCAGCCGCGTCAGCCGCAGATTTGCTCGCGCGGGTTGGCGAGCGTCGAGTGCCGGACTTCGGTGCAGCCTTTTGTGTAGCTTGCAACTCCTCGCCGCTGGGCTCGAATCCCTCGAAAAATGGCTGCGAATTCGACTTGGCCATACTCAGCTTTCGATGGCGAGTGATAATTACTTAAGAGCGGCGATGACGTGATCCGTCATCTCGAGCGTTCCGATACTCGGATAACCGCGGCGAACCAAGTCCGCAGTTCGATGGCCGTCAGACAGAACAGCATGAACAGCCGTTTCGATCGCGACCGCTTCCGTTTCCATGTCGCAAGAATGACGCAACATCATCGCAGCCGCCAAAATGGTAGCGAGTGGATTCGCGATGCCCTGGCCAGCGATATCAGGCGCGGAACCATGAATCGGTTCGTACAATCCCGGACCGCTCGCACCGATCGAAGCACTAGGCAACATCCCCAGCGAACCGGGCAACATACTCGCCTCGTCAGTCAAAATGTCGCCGAACATATTGCTCGTCACAACCACATCGAAGCTCGTCGGGCGGCTGATCAAATGCATCGCCATGGAATCGACCAACACCACCTCGTACTCAAGATCCGCGAACTCTTCCTTAACGATCTTCGCGCACACGCGGCGCCACAAACGGCTCGCTTCCAACACGTTCGCCTTGTCGACCATCGTCAACTTGCCACGACGACGGCGAGCTGCCTCAGCGGCCAGACGCACGATCCGCGCGACTTCATAAGTCTCATAAACTTCCGTACTGAACGCTCGCTCGTTTCCATCAGGCAAGGTCTCGCACCCAGACGGTCCGAAGTAAATGCCGCCGGTCAGTTCTCGGAAGAATAAAATATCCGTGCCTTCGACGATCTCACGCTTTAGCGGTGATGCGTCGAGCAACTGAGGAAACGGGGCGATCGGTCGCAAGTTAGCGAACAACCCCAGCTCTTTGCGAATTCGCAGCAAACCGGCTTCCGGACGTGTCTTCGCCGTCGGGTCATCCCACTTCGGACCACCTACCGCGCCCAACAACACCGCATCACTCGCTTTACAAGCTGCGATGGTATGCTCCGGCAAAGGATCGCCCGTCATGTCGATCGCGATCCCGCCGATCAAGCACTCTTCAAACCTGAAACCGCATCCAAATTTATCTCCGACAACTTCCAGCACTCGGCGCGCTTGGCTGACAATTTCAGGGCCAATTCCATCACCGGGAAGCAGAACGATTCGAGTATCCAATTTAGTGCGGCCCCACCCATCAAATGCAAGATATTTTTCAGTTCATCGCGAAGCCTCTTTATAGACGCAGCGACGTGTTGCATCAATGACCAGCGAGCACGTAAGAGATGCTGCGAATCGAGCCGCTTGAGTTGCAACAGAGTAGAGAATGAGTCGCGAATGAGCGCTGCGGATCAGCGTTGGCGATTGAACTCAGCGGGATCGAACGGATCCGCTGATGAATTGGCTGGCGATGGTTTTTCTTTTGCCAAAATTTGATTCAGTTGAGCTTCAAGCGCATCGATTTCACTGGTCGATGGCCGCGTCGCTCCGCTCGGGAACTCGATTTTCGGCTCACTGGCCTTCGAGTTCGGAACCGCACGTAAAGGTGATGAACCTGGCGGAAGTGGATTCAGTTTCGAAGGCACTTCACTTGCCGAACTCAAGTTTGGCGATGCAGAACTAGTCGCCACAGCTGGCACAATCGGATTCTCCGAAAATCGAATCCAGTTCTTAAGCTCTTCAATCAAGTTCGTTTCTGTTAGCGCAATCCCCGGTTCGCGCTGCAATCCGTGAGGCTTAGTTGCATAAACCAACAGCTTCGCAGTCCCCGAGGCATCCCGATTGATCTGCTCCAAAGTGCTTTTCAGATTCTCGGAAGAAACGCGCGCGTACACCGCTCCCGTCGGCTCCATCAGCTTCAACGAGTTTTTGGATGCAACGCCATGACAAGCTGACTGGGAACATCGATTGACCAGAATCGGCTGAATTCGATCGTTAAAGTACAACGCAATCTGGGGGTGATCCGTTACTCGGGTCGTGGAGCTAGCGGTTGACGCGGCCGTGGTGGCAGATGATGCAGACGAATCCTTCTTAGTGACCTGAGCCTGAGTGAGCGGCCCCAGTCCAGCGTAAGCGCGGAATTTCTCGTCGCTAAGAATCTTCTGCTCGATCTCGACGCCCAACTGTTTCACCAGCGGATAGTCGGGCGCAGCTTTTTCGATGACTGCATAATGCTCGATCGCTTTTGCGAGAAGCTGGTTCTGACTGCACCAGCGAGCCATCTTGAAATGATCGCCAGGCAACCAACGCGTCACGCTGCGGCACTTGAATTCGTAAACTTCGGCTGCATCAGCTCCAACGAATTCAACTTGATCGCGCGGTATTGAAACTCGCGATTGGTTGGCGATTTCTATTTCAAGAAAGTTCCCATTCAAACGGACCATGCCCACGAGAATGCGATCGGTCTTCTTCAACAGCACAGCTTGTGGAGCGTCGACGATCAATGCGCCGATTTCGTTAGGCGATTGCGCACACGCAACGGCAGTCGCTAAAGCGAGTATCAGCGTTAACAAGAATGGCTTTGAGATATTTGTAATCAAAGTTGCTGTCATAATCGCGGAGATTAGCGAGATGCGTTAAACCGCGTCAATATCAACTTGAATTGCCTGCAACTGATTCTGATCAACTGTGGTGCAATCGATTAGCAGGTTCTCGTGCCGCTTAAAAATCTTCGTGCTAAATCTGATCTACCGCTGAAAGGCGGATTTCTGCTACCACTGCCGATGCAACTGGACCAAGGCTACCGCTGCGTTCATCGAGGAAGCTCCCAAAAGAAGCTCTAAGAATGATCGCACTGCGGCGGCAAGCCTTAAATTATTGCTGACATGGACGTCGCAGTTATGAACAAATTCAATGTACGAATCTCCGCGATCGGTGGCATCCTGCTACTCGTTTCGATCGCTTTCGCTTTGGCACAACACGACTCGCGGCGTCGAACGCGAAAGCTTGAGGAGGCTGCGCAAGTTCCAGCACAGCCTGCTGTACCGATTGAGTTCGAAACAGCGGCGCCTGACTGGCACCAAGCTCCTCCGAAGCCGCTGGTCCGCGCAAACGATGACGATTTGGACGCAGTTGATGCAGCGCCTTTCCCTCCAAGTTTGGAGGTTGGATTGGCGCAGGATGATCTCTCCAATTTGCAGTTGCCGAGTTCCGAAGTTCTAAACAATCCGCTGCGCGAAAGTGTCAACGCTTACTCCGTCGTAACCGCTTCCGGTGAAGAACCAGCAGGCGCTCAGAAGCCCACGAACAACGTCGCACCGCCAACTTTACCGGCCGGTCCACCTTCGTGGCTGAACGAAACACTGCCGCAAGCACCGCCATCGACATCGTCATCAAGCTCGAAAACATCCTTGAACTCAACCATTCCACCGCTGCCGAGCGCAACGCAATTGCCAAGTACAGCGATTGGCACCGCAAATGGCGTCGCAAATGGCGTCGCAAATGGTGCCAACAGTGCAGCAGCCAGACCTGCAAGCACTCCGTCGGTCCCTACGTTTCCGATCAGCGCCACTTCTCAACCACTAAACTCGCAAGCGAGTGCAGGGTTACCCGGAACATTGCCGGGAACCGCGTTGCCAAATGGGCAGTCGCCTGCGGTCATGGGTGCGGATAACTTCAACGCAGCAAACCACTACCCCCCGCAGAATTACCCACCGCACAACGACATGTCGGACACGCAGCGCGGCGCGATGGCTCCCACCGGTTTTCCTCAACCGCAAGGCGCTGCTCCAAGGCAACCAGTTCAGAACTACGCACCGGCGAATGGACCGGCCAATGTGGTGGCTTCCCCAAACAACTTTGCGACTCCGCAACTCGCGACAGCAGGCAACAACGGCGGACGAACTCCAGCCGCGCTCACATCTCTGGTCAGCAACGAACCGGGTAGTCGTTATCTCGATGGCTCGCAGAACCCGATCATGCTGATTCAAAAGCGGGGGCCGGAAGAGGTTCGCGTTGGCCGACCAGCAACGTTCGTTATCACTGTCCGCAACGCAGGCAACTCGACTGCGCACGATGTCATCGTCGACGACAGCATTCCGCTCGGGATGCGTTTCAATGAAGCGAATCCGCCCGTCAATCCAACTGCGGAAGGACTCCTCCGATGGAAGCTCGGCGAGATGCCACCTGGAGATGAACGCACCATCAACTTGCAAATGATTCCGGAGCGACAAGGCGAACTAGGCAGCGTTGCTTCCGTTCACTTTGCCGCGCAAGCTTCACTTCGCACGGTGGCCACGCAAC
>JBGSJB010000586.1:0-1781 GCA_041742175.1 Pirellulaceae bacterium
GCCATCGGCCACCGCGTCGACGTCGACTTCAGTAGCGTCTTCCAAAAAGCGATCGATCAGAACCGGCTGGCCTTCGGCGACAACAAACGCTTCCGCAACATAGCGATCGAACTGGCTCATGTCGTAGCAGATCTCCATCGCGCGTCCGCCTAACACAAAGCTTGGCCGAACCAAAACTGGAAACCCAATGCGCTGCATGCTTGCGCGGGCTTGATCCATGTTGCGAGCGATCGCATTTGCCGGTTGCTTCAGGCCCAATTCAGTTAAGAACCTTTGGAATTTTTCACGATCCTCGGCCGATTCTATTGTATCAACGCTCGTGCCAATGATCGGAACTCCCGCGGAAGCAAGCGCTCGCGATAGATTCAGCGGAGTCTGGCCGCCAAACTGCACGATGACGCCGTCGGGCTGCGTAACATCGAAAATGTTCAAGACATCTTCTGTCGTCAACGGCTCAAAGAACAGCAAGTCGCTTGTGTCATAGTCAGTCGAAACCGTCTCGGGATTGCTGTTGACCATGATGGACTCAATGCCAAGCTCGCGTAATGCATACGAAGCATGGCAGCAACAATAATCGAATTCGATCCCCTGGCCGATACGATTGGGGCCACCGCCCAAAATCATGATTCGTTTCTTGCCCGGCACTTTCGGCGGAACTTCATCCTCTTTTTCGTAAGTGCTGTAATAATATGGCGTAAACGCTTCAAATTCGGCGGCACAAGTATCAACTGACTTGAATACTGCCTGAATTCCACGTGCGATTCGCCAACGCCGCACTTCGCGATCGTCGCTCGAGAGCATCGTCGCGATTTGGCGATCGGAAAAACCATACTGCTTTGCCGCCAGCATCTTATCGGCGTCCATTTGGTTCAGCGAACCGACCGAACGAAGGTCGTTTTCCATCTCGATAATTTGATCCAGTTGGTCCAGGAACCATGGATCGATACCGGTCAACTGGTTGATTTCCGCTAAGGAAATGCCTGACTTAATGGCGTACCTCAGGAACCAAACTCGGTCAGCATTGGGGCGAATTAGCTTGCTGCGAATTTCGTCATCGTCAGGCTGATCCTCGCGTCCCCAGCGATCTTTACTATCGCTGCCGAAACCGAAAGCGCCGACTTCCAACCCGCGCAGTGCTTTTTGGAATGACTCTTTGAATGTTCGGCCGATGGCCATCGTCTCACCAACGCTTTTCATTTGCGTCGTTAACGTCGGATCAGCTTCCGGGAATTTCTCGAAGGCAAACCTTGGTATTTTCGTAACGACGTAGTCAATCGTCGGTTCGAAGCAAGCCTGCGTCTTTTGTGTTATATCGTTCGGCAATTCCCACAACCGATAGCCAACAGCCAACTTGGCAGCGATCTTGGCAATCGGAAAGCCGGTCGCCTTACTTGCAAGTGCACTAGAGCGAGAGACGCGTGGATTCATCTCGATCACGATCATGCGCCCATCGGCAGGATTGATCGCGAACTGAATATTCGAGCCGCCCGTTTCTACGCCGATCTCGCGAATGACTTGGATGGAAGCGTCGCGCATCCGTTGGTATTCTTTGTCGGTCAGCGTCTGCGCCGGAGCTACCGTGATCGAGTCGCCTGTATGCACGCCCATCGGATCAAAGTTCTCGATCGAGCAGATGATGACGACGTTATCGTCAGCGTCGCGCATGACTTCCATTTCGTACTCTTTCCAACCGATGATCGATTCCTCGATCAGCACTTCGGTGGTCGGCGAAAGTGAAAGGCCATTTTGGACCAGCGTTTCGAAGTCGTCGCGGTTATAAG
>JBGSJB010000587.1:0-1765 GCA_041742175.1 Pirellulaceae bacterium
CCCAACAAGTCGTCTAGCACTTTGGCAAACAGGGCTTCGTGTTGAAAGTCGTGAGCATAGATTCGCACGATCGTGTGGCTGATCGGCAACATGCGATACAGCCCGTGCATCGTCAAGCTGCGAATCTTGCCAGACGACGAATCGAAATAGTAGTTCAAACCAGCGGTAGCGCCCACGGTATTGGGCCGATGAAATGTGTCTGGCCAAGTCGACTTGAAAAGGCAGCGATTTCAAATCGTTCGGCATGCGATCGCGAATGAACTCGCGCAGAATGCGAACGTTTGAGAACACACTGCTGCTTTCGGCTTGGTTTTCGGCGAAACTCAAATTGCGTTGGCAGACCATGACCCATGAAATGTCACGATTGAGCCAACGTTGCCAGCGCTGACCGATGTCGCCCAACTTCGGATCGCTGCTCTTGCGCCAACGCCGCACGTCGGTCAGCAACGAGAATTCGGTGAGTTGCAAGTAATCTTCCAAGTGATCGCGCGGATCGCCGGGGAACAGATACTCGCGGCTCTCGCGAAACAAATCCGCTAGCTCCAGATCGATTGCTCGTACGGTCCGATGGAAGTACACACTGCGAAATAATTCCGCTTTCATCGCCATGAAGTGGACTAAGGCATGAATACCGCGATCATGAATCGTCAAACCGCTTTCGGTAAACGAGCTGTAATGCAGAATGCGTTGCATGTCGAACGCATGCGGACTGAGGCCTGTCATGAAAGCGTCGCGCAAGACGAAATCCATGTTATCGACGGTGTAGATGCCGCAAAACAGACTTCGAAGCAACGCCATCCACCGCGGGCGATCATCGCAGGTCGCCTCTTTCGGTCGCTGGATCAACCACGCCACGTCGGCGGGTCGAAGCACTTCGCCCTCTTCAAAATCACCGATTGGCGATCGACGAATGCCGCGCAGCATTTCGCCCAGTTCATTCTCGATAATCTGAGCGCCCAGCGTCTCGTGCGTCAGCCCAAAATGACTGAGAAAATGGGTATCAAAGAAGTGGCCGAATGGACCGTGCCCAACATCATGCAGCAGACCAGCAACTCGCATCAAACTATCGACATAGGGCTTTGACGGAACGCTGCTGTCGATCGATTTGAGGGACTCGTAAAGCTGCTCCACACCGAGGCTAGCAACATGCATCACCCCCAAAATGTGCTGAAAACGACTGTGCTCAGCACTTGGGAAAACCCACCAAGCTGACTGCAGTTGCCGTATTTGACGCATCCGCTGCACCCAAGGCTGATCAATTAAGTGCCTTTCACATACAGCCTTCGATCCATCGCTCGAGATCAGATCTCCATTTGGAAGAGATGTCGAAGCGGGAGCGACGAAGCGGATGTAACCGTGTATAGGGTCATAAGTTAGGTTTTCGGACTGGTAGCGTTTCATGGCAATATCTTACGCAACTCGCCGAAGCCGTCTATCTCCGCATTAGAGGGTCCGCCAATTGAGGACGACAAAAAATGTCGACAAAACCATTTGCAGCCAAAAACCACCTTTTCGCCCGCGAAAAAATTCAGCTAAGATACTGGCTTCCAGACCCAGCTCAGTTATGCCAAGAATGGCATGGCGTTTGTTTCGCTTAACGATGTACCTCAGCTTTTTCCCGGGTCAGCGAGACCAATTGGAATTCCACGCACGGATGTGTCTGAATACACAGGAGACTTTTCGAAGATGGTCCGCAATTTAATCTGTACAAGCTGGGTGATCCTGGCTGCCGTCAGCCTAACTCCCACCGCCATTGCTCAGGTTA
>JBGSJB010000588.1:0-3083 GCA_041742175.1 Pirellulaceae bacterium
CTCGCATTCTTGCCGCGAACTAACTCAGCACCGATCGCTGCGATGGCACAGGCGATGCAATACAACGGACTCCGACCCAAACTCTGGCAGCCGGGTTTTTACGACAAGATTTCGTTCTTGATCGATCGAAGACCGCAACCAGTGCAGGGATGGGACACTCTGAATTGGTCAGAAGGAGCGACTGAGTGGAAGAATGGCAAGCCTTACTGCGGCTGGCCGTCTGCGGACTGGCGATGGACGGTAGGAATCGTCGGACCTATACCCGATATTGCCTATCCGCCGGATCTGTTTCCGCCATCGCCACGTGTTCGATTGAGTTGGCGGTCTAAGCTCGTCCCTGTCTCTACAGCGGGCAATGATCGGCTTTCTCCAAGCAATTTGGAGAAGCGAATCAGCATGATTCGAGACAGTGAGATTAAGGGACGGATGTTCAGCCAAGTGGTTCCTACAACGCTAGCGGAGCGTGCGGGGATCGATTTCATCAATCACTAGATCTCGCTTGAAAAATTGCACTGGTTCGCCTTGCGGATGAATTTGTGTGCGTTTCTGATTAAGCTGATCAATCGACACCGAGCGCTCGCAAGAGCTGCTTCCGAAGTTCACAACTAAACTGATAGACTGACACCTATGAACTATGCGATTAAGTTGCTCATTCCGCTCGCTTTGGGAGTTGTGGCGGCGATGGTGAACTGGATGGTTTTGTCGGCGAACACGCAGCCGATCAAATTTGTTACGGTCAAGCAACGCATGGAAGTCGGTGATTTGTTTGACTTGGAAAAGTGTACAGAATTAGAAGTTCCGCCTAGTTTTAATAGCTTGTCCAAATCCGCAGTGCGGTATGAAGACCGAGGAGTACTGAGTGGTCGAAGAGTGCGGCGTGCTATTGAACAAAATGACCCTGTTTTTTTCGCGGATACCGACCTAAGTGGTAAGTGGTTAACCCTCGAAAAAACCGAAGAGTTGTTTCCGGTTGAGTTGGACGATGTCGCGGTCGATGACAAACTGTTGCGAATTGGCAACCAGATTCGCTTTCGAGTGCCAGCGATGGATGATGAAGATTCTCCGCCGTGGGTTGGTCCCTTCAAGATTGTGGCGGTTGGATCAAAGATCAACAACAACTTCACTGAGGAGCGTTCGTCGTCGTCTGGTGGTACGCTAAGCGTTGGCATCGCTTACGATATGGAACGTAACAAAGACCAACTGACGCGATTGGAAACGTTCTGTGATGCTCAACGCCGCGGTGAAGCTCAGATGTTGGGTGTGCGAATCGTGGATACTCGCTGATCGTGACGCTCTGAATCCACTTTCAAAGATTGACGCATGCGCATCACATATAGTCTCAAGGGAAACGCCACCAAACGGATCTTTGATCGCGACACGGAGATGGTGCGCATCGGCGCGGAGGCTTCGAACGATATCGTTTTGAGTAACCCGTACGTGTCGCTTAAGCACGCGGTGCTCAGTCGCAACAATGCGCTGTGGGAGCTGACGAACGTTGGCGAAAACGAGATTCTGATCGGTAACCAGCGGCTGTTGCGCGGCGAGCGCGCGGTAATCACAGCGAACGAACCGATCGAGATTTTTCCCTTTGTGCTGCACTTCGAAGCTCGGGGCGGCGTGGCGGCGGGCGCGAAGCTCGACGAGCGGCTGTCGCATATGATTCTGTCGGTGCACAGCGAATTGCTGGAGCGGATGGACGATCTGCTCGACGCGGACAGTTCCAAGCTGACTCGGCAGCAGCTGCAACGGATCGAAGATGACATCGCTGAGATCGCACGACTGCACGGATTTCTTGAGCCGACGGAAGCGGATTGCTTGTTGCATGCAGCGGGGATGAGCGTGCAGGGCGTTTTGCTTTCGCAAGTGATTGAAGATAACGTCGCTTCGCAGCGCAGTTGGAATTCGGATCGCAAGTGGTCGGAGATGGTAACCGCTTCGGCGGAGTTGGAACGTGAATTGGTACTGCGTGCCCAATCGATTGAGCAGCGCGTTGATCCGATGAAAACAAGTGACATTAGTCGCAAGATGGAGTTGATCGAGCGGGGGTTCTGGCCGGCTTGGAATCAAGAGTTGAAGTCCAAGCAGTTGGATGCGACGAGTGTGTTCGTGGAATACGCGGCGCATCGCTATCTGAAGAAGCAGATTAAAGACATCTTGTTTGGATACGGTCCGCTTGAAGACTTGATTCGCATGCCGAACATTTCGGAAATCATGGTGGTCAGTCGCGATAAGATCTACGTTGAAAAGAGCGGTGTGCTGGAACAATCAGGACGTCGGTTTGTTTCGGACCGAGTCACTGAAACGATCATTGAACGGATTGTGTCGCGAGTTGGTCGGCGTATCGATCGTTCACAACCGTTGGTGGACGCACGCTTGATCGATGGCAGTCGTGTGAATGCGATCATCGCGCCGATTGCGGTGAGCGGTCCGTGTTTGACGATTCGAAAGTTCCCTTCGAAGAAGGTTACGATCGAGGACCTCATTCGCTGGGGCGCGATCACGCGCACGGTCAGAGATTTCTTGGAAGCGTCGGTGATTGTCGGCAAGAACGTGTTGATCTCGGGTGGAACTGGAACGGGTAAGACGACTTTGCTGAATTGCTTGAGCGATTTCATTCCCGATAAAGAGCGGATTGTAACGATCGAAGACACTGCTGAGCTGCAACTGCAGAAGCAGCATGTGGTGACGCTGGAGACGAAGGTTGCGAACGTGGAGGGCAGGGGGGAGTACACGATTCGGGACTTGGTGAAAAACGCCTTGCGAATGCGACCGGATCGCATCGTTGTCGGTGAATGTCGTGGGCCGGAGGCACTCGACATGTTGCAGGCGATGAACACCGGCCACGATGGTTCGATGACGACGATTCACGCGAACACATCTGAGGATGTGATTCAGCGTTTGGAGGTGCTGGTGCAAATGGCGGCTGATTTGCCGATTGAGTCGATTCAGCGACAGATAGCTTCGGCCATCGACTTGGTGGTACAGCTCAAGCGTTGTCGCGATGGCTCGCGAAAAGTCTCGCAGGTTACTGAGTTTGTGTCGTACGACATGGTGGAAAAGCGGATTCGTACGAAAGATCTGTA
>JBGSJB010000589.1:0-10908 GCA_041742175.1 Pirellulaceae bacterium
GCAGAGCTGCGTCGATCGCGTTCGCACCGCGTTTCCGCAACTGAACGAGTGGATCGCGAAGAACTGGCAACGCTTGCTCGACGTCGAACCTCAACTGAACGATCTCTTGGCAGTCACACGGTTCATGATCGATCACCCGCGTCCCGATTGCTTCACTCGCGAATTGCCGCTAGCGGTCTCGACGAAGTTAGTGGAACGCAATCGGCAACTGCTCGGCGCGTGGTTCGATCGTTTGTTGCCCGACGGAGCGATCGATTACGGCGTCACTCGCAGTTTCGAACAGCGTTATGGATTCCGTTATGCGCGACAACATCTGCTCGTGCGCTTTCTCGATCCTGACCTTGCGAGTGAAGTTGGCTGCCCCTGGTTGGAACTGTCTTTGCCAACCGACGAGATTGCGAAGCTGCCGATCCGCGACGCTCGTGTTTTCGTAGTTGAAAACAAAGTGAATCTCGTCAACTTGCTAACACTGCCCCAAACGCCTCGCGGCCTCGCGCTCGGCGGGCTCGGTTACGCCGTTCGCGCACTGGAAGCGGTGTCATGGCTCGCTCATCAACGGCTGTATTACTGGGGTGACTTGGATCTCGACGGATTCGTGATTCTCTCAGCCATGCGCCATCATTTCCCCCACACGCAAAGTCTATTCATGGACCTCGCTACACTTGAACAACATCTTGCACTCGCTGTCGCAGTTGCGAACCAACCGAAGGTCGAACCCCATAACCTCACCGATCAAGAGCTTGCCGCCTTCCGCATTTGCCAAATGAAGAACCTCCGGCTCGAACAAGAGCACATCCCGCAATCGCTCGTGAATCGACGTCTCATCGACTTGCAACTTAAGTGTTCTGGCAACACTATTCTGGCGCCGGATGCTTGATTCGGTTCTTTACCATCCTACTGCGAACCGCTTGCGAAAGATCGATTCCCAGCACGTTCGCAATCGCCAGTGCATAACAAGTTACGTCCGCCAACTCGTCAGCGATCTCTTGGGAATTCTGTTGTTCGCCGGCGACCACTTCGTCAGTTGTCAACCATTGAAAGTGCTCCATCAATTCTGCTGCTTCGATCGCCAGCGACATTGACAAGTTTTTTGCATTGTGAAACTTGCGCCAGTTCCGCTCGTCCACAAACTCTTGCACCACGGCTTTCAATTCCGCCACAGTTGTCTTCGAATCGTCCGCTGTGGTCATCGTGTTCTCCAAGTCGGCGTCGGATTGTTGGTGTATCCGTTGCAATGAAGGGCTGGTGAAAGAGTCGTTCGCACTCAGCGCTGCCAACGTTCGCGCATCGACTCGCGGAACTGTTTTAAGACCGGCTGAGGTTTGCCCCAGCGATCGTTTACGGCTGCCCTCTCCGGTGCAGTCACTTGTTTGTTGGCATTCGGCGCGCGCGTACTCGTCGGTGGAACAACGGATTGGACATAGCGAGCCAAGTAGCTGTTGAGCAACTGCTCTGCGGCGAAGGCGTTGTTGTGAAGGAGTTTTTCTTTTGCAAGGAATAACTGTCCTTGGATCTGCACGCGTTCGTCCGGATCGAGATAAGCTTCGAACGCTTCTACATCATCCACCCAAACTTTGCCTGGCCCAACCAAATCAAACGCCACATAAAGCTCGGTGAGCTCTGCCGTCGGCAAGTCGGTGACATACATCGTCACAGGTCTCCGTCCCCAATCCACCGCGGCTTCACTACCAGCTTGATTGTTCGTTGGATTCGATCGGAACTGATGGGATCTTTGATAACGACGGCCATCGCGCATGCGACCAATTAGCGACAAACGCATGGTCTGCGACTGATTGCTAACCGATGGTGTTCGCACCCACGCCGAAACGACGACGCGTCCGGAAGCCGGAATTCGGATCTGTTCGCTTTGCAGCCAAGCGGACACTTTGGCTTGGTTCTTGTTCTCAATAACAACGCATGTCGATCCGCTGTGAGGCAAAGCGTTTTCAGGTCCAATAGTTGTCAGCGGCAGTGAAGAGGTCATCCAGCCGCGCGGCCGACCGCCGTCGAGCCACTGTTCAAAATCACCGCCCGGCACACCCAGCGATTCGGCTCGCGCACTGTCACTGAGTCTGGCTAGTTGAGCTTCGAAGGAATTGATTGCCAGCTTCATGTTCTCGATCACGCTGGCATCCGACGAGTGCATCAAGTTGTTCAGCTTGAATTGTGGATCCGTGATTTTGAAAGCGATCATGTCGTACGGCGGCAAATCGAATTGCCAAACAGTGCTCACACGATTGCCAACTCCGTCAACGCGCGAGCTCGATGATACGCTTGTCGCCGCGCCATGAAGTTCGATTTCTCTGCCGCCGAGAACTTCGTAAACGCCGGGAATTTCGGCTATTTTGACATCCATCGTGACGCGTTCAGTCCACGAAGCGTTGTTGATCATCTGCAGGTAAGTGTTGTTGCCAACCTTGACCGTCCGCATCCGAAAATTGCTCTCATCTCCGTCCAGCTTTACCAATCGCATCGGAACATTTGGCAAGTCAAGAAACGCTCTTCGAAGTTGCACCAGATCTGAGTATTCATGTTGAACAGGCATCCAAGCCCCATCGGCCAACAGGAGACTGTCTTCATGAAAGAGCTGCTCGATGAAGATCCGACGAGCTTCAGATCCAACAGCGGACATGATCGGATAAGCATGCGAAGCGGTTCGGCCGACGTGACCGCCTGCCAATTTCTCCGACTCCGAAATGATGGTCGCAGTTGGCAAGTGCAAACTAAGACTGCCCGCCGCATTGCCAGAGTGCGCGAACTGCAGGCTGGGATCAGAACTCACGCGACTAAGCCATCCGCGTTCAATGTCGTGCTCCAAAGGGCTCTCCATCTGTCCTCGCAGCACTGCTACACTAGATTGCTGCTTCAACCAGGCAGCATCGACTCCTGCGGCTAGCAGCGTGTCGGCGAGATTTCGCGCAGCAGCCGCTGGATCAGCATACGCAAGCTGCGAAGGTGGATGTGCCCACATGCCAAGCGGATTGATCAGTAGCTTTGTGTCCGCTTTTGCCTTACGTACCGTTTCACCAAGACGAACATAAAAGCTCGACAGTTCACGTGCGCGCCAGTTCAAGAACGACAAACGTAGCGCTCCTTGCAACGCTGCTGCCAGTTGGTCGCGCGGCGGCAGTTTGGATTGTGTGGCTACTTCGTACTTGCTAAGCGTCTCGGAATCAAACCCCCAACGATCACCTGCAAACGCGAAGTGCGAACGCTCGCTGAGTTCAAGAGTTATTCCTCCGAAGCTCGCGTGCGATGCATATCGCGTGCAGAGTTCGCGAACGATCTGTTCGAGTTCGACTTGAACATGATCGTTCAATGGATTGTAAAGAGCGTAGCAATTCGGCTCTTGCGAATCCAGTTGCCATTCTTTGCCTTCTAAATTCGACTGAAACAAACTCAATCGCTTCTCCGCGTTATCCTCGAATTTTTCCAGCGCTGACAGACGGCCGCTGAGATCGATCGCCAAAATCAATTTCAAACCGCAGCGATCCATATGGCAACTTAAGAGTTCTACAAAATCCTTCGTATCTGGCGATCGACCATCATGGTAGAACGTGCCGCTGTCAAAGCGGGCGGTCGCATTCAAACGCGAAATTGGAATCAACGATCCACCGTCCGAGATCGCACTCAAGACGAGTGTGTTGTAACCGGCGTTCATCATGTAATGCGTGATTCTCGCCGCAGCTTGATGCCAAGTTAGCCAGCTTTCTAGCGGCTTGCGCGTTACGGGATCGATAGAGCGGTCTGCTCCGAAAGCATCCGCAAGCAGCGGCTTCGTAAGGTAAAGTGCCACCGACCGCTCGCCAAGTTGCTGCGGCGGTGCATTCGCTACGATCTGAGTGGCGACCGGCGGCAGCTTCGCAACTTCAGTTACAAAAGGCGTGATCTGGGCCACCTCAAGCTGTATTTCCGCAAAGCTGCATTCGTCGTTCGAAGAGCCGTTCATCAATAACAGATACGGTTGCAATGATCGCGGCCAAAAGACAACTTCGTGCTCTACCCATTTGCCATTTCCAATCGCTTGCGTTGCGATCTGACGCTCACCAATCACAACTCCTGAATCGACGTTGAGCGTCGTAGGCTCGCCCGATTCATGAAAATCGCGCAGGCTGATAAGCAATTGCTGTGGATGATCGAGCGGCATGCGCACACGCACGCGATGAGGCCTGTCGGGATGTTCGATCGTCAACGGATAAGCT
This sequence comes from Pirellulaceae bacterium, assembly GCA_041742175.1. Classification (GTDB taxonomy): domain Bacteria; phylum Planctomycetota; class Planctomycetia; order Pirellulales; family Pirellulaceae; genus Aureliella. The sequence goes on from JBGSJB010000589.1 coordinate 4,203, forward strand.
TGCCAAGCCGACGGTGCGAGCGTCAAACACTCGAGTTCGCCGATCTTTCGCTTCGATTGCTCGCCGTGACTGACCGAGCGTTTACTGTTTTCTGAAAACGTAGGCAACTGCGGGAGCGACTTCGACTGAGTGAGCGCCGAAAACCAACTCATCGCACTCCACCACTGCGTGTTAAGCGGTTGAATGGTCGCTACCGCTTCCCAATTCTGAATCCGCGTTGGTTGCGCTTCGTAGTCGAACACAACCAGATCCACGCGGCGCTCGAGCGATTGCGGTGAGCTTACGAAGGAGGGCAAGAATCGTTTTCGATTGAGAACGAAGGCGATCGCGTATGCGTTCTCAACAACCGGTAATGAAATTTCGATCGAAGGTGATCGAAAGCTGCCATCTGCATCCAGGCTGACAGCGATCTCTTTCTCAGCGATCATCGCATCGCCATTTCCCAAGTCATGCAGTTTGGCGGTAAGCTGATAATCGCCCGCTGGCAAACCGGTGAGATAGCCGGTAACCGTTCCCCGCCAGTTCGTTCCAACCTGAAAAATGCTGGTTTGCTGCGCCGCTTTCACTCGCAATTTATCCTGTAGTTGGCGCTCCGCTGCGATACGATTTCCCTGCTCGTCGATCGATCGCGCCCACGGCTGCTGCAGCACTTCGCTCAATGCGAAACTGTGTTCAATTGGTTTTCCCGTCGAGGGATGATCCAAGCGAATGGTCACGCGACTAGCTGCTGATCCGGTGATGCGAAGGTCAGCGCCACCGAATGCGCTCGGGCTGTGTCCATCAACCTTGAGCGTTCCGGAGCCCTCGTTACGGATTGAGCCGATCGAGTCAGCTTGTAGACTAAGATTGCGAACGACCTTGAGTGATCCGCCGTCGATCGCGATCGAGCCATTGAATACGCGGGACGTGCCGCCACCCCACAGCATGCGAAGTTCAAAGTCCAGTTGATCTGCACTCGAAGTCGGGGCTTGTTGGACGGTTGTCGCCGCAGGGTTACCAGTGAACTGTTGTTCGAACGCAAGCTGCGCAAAGGCTTGACAACTTAGAAGGCAGATCACCAACGCTGGTGAACTCAATCGCAGTGCAAACGCATTCGCGCAACGAGACACCGCCGGATCGCAAGCCAAGCAGGCACGCGATAACAATTGTAAAGCGACTTGAGGACGTCCTTGCCCGACGGTCATATTTAGACAAACCTGGAGCGAAGTTGCGCGAGATCCAGCTTACCGCCTACTCGCTGCCTGCAACTGATCAAAAATCTGTTGACGAAGTGCTTGGTGTAGCAAATCCCTATCGCTAAGCCCACACCGAATTCAACAACCGTCCAACCGCCTATTTTGCTGCAACTGATCTTGGAGCGAAAGATTGAAGTTGCTAAGGTTCGCGAACTCAATGAACCTGCATAAATCGAAAGTTAGCAAACATTAGATTCGGCATTACGCGGGTGCGCTGCTGCAATCAGAAGGGATAGCGTTATGAAATTCGCTTGGCGGCCGCAATCGACATGCTTAAAAATTGTTAGCGTTTGCACAGTCACCATATTGTGCGGTTGCCAAACTTGGTCACCGTCAAATTGGGGCGTGCCGGCTGGCTCGCGAGTTCCGCCGCCGCCGACCGGCAGTTACCAACACCAAGGCGCGTATTACAGCAATCCAGCCACCGGAACTGCTAGCGGCGCCGCGGTGTCCAGTTTCCATTCGGCGACGCAGAACTTTCCATCAACTCAGGCCGCAGCGTCGAATGGTATGGTTGTGCAAGCTAGCGGGGCCAACACAATCAACGGCTCACGCAACAGCTCGCCGTACGCAAATGCGTTTAGCAACACGCCAGCAACGCCAACCGACGGTGGCGCGACCTCGATCGACTTTCAAGGCTCACGCTCCCAAGTGAGTACCGCAGACTATACGGATAATGGTTCCGGAATGGCGCAGGTCGTTAGTGCTGACGCTTTGCAAGCACCGCCCGATCCAGGGCTCCAAAATCAAAATGTTGAGTACAGCGCGGGTGCCGGAATAAATGGCAGCACCGGAGCGCTTCAGTGGAAATAGTAAGCCCAGTGTTTGCTTAGGGATCGCAATCGCATGACGACTACTTCTTTCGTAAGCAGTTTCTCAAGCGAAGTTGCCGCAGGAGTTGCATCGCTCGATCCACCGCTCATTCAACAAACCAAGTCTGAGATTCGTTCGCTGGCCAGCGAAATCGCGTCGCTTGCGCACAAAGAGATCGCGCCGGACGACTTCTTCAGCGGTTTCTTGCCGCGGATGGTGACCGCGATGGGTGCTGAAGCCGCGGCAGTTTGGCAGACGTCCGTAAGTCTCCAGCGCGCAGGCAAGATCGAACCGCTTCCTGATGGATGTCACGACGGAGTACAAATTTCCGTGCGTTTGATTGCGCAGCACTTGTTGCCTCCTGAATTGCTCACCCAGTCCGACGGTTCGCCGGAGAGAAGATCGCCAGAACAATTGATTGCACCCAGCGAACCGCATTGCAGAATTTTGCAGTGTGTGATCGCTGAGGGTGCTCCTATACTCGTGCCACCGCAATCGGTAAGCGTCGAAACGGATCGACCAACGAACCCGCTGCCACACTCATTGATTGTTGTTCCTGTTCGCGTTGAAGCCGAAATCGATTACGTGCTCGAAGTCGTGCAGCGTGCTTCCGGCGGGCCTGCCGCTCAACGTGGTTATCTGCGCTTTGTCGCGCAGATGGCTGACCTAATGGCGGACTATCTGCGGCGCGAGACACTGCGCGAACATAACCAGCGAGCCTCGCGATTGCAGTCGTTCGAGTATTGGTTGACAACTGTTGCCAAGTCGCGAGAGCCGATGGCGCAATTGAGATGTGTTGCCGATGGATTGGCGGAGCTGCTCGACTGCGAGCAGGTGCTGCTCCTGCGAAGTGGTCGAAAGCCGAGAGTGTTAGCGGCAAGCGGGATTGAGGCGGTTGATCCTCGCAGCGAAACGGTTCTGGCGGCGCAAGCGGTTGAACGCAAGGTGGCGCGCAGCGAAAACGCCAACAAGCAGGTGCTCGATCTGCACCAGCCGCTTGAGAATGCAGACGGACAAATGTCGCTGGTCGTGAAGTCGCTGCTTAACTCGTTGGCAAGCGACACTGTGGTGCGCCTAGAGATTGGCGAAGATTTTAACTTAGTCGCGTTGCTCGCTTACCCAAGCTCAAATCCAGTATCAGGTCCAACATCCAGCTCCGTATCCAACGTAAAGCCAACCCAGGCGGAGATGCAGCGCGTTGCGACGGCACTCTTGGGGCTGGTGGATGCGCACGCTGTTGAACCGAAGTGGGTGCGTACACTTTGGCCGTTTAGTGTGCGATCTTCTCAGGCAGCTTCCAAGTACCGGCGAAGTGCATGGCAGATTTGGGCGATGCGAGTCGCATTGGTTGGATTGCTAACGTTGATCGCTTTCTTTCCGGTACCGCAGCAGATTTCAGCAACCGCCGTGTTGAGCGCGAAGTCGAAAGTCCAATACTTCGCACCGTTCGATGCCACTATATCTGAAGTCAATGTTGAAGATGATCAGTGGATCAAGAAAAGTGATGTGCTGCTGAAGCTGGCAGCGCCGACGCTTGAGAAAGAGTTGTTCGCACTGACTTCGGAAAAAGAAGTACTCAATGAACGCTCGGCGAGCATTAAGCAAGCGCTTAGCGGCATTAGTGCAGGTGAGCGCTCGCAAGCGTTGACTGCTCAGTTAAACGAACTGAAGGTTCAACTAGTGTCGAACGAAAGCCAGCAATCGGTGCTGGTAAAAGAGCTGAGCAAATGTGAGATCGTGGCTCAGGCAGACGGTCGGATTACGACTTGGGATGTTAAAAATCGGCTTGCAAACTTGCCAGTCAAGTATGGTCAGATGCTGCTCTCGACGATCGATCCGGACGACGATTGGGAGTTGCAAGTTTCGGTTCCAGAGCATCGCGTCGGCCTAGTTAGCGATGCTTTGAGCGAGACGCCTGGCGAAGGCGTGCCGATGCACTTCACGTTAGCGAGCCATCCGGGAGTTTTGCTGCATGGATGTATTTCAGAGTTGAGCGATCAGGCGGCGCGGCACGCTACGGGCGAGACGGTTCTGATCGCGCAAGCGCTGATCGATGGAAACGAACTGCCGCTGAAAAAGAAGGTGCGATCGCGCGTGTGACGATCGACTGCGGACGCGTGCCAGCGATTTGGTTGGTGGTTCGCGATGCGTACTGGGCCTGCATGTCTCGACTGAGAATGATCTGGTAGAATGCCCGTGGGCCAAACGGCTCGCTTTCGCATTCCGCAAGATTCAAAATCCGTTGCAGACACCGGGGAACAACCATGTGGCGCACGACTTCGATGCTCAGTTCTGTTTTGGTGCTAGCGACCACTTCGTTCGCTCAGACTTCAACAACTGTAGAATCAACTGCTGTGTCTTTGAAGTCGAAATCAAGCGACGCAAATTGGACTCACTGGCGCGGTCCGACATCTAATGGCAAAGCGGCAGCATCAGCGCGGCCTCCGATCAAGTGGGATGTGCAGACCAATGTTCGCTGGTCGAGAAAGTTGCCGGGCGAAGGGAGTTCGACGCCGATCGTCTTGAATGATCAAGTTGTCCTACTTTCCGCCGAAGCAACTGACCGCAAAGCACTCACGCCGCCGGTAGCAAACGAAGCTTCCAAGACCATTCCACCGAATGTGTTCTACCGTTTTTGGGTTACAAGCCTCGATCGTCGTTCGGGCGAGTTGCAGTGGCAGAAGTTGGTGACGGAGCAGGTGCCGCACGCTGGCAAGCATCAAACTCATACTTATGCAGCGGGCTCGCCGACAACCGATGGCGAGCATATTTACGTTTCGTTCGGTTCGCAGGGAATCTACTGCATGACGCTTGGTGGTGAAGTCGTTTGGTCGGTTGATCTGGGCGATATGACTACGCGTTACGGTTGGGGCGAAGCGATCACGCCTGTGCTGGCGGGTGATTTGCTGATTGTTAATTGGGATCAAGAGCAAGGTTCATTTATCACGGCGCTGGATAAACGAACAGGCAAAACGGTTTGGAAAGTAGATCGACCGAATGAAGCGACTTCGTGGAACACACCTTTGGTCACTGAGTATGACGGTCGTCAGATGTTGATTGTGAACGGTACAGACCGCGCGCGAGCTTACGATGCGAGAACAGGTGCGGAAATTTGGGCATGTGGTGGTCAGACCGTGAATGCGATTCCGAGTCCCGTACGCTTTGAAGACTCAGTCATTTGCATGAGCGGCTACCGCGGTTCGATCGCGATGGCAATTCCTTTGGATGCGCAGGGCGATATCACGGGTTCCTCGAAGACCCTTTGGAAAGTGGATCAAGGCACACCTTACGTTCCGTCGCCCGCGCTCAGCGACAATCGTTTGTACTTCACAGGCATCAACGCTGACATTCTAAGTTGTATCGATGCGCGGAACGGCAGGTCGCTGGCGGACCGAAAACGCTTGTCAGGTGTTACTGCACTTTATAGTTCGCCGTTGGTTGCTGGTGGGCACATCTATTTCTGTGGTCGAGAGGGCACAACAGTTGTGATCAAGGACGATGCTACGCTTGAGACTGTGGCTGTGAATAGACTGGAAGGTGCGCTCGATGCATCGCCTGTGGCCGTGGGCAATGATTTGTTCTTGCGCAGTTGGGATACCGTGTATTGCTTGAGCGACGCGGCCGACAATAAGTAGCCGCCGCGAGCTAAGCCAACTTGGTGTGATTTTTGTCGCAAATTGTCGTGCAACTGAACGAACTGGAATCAATTGAAATCCACCGATCAACAAGAGTTGGAAGATTACGTCGCGAGATTTGTGCGACAAGAGCGATTTGCGCCTTTGGGAGTCGACGGCGGTAGACGGTTGCGAGCGAGCAAGGTTTTGATCTGCGGATGCGGCGCGTTGGGGACAATGATTGCGGAACGCATGGCGAGAGTTGGCGTTGGGACGATTCGCATCGTGGATCGCGATTGGGTTGAACAGAGTAACTTGCCTCGTCAGACGTTGTTTACTGAGCGCGATGCGCTTGAAGCGCGACCGAAAGCGATCGCAGCAGCAGAAGCACTGCGAGCGATCGATAGTCAACTGAACATCGAGCCGTTCGTGGCAGACTTGACGTGCGACAACATTCGCGAACTTGCGGAAGGCTGCGACCTGTTGTTGGATGGAACGGACAATTTTGAAACGCGGTTTCTGATCAACGACTATTCGGTCAGTGAAAATGTTCCGTGGGTCCATGGCGGCTGTTTGGGTGCCAGTGGACAGGTCATGTCCATCATTCCGGGAACCACCGCTTGCTATCGATGTTTGGTGCGCGATCTGCCTTCACGCGATTCGATGGAAACTTGCGATTCAGTCGGCGTGTTGGGGCCGGCAATTGGAGTGATCGCTTCGTGGCAAGCGGCTGAAGCGATGAAGATTTTGTCCGGCAATCTAGCTAGCGTTTCGCACGACTTATTAGTGGTCGATACGTGGAATTCGGTTAGCAGAATGATGTCGCTCAAGGGGCTGCGGAACTCCGGAAAGCAATGTCCCGTTTGCGATCAGCGTCAATTCTTGTTTCTAGACGGAACGATAAGGACCGAGACGGTGGTGTTGTGTGGGAAAAACGCGGTTCAGGTGCAGATGGCGGCGCGCGGGTCGTCCGGGGAAGAATTGAGCGAGATTGCGGAACGGCTTCGCAGTTCGGGAAAAGTGATATTTAACGGATTCTTCTTA
>JBGSJB010000590.1:0-12796 GCA_041742175.1 Pirellulaceae bacterium
TTGATTGAGTTCGATGTAATAAAATCAAGAATGTCTCCATGGATGCGCAGCCCAGATCCTCCTGCGACAACGTCAATAGGGCCTTGCATTAAGAAAGTTGGTTTGGATGCCGAGCTTCCTTCGCCTACAAACACCCCAGACCTCACACGCAAAGTAAGTTCTGATCCAAAACTGAATGTTACGGGATTTTGCCCGATGGTTGAGAATCGATTATTTTGATCAATACCGAAGATGACTTGGCCAGATCCACCGATGGTTTGCGTGCCCGATAACTGGATGGTGGAAAAACCTATTCCCGCAACATCGCCACCAAGCAACAGCGTTCCATCTATTGTCAAACCGTTCAAGACTGTGATCCGGGAAGCCTGCTCCGCCATATCTAGTATGCTTCCCGAAGCAATGGTTGTACCATTTAGAAAACTGCCTGGACCATTAAACGCACCGGCCCTCAGCGTATTCACACCTTGCGTAGTTATCGTTCCTCCGTTGATCGTACCGCCCCGTAGATACCAAGGGCCGGTCGTGGCATCGAGCGACAAGCCGCCGTTAATCGTACCCGTGATGTCGACAGTTCCACTGCTACGTACAAACGTGCCCAAACTCGACTGCGTAAAACTGCCGCCTAGGTTAAGCGTGCCCGATGCAAGCACTAGCGTTGATGTGTTCGACCAGCCATTGCCAGCTAGCGCCAACGAGCCACCGACAACTTCAATACTGCCTGTTCCCTTGAGAATCGCTTCAGCGGCACTTACTGTTAATGTCCCGCCCGTAATTCGCAGCTTCTCATCGCCGCCCACCTGTATCGTCTTTGCCGCCCGAGTTCCGCTGGCAACCGTGATCGTCTGACTACCGGCAAGCGACGGAATGATCACATCGTCACCAGCGGTCGGAACCTGCTGCGGGCTCCAATTAGTTGCAACTGCCCAGTCGCCCCCGCTTGCCGAGCTCCAAGTGATCGTCGCAAGCAAGCGACGACCTTCAAGCGATTCCAGTCCCAGTAAGCGGCGCATAAGTTGTGCTCGTCGGGATGATATTGAATTGCGTTTGCTTAGCTTCATCGGATGTCCCTCAAATTCAAACAAACTTGGGCGGGGTAGTTTGTTCGAAAATTGACTGAACAGCATCGATGCCGTTGGTGAACGATCGTCCGCCCAAGGTAACAATCCAGAGCACCAGCCAGTGCATGTGCCGTCACACGAGCCACGCATCGTAAAGCCACTCAAGCAATACGAGCTAGCAACTCGGCATGCCGCGTTTACAATCGTTTACCGAACAACTAGTTCGCTCACTGCGTCAACACCGGTCGAATACCGCTCGTGGATCTCTTCCGGGCTTCATGCGTCTCAACGTGCTTCATGCATAATTTTAATTGTCATCATTGGCGTGCTGTGACCGACAATTTTGAATTTTTTGTGAGTTTTGACTAAAACATTCAAGAAACGCTGCCGGGGCTCGGAATCCCCACCAGCAGGGGCGTGTCCGAACTCTTTCTATAAACTGCTTGGGCACGGTTCGATTCGCAACACAGATCCCGCCGGTCGCGTCGTGCACACAGCCACCGTCTCCGATGTGCAAGATCACGTTGCCAACATGGGCAGCCCGATCGACGCCAAGACACTCGCCGAGTCCACGACGCTGTTTGATGCGCTTGGCCGCACTACGGCCTCCACAACTTGGCTGGTAGCGCTGGGCGCAGTGGATCCAGCAACTCCTCCGGTCGCGGGCCTCAATGGCGTCCCCTCAGCCAATGGACTGACGACTCAGTATCTTTACGATAACAACTTGAGCGACGGTGTCGGCTTGGACAGCGCGAACGGCTTGTCCTACACGAAGATGGCCACAACCGGTTCAGCCAACGTGAGCCTTTCCACGGCCATCGCGAAACTGGCTACCGCCGAAGCCAGCGGCGGAGCGGGGATTACTTTTTCAGCCACCGCACCCGGGCGCGCATCGGTCATCATCAACGCTCAAGACGAAGTCTCGTTCTCGATCAGCGATGCTGCGGGACGAACCGTGATGAGCGGCCAGTTGGATAACTACAGCGGAACCGCCAACAATCTGCTCACTTGGTCGTGCCAATTGCACGATACCGTGGCGGCAGTCTCCGGATACGGTGACTGCCTCGAGTCGCGATCAATCGATGCACTGGGCAAAGTGACTCGTTCACTGACTGACGGCGGTGGTCGCACCATCCAGTCGATCGATCAGCTCAACAAGATCACCAGCTTTACATACGACGCTGGCGGTAATCAGTTGTCGGTGCGCGACCCGAACAACGTCGGTCAAGATGTAGTCTATGACGCCTTAGGCCGAGCAGGCTTAACGACCGACACCGCTGGCGCAACCACCAACAGCACCTATGACAAAGCAGGCAATCGCATCGCGGCCATCGACGGCAAGACGAAGAGCACCACTTATGTCTTCGATGCTCGCGGTCGTCAGAAGTCCCAAAAAGACCGTAACAACGGCACCACCAGTTTCGCGTACTTGGCAACTGGCCAGTTGCAATCGCTGACGGATGCCGAGAATCAAACGACCAGCTACACCTATGACGATGCGGGCGGGAAACTGACTGAGCAGTATCCGGATCACACCGGCGGAACGCCCGGACAGACAACTTACGGCATTGTGACTTTCACGAACGACGCCGCAGGTCGCGTGCTCCGCAAGCAGGATCAAAAAGGCGATACCTGCACCATGAACTACGACCTGGCCGGTCGCTTGACCAGTAAAAACTATCGCACGCTAGCAAACTCGCCGACTGGCGCCATCGCCGACACCGATGCGTTTACTTACGACAAAGCGGGCCGCATGCTGACCGCCGTCAGTGGTCGTTACACGAACACCGTCACCTACACCTATGATTCCGCTGCACCAACGCTTCCGGAAATTTATTGGCCATGAAACGCCCACTGCTCGTAACGATTATTCTTGTTGTAGTTGCGGCATGCTTGATTTCCGTAATATTAGTCCGACATGCTAGGCAAATGCTAGAAGCGGAAAACGAGGTCTACGCGATGCACGTGGCACCACAAATCTTAATTAACTATTTACATCTAACATCCGGAACTTGGCCCAAAAGCTGGTCTGAGCTACAAGCTGCTACCGAACCTGAGGTCGTGGCTTTTGGACGGAAAGTCAATTTCGTCAAGATCAGGAAGCACGTGACAATTGACTTTTCACTGACGTCATGTGAAGTTTTAAGCGAACTGAATCGAGGTGCTTCACCGATCGTTCCGCGAGATGCTGTTTATGACTATGCGGATGACTACAACATGAAGGAACTAGAAAGGACATTGCAAATATATTGTCCTGCGGACTTGAAAAGAACAGTGACTGAGCCGAGTACTGGGGAAGTGGAAAAATAGTTTCCACGCAGTTGGTTGTTACGGTATGCGATTGGCTTAGAGGTTTAATGGGCTACTTGAGGGTCACTGATGACCACGAGCCAAGTTGATGACGCGATTGTTCGCGCGAGAGTGCAGTTGTGTGCTGGTTGAATCGAGGCGAAAGCTCGGTTTTGGACTGCAAATTGGCCGCTGATACAAGCAGCGAGCGCGACGCTTGTTAGAGCATCTCGTTTTTCCTTGTGGAGATGTGTTGGAGCTAAGCAACATGGTTGAGCGCCAGTTCTGTAAGCCCCTCACCCTGACCCTCTCCCCTGAGTACAGGGGCGAGGGAAAAAAGAGAGGTTAAGGGTGGTGGAATGCCGCTGGTGTGCTTTCGCTTGTGCAGCTCTTCAACGATCAACGCTTCGAGCACTCCGCGTTCGATCGATGTGAGCCGCGCTCGACCGTCGAACAAATCGCGAATTGGTTGTGGCAATCGTTTGTGTGCGAGCCACGCGATGCGCAGTTGAAACATAATTTCAGCGTAGCCAACCTCGGCTACTTCAGTGAAGAACGAGAGCATGCGAAACACAATCGTCGCGACTGTAGGCTGACTCCATTGGCCCGTTCGTTACCCATGACGAACCGTACCGACTCAGTGGTACTTACGATGTCAGCGGCTGAGTAAATCCGATTCGCTGAGGAGATTTTCAACAAATGACTATGACGCGCACTGTTTTGGCAGACTGGAGCGACACGCATTCCTAAGACAACTCCGGCAGAGGGTGACCGGTGCGTGCAGCCGCGACGTTTAAGTAAGCTCGGATAATAAGTAGTGGCCGGGGTTGATGTTTCTGATATTCGACTCGAGTGGACCTCTGGATGGTCTATACGAGTTTTATGCTTAGATCGAGCCCTTGGAGTCGGCTGCGCGGAATGTGCAGCAGGTAGACTGCTTTGCCAACGAACGGATAGCTTGAGCGTCGTAAGCTCCCAATACGATCGAAAACGCAGCTAAACGCTACGATCTCGAAGATCTCGACGATTTTTCAAGAATTCTTCCGCGAAAACTTGCGGTGCTGTGAAGTTGCTTATGAAGAAGCAATTTCACTCGTTCTGTCGAGCGAAAGGCTGAGAACCAGCGCCGCGAATTCGCCCGAAGCGCGACGCGATGGTTGAACCTTTCCTGTAGCTCGCCCTTTAAGTTCCCGCGCCTTCTAATGGGTCAATAGGTGAATCATGTTCAATCGTCTTATGCTCTCGCTGCATCGCTTCACGGCAAATTCGCGTTATTCCAATGCAAGGCAAGCTCGCCAGCAAGCTGCGCACCGGCAATTCCGACGGTCGCTTGGCAGTTCGCATGCTTGGGTCGAGACATTGGAATCGCGGGCGATGTTGGCCACAGTCGAGTTTCAGAACTTTGACGCAGGTTTGGCGCCGGCGCTTCCGGCGGGCTGGGTGGCAACTTCATCCAGCAATGCATGGCGGACATCGGCGTCGACAAATTCCGACTCAGCTCCCAACATTGCCTTTGTGTCCAGCGCAGCCCTACTTAGCGATAGCGCGTTGGTTTCGCCAGTGTTTGTCGCTCCTCCCGGTGCGCAGATCCAGTTTCGAAATCTGTTCGTTACTCAACCTAGCTTTGATGGCGGTGTGTTTGAAATCTCGATCAACGGCGGGGCGTTTGCGGACGTTACTTTCGTCGGCGGTTCGTTTGCCACAGGTGGCTACACGACCGTATTGAACCCTACGACCGGAAATCCCCTGGGAGCTCGTCCGGCATGGTCAGGGGGTGCTGACATGGACACGACGGTCAATCTTCCTGCATCGGCGTTTGGCCAATCTGTGCAAGTTCGATGGCGGCTGGGAACCGACACCACAATCCAAGATGGCAGTTGGGTCATCGATACGATCCGCCTGACAAGTAGTTCGAACTTCGCCGATTTTGGCGACGCGCCGGCGCCCTATCCAACAACAGTGGGAGAGAATGGCGCAGCACACATTGCGTCCGGCCCAAGGCTGGGGGCCTCGCGAGATGTTGAAGCGAATGGAACTCACTCCGCGACTGCCAACTTCGATGGGGCGGATGAAAACGGCGTGACGTTCGGCGCGATTCGCGTTGGGGCCTTAGACGCTACGGCCACTGTTAGTGTAGCGGCGGCTCCGATGGGCGCTAGGCTAAACGCTTGGATCGACTTCAATGGTGACGGCAACTGGGGTGGACCAGGCGAGCAGATCGCGGCCAATGTGGCTGTCGTGAACGGGAACAACACGATCAGGTTCGATGTGCCAAGCTTCGCGCAGGACGGCCAAGCTATTGCGAGATTCCGTTTAAGCACTGGCGGCAATCTGGGGATGAACCGGTTGGCTATGGATGGCGAAGTGGAAGATTACGCAGTTACGATCCTTCGACCGGCCGCATCAAGCGGCACTTTCAGTAGCCAAAAGATAATCACCACTGCGGCAGGCGGAGCGCGGAGCGTGACGGCGGCGGACTTAGACAGCGACGGCGACATGGATGTCCTGGCTGCGTTGTCCCAAGACAACCGAATTGTGTGGTACGAGAACATCGGCAGCGGCGACTTCCTAGCACGCACGATCAGCACAGCGGTCGCTAGCCCGGAAAGTGTAGTTACCGCGGATTTGGATGGAGATGGAGACATGGATGTCCTCAGTGCGTCGTTCGATGACAACAAAATCGCGTGGTACGAGAACAATGGAAGCCAGAATTTTACGGCCCGCACGATCAGCACGAACGCGATTTCAGCAGGCAGCGTGGTTGCGGCCGATATGGACGGTGATGGCGATTTGGATGTCCTCAGTACTTCGTCGTCGGACAACAAGATCGCGTGGTACGAAAACAACGGCAGCGAAGTCTTTACGGCGCGCACGATCAGCACGAATGCCGATGGACCATTCAGCGTGTTCGCGGCGGACGTCGACAGGGACGGCGACCTGGATGTCCTTAGCACATCGTTCGATAGGGGTTGGATTGTGTTGTATGAAAATGATGGCAACACATCTTCCGAATTCTGGAATTTCCGCGTGATCAGAACGGGCGCCGTTGGCGCGATTACGGTGTTTGCTGCGGATGTGGACGGGGACGGCGACTTGGATGTCCTCAGCACTTCCGCGAATGGCGAGGTCGCATGGTATGAAAATGACGGCTTTCAAAACTTCACGGCGCATACGATTAGTACGACGGCAGTCGATTCGGGTAGCGTGTTAGCAGCGGACATGGACGGCGATGGCGACATGGATGTTCTCATTTCGTGGTTCTCTGCCGACAAAATTGTGTGGTATGAGAATAACGGTAGCCAAGTTTTCACACCACGCACGATCAGCACAGCCGCAGATGGTGCGTCTAGCGTGTTCGCGGCTGACGTCGACGGTGACGGAGACCTAGATGTCCTTAGCTCATCGCTAAATGACAACAAGGTTGCTTGGTACGAGAATGTCGGGCCAACCAATGTCGCTCCGGTGATCGGTCTGTTCGATACAGCCATCTCTTACACCGAAAAGGCAGTTCCTGTCGTGCTGGACTCCAACGCCACTGTGACGGACTCCGACTCAGCCAATCTTGCGACCGGCAGATTGACGGTGCGATTGACTAGCAACGCCCAGCCCACCGACCGACTCGCTATTCGCCACCAAGGAACCGGTGTTGGCCAAATCGGAGTCAGCGGAGCCAACGTCACGTTTGGTGGCCTTGTGATCGGAACATTCACGGGCGGAACTGGTGCAGCACAGCTAGTCATCACGTTCAACGGGCGCGCCACAGCACCCAGAGTTCAAGCCCTGCTGCGCAACGTGACCTTCCGAACCATCTCCGAGAATCCAGTCACCGCGGCCCGAACTGTGCGAGTCACTCTCACCGATGGTGACGGTGGGACCAGCATTCAACGCTCCAAGCGAATCAACGTCATCGCAGTCAACGATGCGCCGGTCATCACCAGTTTCGACACGCCCGTGAACTACTCGGCTGGTAGCGCCGCCGTACTGCTGGATTCCAATGCAGTCGTCACGGACGCCGATTCAGCGAACTTCGCAGCGGGTACGCTGACAGTGCGACTAACAAGCAACGCTCAGGCAACTGACCGAATCGCCATTCGCAACCAAGGCGTTGGTGCTGGTCAGATCGGCGTCAGCGGAATCAATGTGACGTTTGGTGGCGTCGTGATTGGAACCTTTGCCGGTGGCACCGGTCCAACCGCTTTGGTCGTGACCTTCAACGCCAACGCTACACTAACCGCTGTTCAGTCGCTGATGAGGAACATCAACTATCGAAACACATCCGCCGCTCCTTCAACACTTGCAAGGACCGTCCAAGTCTCCCTCACCGATGGCGACGGCGGAACCAGCAACCTGCCAACCAAACGAATCAATGTACTATTATGAGTAGACAAACGCTTTGTGAGCGCAGGCCGCTTTCGAAAGCCTCGAACGACAACCAACAACTGGAATTGTGAATCCACTTAGCGGGGGCAGAGAAATGGAAAAACGTCCATGACGAATCCGGATGAAAAGCTGCCTGAAAATCATCCATCGAGTCGTAATGAGCTGACAGATTCAACGAATTGCGATCTTGCCTTTCCCAGTTCGGATGTTTTAGCCGGTTTAGCAGCGGCGTTCGGCCCCGAGCAATTACGCGAAGCCTCAGCGGGTCGCGTTCGAAGCCTTTACGAAGCGGGATCGATAATTGCCGGCAGATATCGCTTGATCGAATCGATTGGCGAAGGAGGGATGGGTTCGGTCTGGTACGCCGAGCAATTGTTGCCGGTCAAGCGTAAAGTCGCGATTAAACTGATCAAGCCTGGCCTCGACTCGCAAAGTGCATTGGCGCGCTTTGACGCGGAGCGACAGGCTTTGGCGCTGATGGATCATCCAAACATTGCCAAAGTGTTTGATGGCGGAGTTACCGAGTTTGGACAACCATTTTTTGTGATGGAGCTGGTGCGAGGAACTTCAATCACGGCTTGGTGTGATCAAAACAAAGTTAGTTTGCGCGAGCGGCTGGAGCTGCTGATCCCTGTTTGCCAAGCGATTCAGCATGCGCATCAAAAAGGAATCATCCACCGCGACATTAAGCCTTCGAACGTAATGGTCGCGATGTTCGACGGCAAACCTGTTCCCAAGGTGATTGACTTTGGTGTTGCGAAGGCGTTCGGCGCGACCTTGACGGAAATGTCACTCAATACGGCCTTCGGTGCTGTGGTGGGAACGGCAGAATACATGTCGCCCGAGCAAGCGGAACTTAACAATATCGACATCGATACGCGCAGCGATGTCTATGCGTTGGGCGTGTTGATGTACGAATTGTTGGCTGGATCAACACCTTTCCCGCGCGCGGAATTGGCGGAACGAAGTTGGCAAGAGGCGCTGCGGGTCATTCGCGACGTTGATCCTCCACTTCCCAGCATTCGGCTGTCGACTTCAAAAATGCGAGCCAGCATTGCCGCTCTCCGAGGCATCGAACCGAGCGAACTGGGAAAGTTGTTAAGGTCTGAACTCGACTGGGTCATTATGAAATCGCTGGAGAAGGATCGCAAGCGGCGATACGAATCCGCGTCAGCGCTTGCGGGGGACTTGCAGCGTTACCTTCGCGATGAGCCCGTCGAAGCTTGTCCGCCAAGTCCAGTTTATCGCTTTCGCAAATTCGCGCGACGTTACCGATGGCAGGCGCTTGCTGGTGGATTGTTGTTGGCGACATTGATTCTCGGAATCATCGGCACCTCGTGGGGTCTGGTTCGCGCCGCGTCGCAACGAAAATTTGCTGAGCAGGCGCGGAGAGAGGCTGATGAGCGTGCCGAAGGAGAACGGATCGCGAAGCTTGAAGCACAGCGACAACAGAAACTTGCCGAGGATGCTGAAGACGCAACGCTGGAGAGTTATCGCGCTAGTACAGATGACGCGATAGAAAAATTAATCGGATCTAAACCCGTGCTTGGCCCGCACGAAAGAACATACTTGGAAAATGCGCTCAAGCGTTGGAGGGAATTCGCGGATCGCAAAGGAGATGATCCGCGGAGTCGATCCTCCCGCGCCGAAGCACACAGGCGGGCGGCATTGATCTGGGAGTCGCTTGGACAGGATGTTGACGCGCGGTCTGAGTATGAAAGCGCTGCTGAAATCTTGGTCCAGCTTGTCGCCGACTATCCGACGAACCCGAGCTATCGATACCGTGCAGCGACTTGCAAACGCGACTTTGGCATTTTATTGTTAAGCCTGGGTGAAACGAGTTTGGCGACTGATCACTTGCGACAGGCTGAGGTCGCACTGGCGGCACTTGTAGACGAATGCCCATCCATAGTTGAATACAGGTCGTCGCTGGCGCGGGTGCATGAAAATATCGGCAATGCCCAGCGGTTTCTGGGAAATCTTCGCGATGCCGAGCTTTCGTTTCGGCAGGCACTTGAGATCCAGGAAAAGCTAGTTGCAGAGTTTCCCGCTGAGCCTAAGTTTCGAGATGACTTGGCAACAAACCAAGTCGATTTCGCTGGCTTGCTGCGACAACTGGGGAATTTTTCTCAAGCAGAGAATTACTACCGGGCGGCCCTCAATGCGTTCCAGAGACTGGCCAAGGAGTCTCCGGACTACCATTTGTATCGACATCAACTCGCTGTATGCCAACGCGAAATCGGTAAGTTGCTCCAGCAGCTCGAACGACTCGATGAGGTTGAGGAATTCTTGCAAGGGGGAGCGACAGTTCTGGAGTCGCTCGTAACAGAGTTGCCTTCGTTCCCTAGATACCAAAAGGATTTGGCAAGTATCAAGCTTGAACTGGCGTTGTTTCTGTTAAACCTTGGTCGCAACGAGGAGGGTGATTCGCAGGCTCGCGATTCCAATGCAATTATGGAACGATTAGTCGCTCAATTCCCAACTAAAACCGACTACCGATCCGACCTGGCGACTAACAATTACAACCTGGGACTGCAATTAAGAAAACTCGAAAGGTTAAGCGATGTTGAAGAACCCTATCGCCGTGCGATCGCGATTGATGAAGAATTGGTTCGCGAGTTCCCTTTAGTACCCGTTTACAAAAATAGCTTGGCAAGTATCCAGAATAGTTTAGCGATCCTTTTCGACGATCTCGGTAGAACCGCCGAAGCTGAAGCAGAATATTTTAAGGCACTCGCGACTCGAGAAAAACTTGCTAGCGATTTCACTGCAGTCCCACGCTATGCTGTGGAACTTGGCGGCAGTTATTGCAATCTAGGGCAGTTGCTGAGGAACAACGGTAAGGTGGCGGAAAGCATTGATTGGTTCGACAAAGCGATTGTCACTCTGACGCCGATTGACAATGCGGGTACCGACCCGCAACGAGCTCGGAAGTACCTGCGCAATGCCCATTGGGGACGTGCCAAGGCTCAACAATTGTTGGGGCGATTCAGCGCTTCGGATTGGGATCGCGCGATCGAACTTTCGCTCGCTGACGATCAGCCCGGCTTTACAATCCGCAAGCTTTTAGCGCATTTTCGGTCGGGCGCGCAAACTGAGGCTGTAGCGGATATAGATATTTGGCTAGACAAAATCTCCGAGGCGCAATACTCGTCGAACGAATACTACGATCTGGCTTGCGTGTTGTCTTTTGCTGCCACGCATCGGACCGAACGAAAAGGCGACTTAATCGATGCGGCCATCAAGATGCTGGATCGCGCAGTGCAGTCCGGCTTTGCCGATAAACAACGTGCTCTAGAGGATTCGGCTCTCGACTCAATTCGTGATCAGCCAAAATATGCTGAGCTAATGGAAAAAATCTCTGGTCAGCTTGAAACTAAACAATGACAACAGAGCCATCCGAAAGCCGAGTCCGTGCCGACAGTCAAACAAGTTGGACGTTGGTCCATGCAGCGGCTGATGGATCGAAATCCGCGTTGGATCAATTTGCTCAGCGTTACGAGCAGGCTGTACGAAACTGTTTAGCGGCGCGATGGAATCGATCGAGGCGAATTGCTTGGATCGACGATGCGGTACAAGAAGTTTTCATCGAGTGTATTCGTCCCGGCGGCGCGTTGTCGAAGGCTGATAGCAACTTTCCTGGCGGGTTTCGCGCCTACCTATATGGTGTGATGCGAAATGTGATGTTGCGTCACGAGACGCGTCCAATGCCAGGGCATGAAGAGTTACTCGATGTTCAAGATGACGATGGGACGGTGGGCAAAATTTTTGATCGTGAGTTTGCGAAAGCAACGGTCAAAGAGGCGTCGGAGCTGCAACAGCGAACGGCTAAAGCGGTGGGCGAAGCCGCGGTGCGCCGAGTCGAGCTGCTGCATCTGCGATTTTACGAAGGCTTGCCTATTCGAGAGATCGCTACACGCTGGAATGTCGATCCAAGTTGGCTGCACCATCAATACGCTAAAGCTCGTCAAGAGTTCCTGGAAGCGCTTTTGATGGTCGTCGCCGCTAGCCAGCCTTCAGCAAACCAAGCGGAGAATAAAGCGACTTGCCAAGAATTGCTGAGCATGTTGTAACTTGTATCTGTTTCCGCCCACTCCTTGACCGATAGCCCGAAAATGGCTGGCCAGCGAGAACGATACAATGCGCAAGGCTCACCCGAAGGTTGATGAAGAGTTTGCGTTGCTAACCGTGCTAATCGGCCTCGAACTCAGCGGTTGCGAGCCGTGTGTCCTCGCGCACGATGAAATCTCGCTGCGAATCATCGTGAGTTCTCCGAAGCCTATGTCGGCAGTTCGGGTGTTGTAGTTGTTACAAAGTGATGCCAGTTTGACCGCAACGATCAAACCGGCCTTCTGTGAACTTTGACTTGCCCAGCGAGTTTAAACAAGTAACCGCTGCGATGACTTGAACGATTAAAGTGCAGGCTATTGCAGTCTGTAAATTGAACAGTGCCAAACCGGCGCGTGCTATACTGCCTCGATGACCGAATTATCCAGATTGATTGACGCTGCAAGTAAGGGAGACCGCAAAGCGGCTGAGGACTTGCTACCGCTTGTTTATGACGAGCTACGAATGCTTGCTGCCGCGAAAATGAAAGCCGAGGCACCTGGACATTCTCTTAGCGCTACGGCATTGGTTCACGAGGCTTACCTACGATTGGTTGGTGACCAGCGATTCGAAGGTCACGGCCATTTTTTCGCGGCCGCCGCAGAGGCGATGCGGCGTATTCTAGTGAACCACGCTCGCGATCGAAAGCGATTGAAACGCGGTGGCGGACGCGTTCGACTTGAGTTGCTAGACGATGTCGGTTCACTTGAGGAGGATCCGCTGCTGGTCCTGTCACTAGACGATTTGCTGAAACAACTCGCTGGGGAAGACGCCGATTCGGCTCAAGTTGCACAACTGCATCTGTTTGGAGGACTTTCGATCGAACAAGTCAGCAAAGTGTTGCTGGTATCCCGCGCGAGCGCCTATCGCAATTGGAAGTTCGCACGAGCCTGGCTGCGAGCGGCTTTAGAAGACTGATTAAAAAAATTTGAGACAGATCCAAGATGAACGGGGCATTAAGA
>JBGSJB010000591.1:0-4900 GCA_041742175.1 Pirellulaceae bacterium
GTTGCAAAGCGGCTCGCTTCGCGCTTCATTTCGATCGATCGAAGAATCGATTTTCCGCTAAAGAACTTGGCTGGTGAGAAGGTGTTCTCATCGAGCGGCAGGTCGACGGTAACTTTCACCGTCTTCGAATTGAACAGAATCGGGTTCGGGACGACGGTAATTCTGGCTGAACGCACCAATGAAAACCCGAGGATCTCATTCACTTTTCTTTGAACGTCGGCATTGGTGGCGCCGGGGATGATACCAACCCGAGCTCCCTCGTAGATGGCGTTGTCAATTGTTCCACGAAGCATCGCCACGCGTGCGAATTCAAACGCACCGAAAAAGAACAGCAGCGCGACGCCTGAAGTGATCGCGAATTCAACCGCGACCGCTCCGCGTCGTGAGCTACGAAACATTCGATTCGATTTCGATAGGATTGATTTCATCTCAAGCTTCCATTTCACACGATGCAGTTCTGTCGATCGCTGGCTGGCATACAACTGACGTTTACTCGGTGATCACTGTGCTCAGCGTCAGTGCGAGATCGCGAAATACTTTGTTCAGTTGCGTTCCGGTGTCGGCGTGAAAGGCTTGTCCGCGAGCAACCTCTGCGACTCTTCGCATCCGTCTTAGATCCGCGTCGCCACCGAAAGTGATGGTATGGATTACGACATTCTGGTTGGCCAATCCAATAGCGACCGGCTCAGGTTCACCGCCGGTGTTGTGCCGCCCGTCGGTCATTACAATCATGGTTCGTTCGACGATGTCGCCCGGCCGTGCACCTCGCATGATGCGACTGCCCGCTTCCATCCCGCCTGAGATGCTTGTAAATCCGCCGACTTGTAACCGTGACATCGCGGTCGCGGTCGCATCGAGGTTCGAGGTCAGTTGAACACGCTCGACGCCGGTGCTTGAGTACGAAGCTAAGCCGACGCGAGTCTGCAGATTTGCGGCTCGAATGGTAGCGATAAAGGTTTGCATCGCGCGTTGCAAGTCAGCGAATTTCTGACCCGCCATCGAGCCTGAGGTATCGACGACAACAACCAGGTCCCGTTCGACAAACGTGGCGATCGCTCGTTCCGTTGGTTCGAAAAAGCCTTTACCAAGAACTTTGCCGAAGAACAAGCCGACTGATCCAGAACGCGAGCTGGCGGTGCGTTTTCCTTCAACGAGAACACTGTTGAGGGGGCGTCCACCTTCGACGAAAGTAAAGCGGTCGTTGGCTTGCCGCGTTGAATTTCCGAATTTGATGTCGGAGTCGGCGAGTTCGAGGCCTTTGCCAGCGACGAGGTTTTCCAGAGCGATTTCTTTGCCGCGTGCGATGGCTTGTTCGAAGTTCTGTGTTCGTGCAAGCGCTTCGGAGGTAGCTTTTGTAGCGGCATCCGTTGCGGCTCGCAGCTCACCACGAACCAAATGCATATACGCGATATCGACTGAGAAAGCGACAGCGACGAAGAACATTACCAGCATCGCGGCCAGCAAAACGACCATCGCGCCGCGGCGTCGATCCTGCGCTTTGATTTTCTTTTGTGCCGGTAAATTAGGTTTTGTCATAGGGAGTTCCTGTGCTGTTCGTAGCGGGTTCGCGGAGGGCTGCGCTTATGTCTCGCTGTGTCCAACCTGTTGGTGTCAAACGTCTACTCTTTCACCATAACGGTGCGAACTTTGACGGTTCGATCCGAGATAACGCGACCGATGAACGGGCTGTTCGCGGAGATAGGCGCCGTGACTTCTAAAGCGATTTTGTTGCCGCGTTCTACGTTTTCGGTATCGCTTGGAAAGAATTCGATGCGTGAACCTCTGACCACCCGGGAGTTCAGGATACTGCTGGTTTGTGCGGTCGCTTCTGCGGTCGTGCTCCGCGGTTCGATCGCGACTCGCATCCCCTCGTAAGCAGCCGCGCTGAGCGCTTGCTTGAGGAACATCGCGTGCGTCGCTTCGATTGCGCCGAGGACGATCAACATCAGCAGCGGCAGACAAACTGCGAACTCAACCACAGCGGCTGCACTGCGTCGTCGCCCAATGTGTCGACCAACTTGTCGCACTTGAAGTTGATTGCTTTGGTTACTGTGCGTACTGCGAATGCAAATCATTTCGAGGACTTCTCTGCGGTGGCCGCGTTGGCACTGGGTTGAAGCTTGAGAACGCTGTTGAGGTCGTCTGCCAGCGATTGCCAGAAGTCGTTTTCGCGAAAGTGAATCGGCTTGATATCTTTGCCCGCAGCGGCTTCCGCCAGCGCACGGCGAACTCGCAAAATCGGTCCGACGAATCGATTGCTTAACTTCGCAGCGTCCAACAAAAAGACGGGCAGAAGCGCGAGCGACACGAGCAAGACGGGTAAGTAGTTCTGCGTGAATTGGGTCCAGTGACCACCGACTTGACCTTCTGCGCCAGACACCAAAAACGTCCAACCGTAAAGGGCGAGTGCGTTGACGATCAGAAACAGAACCCACTGCAGAGCCATGCGTCGCAGCAAGCTGGTTTGAACTTCAAAGTCGACTAAATTGCGTTTGCGGCGAAGTAGAGCCATGTCTCATTTCCAATCAATGAATTCGCAGTGAATCGCGACGTGTGGCAGGCGATCGGGGCTGCGTGCTTGATTGCACGGAGCCCTCAACCGTAGCATTTCGAAGCTTGGCGGAAGGTCGCAAAGTGAACGAGAACTGCAAAAGTTTGCGATTGGCAGTTCTAGTTGTAGCGATTGCAAGGGCGTTGGAATTCGGGTTGATTACGGCCATGCGAAGGCTCGGTGGAGCGAGTCCTTGCTTGCCGAAGTTGACATTGTTAATAGACTGATGCCTCTTCAACGTTTTACCGTCACCCGTAGTCGCGTGAGCAGGAAAGTGTGAAATCATGAGCGAATCGAAACGGAGACTGTTGGAAAAGCTTCGCTCGCAAACGATCGAAAGTCGGCAGTTACCAGAGGTTATTGAGGGCGACTGGATCAAATTCGAAGACCCGATCGCTCAATTCGCTGACTCTATAAAATTCGTTGGCGGCGTCTGCACGGTACTGAATTCCGCTGAGGAACTGCCCGCGAAACTCAATGAATTCGAGCAATTTCGAGCTGCGAAGCGGGTTTTTTCGCGGGTAACGCAAGTCGCTGGCAACGTGGATCTCGAAGCGACCGACGATGCACACGATTTGGACAATCTCGATTTTGTTGTGTACCCGGGTGAGTTTGCGGTTGCTGAGAACGGAGCGGTTTGGCTGACCGATCAGAACTTGAAGCATCGGGTGATTTTTTTTATCACTCAGTTTTTAGTCTTGGTTGTTCGACGCTCGGATATGGTGCAGACCATGCATGAAGCCTACGTGCGAGCCAAGCCGCCGCAGCCGGGATTTGGGTTGTTCTTGTCGGGTCCGAGTAAAACGGCTGACATCGAACAGTCGCTAGTGATCGGGGCACACGGATGCCGCGAGCTGCAGGTTTACATCGTGCCCTAACGGACTTCGCGTAACTCATCAACTGGACGAAGAGGCAAAACTACTGTGGCGACGACAACTGAAGCTTTGAAAGTTGATAAGACTGGTTCGCGAGTTCGTGAGATGTTCGCGCAGATCGCGCCTCGCTACGACTTGATGAATCATCTGCTTTCGCTGGGCATCGACATTCTGTGGCGAAAGCGAACGGTGCGCGAGTTGCGGTTGGATAGGGACTTGCCGATACTGGATTGCTGCACCGGCACAGGCGACTTGGCGTTGATGTTAGCCAAGCGTGTGGAGGGTCGAGTTCAAGTGATCGGAACCGATTTTTGCGGCCCAATGCTGAAGATCGCAAGGTTCAAGTGGATCAAGTCGAACTGTGGTTTACCAGTTCGATTTGTGGAAGCGGATACACAGGCACTGCCCTTCGATGACGGTGCGTTTCAAGCGGTAACGGTTGCGTTCGGCTTGCGCAACGTGCAAGACACTGACGCGGGTTTGAAAGAACTGATGCGTGTCTGTGCTCTGGGTGGCCAAGTCGCGGTGCTGGAGTTTTCTCAGCCAACGGTGCCAGGCTTGAAGCAGTTGTATCAAGGATACTTCAAGCATGTGCTTCCGCGCGTCGGTCAGCGATTGGCAAAGAATCAGCAGAGTGCTTACGAATATTTGCCGAACAGCGTGCTTGAGTTTCCGTGCGGTCGTGCCCTGGTGGAGCGCATGGAAGGCGTTGGTCTGAAAAACGTGCGATTCATGCCGCTGACGTTCGGCATCGCAACGTTGTATGTAGGTGATCGATGAATGCTCTTCAGCAGCCTCAAAAACCGATTGTGCTGGCGGTTACCGGTGCGAGCGGCGCGGTGTACGGAGCTCGGTTGTTGCAGATTTTGATCGAGCGTGAAGTGCCGACGCATATCACGGTCAGCGATTCCGGCGCGGCGGTGATTGCGCAGGAGTTGGGAGTGCGGTTAGATGTAATGAACGTGAATGTGGCCGCCTACTTGCAGGCGAGCAACACGTTTTTAAAGCAACCGGAAGCTGACTTTGACGCTCTGGTTGCTAAAGCGAAAAGTGCTGGGAATTTGGTCGTTCATCACTTCAAGAATTACTTTACGCCGATTGCGAGCGGATCGTTTCTGACTGCGGGAATGGTGATTTGCCCTTGTTCGGGCAGCACGTTGAGCGGCATTGCGAATGCGGCGAGTCAGAATTTGATTCAGCGAGCAGCGGAGGTGCATTTGAAAGAGCACAGAAAACTGATTTTGGTGCCGCGCGAAACGCCGCTGAGTGTTTTTCAGTTGGAGAACATGCATCGGCTAGCGCAAGCTGGCGCGGTGGTATTGCCAGCGATGCCAGGTTGGTATCACGGAGTGCATGACATGTTGGACCTGGTCGATTTTGTGGTCGCGAGGATTCTCGATCAATTGGCTGTGCCGCATGCGTTGATGCAACGCTGGAAAGATGGAAGCGTAGCAGAGGTCAAAGAAGAATAGTC
>JBGSJB010000592.1:0-2453 GCA_041742175.1 Pirellulaceae bacterium
CAGTCCAAGTTCGGGAGTCCAGTTCGATGTGGAGTTCCAGCGCGCGTTGCTTCTCCGTTGCAACCATTTGTTTAGCTTATCTGGTATGTCAAGCTTGTTTGGCAAGTCGATCAGCCTTAGGGCAAGATGCGGCATTAGTAAACATTGTCACGCAAACTTCGGCGCCGACAGGCGCTGCGACAGCGGATCAACGTCGCGTTCAGCAGCAAAGCCTCGGCGATTCCACGATCATTGTTGAATTGCGGGAACGCGCAACACCCGAGCGGACTTCCATCTTCGCTCTGCGTGGCTTGAAAGATATCGAACACTTGCGGAAGCGCGACGACGAACAGCTCCAAGCGCTTTTCACCATTCGCGTCGCGCGGACAGAAGACTCGCCAGCTCCACCGCTTCTGGGAAATTACGCGGTGACAAGCGATGAACTGCAGTTCGTTACGCGATATCCGCTCAGTTCCGCAGTGAAGTATTCAGTCGAAGTCGCACCCACATTGACAGGGACCAAGTTTCAACCGGTCATCTTTGCACTCGACAACAAACCGCTCGCGCCGGCTCCTACTGTTGCTGCTGTTTACCCTACAGCCGATGAGCTGCCCGAGAATCTGCTCAAGTTCTATATCCACTTCTCGTCACCGATGAGCCGCGGCGAGGCGTACGAGCATATTCATTTGATGCACGATGGAACGGAAATTAAGGATCCATTTCTTGAGCTCGGTGAAGAATTGTGGGACGTCGATCAGACACGCTTCACGCTGTTTATTCACCCGGGACGAATCAAGCGTGGAGTGAAACCGCGCGAAGACGACGGCTTGCCAATGACTGAGGGCAAGGAATACTCGTTGCAGATCGACCAGGCTTGGCAAGGCGCGGATCAGCAACCGCTATCGGCAACTTTCGTCAAGAAATTTCGTGTTGTCGCAGCCGATGAAGGTCAACCCAATCCCGTAAACTGGAAAATCGGAACTCCTAAGGCTGGCTCGCAGGAACCGGTAACGCTCACCTTCAACGAATCGCTAGACCACGCGATGCTCAACCGCGTTTTCCTCATTCGCAATTCCGCGGGCGAGCTGCTGGAGGGTCGAACTGATATTTCAGAGCACGAAACCGTATGGTCTTTCGTGCCAGCCAAACCCTGGAAGCGCGCCGACTACGCGATCGAAGTCGCCACCAATCTCGAAGACCTGTGCGGCAACAGTATCGCTCGTCCGTTCGAAACCAAAATGCAGCTCGACACCGCCGACACAGCTGCCCCCGCCGCGATGATCGCGATTGAATTTGCAGTTGAGTAATAAAGCCAAACATTCCGTTTCTCAGTTGTCGAAGTAGGATAGTTTCTTCCGACGATTCGTTTCACCGTGATGACCTCAGGTCCAGCCATGTTCCGCAAAAACAACTTCATCGTTACCACAGCTCTGGCAATCGCGTTTCTCACTTCAACGCTTACCGCAGTCCAAGCCGGTGATCCGGTCGGCCGCTGGAAAGGTCGCTGGACAAGCGGAACCACTGGTCACTCCGGTCCGATGCGAGCCCGAATTACTGCGACCGAGAGTGGAACTTACAAAGCGGTGTTTGCAGGTCGCTTCGCTGGAGTCATACCGTTCATCTATCGCGCCGACATGATCCCAGTTCAAACTTGGGATGGCACTGCTTTCGTAACTGAGAAGAAACTGCCGTTACTTGGCAGCTACCGCATGCAATCGATCGTGCCCGGTAGTACCTTGCACGCGAACTGGTCCGCCGTCGGTGACACCGGACAAGTCCACATGCAACGCGTTGGTTACTAAGATTGAGTGGTGGTGGCTTTTAGTCGCCAACCCAATACGACTCACTTGGCGAACATCAGCGTGAGGGTGGATAAAATCAGCAAGGCTGACCAAATCAAAGTCATCGTGCCGCCCATGATGATTCCGATCCAAGCGTGCACGCTGCCGTGAATAATCGGATTGGCTTTATACCTTCTATATCCCATGATGCCGAGAATGAACGCTGGAATCGCCAGTAGTAAACCGATGCACGGGAACAGGGAAAAGAGCCCGAGGTAATAAGCAATTAACGCGTGCGGATTCTTATAAGGAATCAATCCGCCGGTATTGTCCGTATCGCTTGGCACGTAAGGTCGCTGTGGACCATCAACTGGTTGCGAAGCCGCATACGGATTTGGGGGAGGTATCTCGCTCATCGATTGCTCTTGTCAATTAAGTCGCTCTGCCAATTTCGAAAACAGAGTATATCGAATCAGATTCTAAGCCGCGTGCGCCAGCTTGATGAAATTTCCGAGTATTTTCCATAGAATCGCTTGATGAAATGGCGACCGCTCCAGTGCTGACAATGCGGTTCCCAGCCCCAGCGTGCCAGTAACCGATCACTGATTCGGTCATTGATCACATTGCAAACAATCGCCAGTGACTGTTTGATGCGAGCGATCTCGTCCAGTGCCAAAGTGGCTGCGTAGTGCG
>JBGSJB010000593.1:0-10251 GCA_041742175.1 Pirellulaceae bacterium
CCTCGATATCGGTGGCGGGTTGGGTGTTGACTACGATGGTTCGAAAACACGTTGGGATTCGAGCGTCAATTACACGGTTCAAGAGTTTGCCAACGACGTCGTCTACAACTTGAAGGTCATCTGCGACGAAGAGAACGTACCGACTCCTAACTTAGTGACCGAAAGCGGCCGGTTCATGACCGCTTATCACTCCGTCTTCATCACTTCGATTCGTGACGAGATCGAAACGTTTGCAGATGACCAGCCGGTTGTCACCATCGATGATGACGATCCGCAAGTGATTACCGAGATGAAAGCTCTGTGCGATGCGATCAACGTGAAGAACTACGTCGAATATTACCACGATACGCTGGAGCTGAAAGACGAACTGCACACACAATTCAACTTGGGATTGATCAGTTTGGAAGATCGCGCGAAGGGCGAAGTGCTCTATTGGGAAATCTGCGCTCGCGCGCTGCATGAGTCGCAAGCCGACCGCTTCCCGGCTGAAGAATTCGAGCAGCTGAAGGGCATTTTGGCTCAGAAGTACCTTTGTAATTTTTCGCTATTCCGGTCGGCGCCGGACAGTTGGGCGATTCGGCAGTTGTTTCCGATTGTGCCGATTCACCGCTTGGACGAAAAACCTACCGACTACGCAACGCTGGTCGATGTGACCTGTGACAGCGACGGCAAGATCGATCGCTTCGTCGATTTGAAGGACGTGAAAGAGACGCTGGAACTGCATAACTGGGACGAGTCAACGCCGTATTATCTCGGCATCTTCCTGGTCGGAGCGTATCAAGAAGTCATGGGCAGTCATCACAACTTGTTTGGACATCCGAACGAAGCGCAAGTTGCGATCGACAGCGATGGACGGTTTCACGTTACAAAGATAATTGCAGGCAGCCGCATTCAGGACATGATGCATTTCGCGCGCTACGATCGAGCGCAATTGTGCGAGTCGTATCGTCGGCAATTGGCTGTACAAGTGACGGAGGGCAAGTTGACTCAAGCGAGCGCCGACGGGTTGCTGCAAGAGTACGATGCGGTAGCGGACCGCAGTACTTATCTGGAATAAGTTCTAGAGTAAGCATCGAGATTGGTCCGCGTTTAATCAGATCGTTCGCGTGGACCATTACTAGTGCGAGTTTACTTGAGATGCACTCTCGGTTGTCTTGCCCGATGTCAGTCGGCTCCAGTTTCTACGTATCCACTTCTCCGCCCCGACGATTGCATAAGCGGCTACACCGGTCAGCAATATTCTCCACCAAGCATCCCAACCAATTGGCTCACTGTGAAACAAGCGGTTGAAAAAAGGAAGATAGGTAAACGCGAGCTGACATATCGTCATCGTTCCTACGCCAACCAGAATCCAAAGGTTGCTAAACAGTCCAATTGCGAACATCGACTTGGTCAAGGAGCGGCAGTTGAACAGGTAGAAAATCTCGACTACCACGAAAACGTTTACGGCTACTGTGCGTGCCATCGCATCGCTGTAACCCTGTCCTAACGCCCACTTGAAAGAACCGAAGGCGCCCGCCAGCAAGATCACGCCGACAATACAAATACGCACGATTAACGTCGTATCGAGAATTGGCGTTTGAGGATCGCGTGGTTGACGCTGCATGATGTCGGGCTCTTTCGGTTCGAACGCAAGCATCAAGCCCAGCAGTACGGCTGTGGTCATGTTGATCCACAAAATTTGCACTGGTAGAAGGGGCAACGTTACGCCGGCAAAAACTGCGGCGAGAATAACCAGTCCTTCGCCCATATTGGTTGGCAATGTCCAAACAATGAACTTGGTCAAGTTGTCGAACACGCCGCGGCCCTCCTCGACAGCGGCTGCAATTGTGGCGAAGTTGTCATCGGTTAGAATCATGTCGGCAGCCTCTTTAGCTACCTCAGTGCCACCGACACCCATAGCAATACCGATGTCTGCTTGTTTCAGTGCTGGAGCATCGTTGACACCGTCGCCAGTCATTGCCACGACATGCCCGTTGGCCTGCAGAGCTCGCACGAGTCGCAATTTTTGTTCTGGGGTTGCCCTCGCAAACACTGCGACACGATCCGCAATCTCGATCAGTTCGCCATCGCTCTTCTCTGCCAAGTCGGAACTGGTCATGACCATGGAGGCTTGACCATGCTGAGCAGCGCTTCCTTTGATACCAAGTTTTTCTGCGATCGCACGAGCCGTCACGGGATGGTCGCCGGTAATCATCTTCACACGAATACCTGCTTCTTGGCACGCCTGCACCGCTCGAATCGCTTCCGGTCGCGGAGGGTCGATCATTCCTTGCAAACCTAAGAACGTCAAGTTCACAAGATCTTCGAAGCCGAGTGACCCCGTGCCAGCCGGCATCTCGCCGCGCGCAAACGCCAGCACTCGCAACCCTTGTTCGGCCATCGATTCCAATTGCGCTCGAACACGACTTGTGTCAAGCGATGATCGATTTCCACTGGCATCGAGCGCATAACTGCAGCGAGCCAATACCGCTTCGAAAGAACCTTTGACATACGCGACACACGCTTGCTCGCTGCCACAATCGTGTAGAGTCGCCATGAGTTGGTGCTCGGACTCAAACGGAATTGCGTCGACGCGACGCAGCTGGCGCTGCAATTCCATTTCTTTGATGCCCGCTTTGCGAGCCGAAACAATGAGCGCCGCTTCCGTCGGATCCCCAACAACTTTCCATTGATCACCCTGTCGCACGATAGTTGACTCATTGCACAATACGCCTGCGCGAAGGCACTCAAGGGCTGCCGCATTCGCACTTAGATTGTCGCTGTCCTGCGGTTCGATCACGCCCTCTGGAGTGTAGCCACTTCCTGTGACATTGAACTTCTGTTCCGCAGCGACGAATTCATGCACGGTCATTTGATTGACAGTTAGCGTGCCGGTTTTGTCAGAGCAAATGGTGGTCGTGCCGCCAAGAGTCTCCACGGCTGGCAGCTTGCGGATGATCGCGCGCCGCTTGACCATGCGCGAAACACCGATCGCCAGTGTGATCGTCACAGCCGCAGGAAGACCTTCGGGAATCGCTCCTACAGCTAGCGCGACGGCTGCCAAGAACATGTCAATCGCCGACTGCCCTCGCAGAACGCCCACGCCAAAGGTAACCGTCGCTAAAATCAGTATCACGATCAGCAACAATCGGCTGAATTGCGAAATCTTTTGTGTCAGTGGCGTTTGGAGAGCGTCAGCCGTTGAGACCAAGGTGCTGATGCGGCCCACTTCCGTTTCCGCGCCGGTCGCAAACACAACGCCGCGCCCTTGTCCATAAGTTACGAGCGTCGAAGAAAACGCCAAGTTAAGGCGTTCGCTGAGCGGCGTGGCTTTCGGCAAGGAGGCGTGTACTTTTTGCACCGGCACGGATTCACCGGTCAAAGTCGACTCATCGATCTGCAGATCGCGAACGCTGAAAAGTCGCAAGTCGGCTGGTACTTTGTCACCCGATTGCAATAGCACGATATCGCCGGGTACGAGATCGACTGAGTTGACCTGACGGACTTCTCCACTTCTCAGCACGCGGGCTTCTGTCACAGTCATCTTGGCAAGCGCCTCGAGCGCTTTGGCGGCTTTCGCTTCTTGAATAAAGCCGATGATCGCATTCGCCAACACCACCCCGAAAATCACGCCCGCATCGATCCATTCATCTAGCACACCGGTGACAACCACGGCTGCGAGCAGGATGTAGACCAGCGGTTGATGAAACTGCAATACGAAGGTGAAGAGCAAGCTATTTCCCGCTTTAACGGGAATCGAGTTGGGGCCAAATTTCTGCCGTCGATCAGCAATCTCCGCGTCGCTGAGTCCCTGCTGTTCATCGCTGGCAATCAGAGCTATGACTTCGCGCGAAGCCAATTGGTGCGGCGAATGGTCGCGACCGAAAGTTAGCTTACTGACAGCTGGATTTTCTGAATGCATTTGTGGCGCTCGCACACTCATATTTGCTTCCTGACTTATTTTGTCTTCGTTGAGACACGTTTCGAGTGGACCGATTGTTCCCAAGTTTTTTTAGCACCTTGCAGTGCAGCCCGCACCGCCTCGTTGTCGTCGCTTGCCACTGGCAAGAAACGCATCGCGTCGAGTAACCATTTCGCCAAGCTTTTGCAACGCAGTCGATAAATGATGTGACGTCCCTCACGGCGTTCCTCGACGATGCGATGGGCGCGCAGCAAGCTCAAGTGCTGCGACACATTCGAAGCCGAGATGCCCAAACTGGCGGTCAGCGAACTGACGTCCGACTCACCCGCTCGCAACTCCTCTACGATTTGAATCCTTCGCGGGTGCGCGATCACACCGAAAAACTCGCTCAGTTTAGTAGCGGCAAGTAAGCGATCAGGCATGATGAAACTCCATCGAACTGATCTCAGTCACAAAATCGCGAAGGTTGCTGACACATTCACACCTTCAGAAGTTTGCAATCGTTGTGCCGTGGGTAAACACTGCCAGGAACGTTGGCATTGCAGGCTGAAGCAGAGTCCGCAGCGGTCTTACACCCGTCACCATGCGAGCGATATCGCGCGACTGCGTGACGATTTGATACAACGATGCAATACGTAGGTTTAGTCGCCGCTGCGGTCCGAGGTTTTCGCTGAACTCGGCCGAACCATATTGAAACCTCGCGCGCGCACTTCGCGAATAGCGACGTTGGGAGTCGGAAACACGCTAGCAATAGCGACTGCAAAGTGACCAGTTCATCTAGGCATAGGACCGTCAAAATCGTTAAAGTCAGCACTCGCGATAGACCGATGAGTAGATGGCTGGAACGTCTCGATCCAAGCAAGTTCGTATGACAACTTACGAGACCGAGTGCATTGCACTTGATGTCAAATACAAAGGAAGAAGTCGCGTGACTCAGCCACAACCCATCACCGTTCAAAATTCGATTGCTCCGACTTTGAAACGCAAACGACTGATGTTGGTGCTGATTTGCGCGAGCGTCACTGCACCTGGATGTGCTACGACGACGCCCAAGAGTCTCTGGCCGTTCGGCAAAGACGCTTCCGCCGCGGCGACATCGCCGTCGCAAGCTTCCGGCTTTGCGTCGACTTTATCAGGTGCCGGTAAAAGCGTCGTAGGTCAATTCCAATCGATGGGAACCGCAGTAAAGAGTGCGGCTGGTAAAGCGAAGACCGCAGTGATTTCGCCTTTCGCAGCAGCAGCTAGTTCTGACGATCCAACAAGCTTGGCGAATATGCCGAGCTCAGTTGGCCCGGAAGTTTGGGTGGCCAACGGTCAACTGAATGAGACCAAAGGCGACTACACCAAGGCGCTAGACAACTACACCAAAGCGCTCGAAATCGAACCAACGAACATGTCCGCTTTGCTGAGTACCGCAAGATTGTATGATCGCCAAGGGCAAGCACCACAAGCGGCTGAGTTCTTCCAAAAAGCGATTAAGAACAAACCGGATGATGCAGCACTCTACAATGAACTCGGTTTAGTGAAAGCCAAGAGTGGCAGCACGTCCGAGGCGGAAAGTAACATCCAAAAGGCGATCGCACTCGATCCCGCTAACTCGCGCTATCGCAACAATCTAGCAGGCATTCTTGTCGATAGCGGTCGCAGCGACGAAGCGGTCAAGCAGCTTGAACAAGTATTTGCACCCGCAGTTGCGAACTACAACGTCGCTTACCTGCATGCCTCGAAACAGAACATCGCCGCCGCCCAACAGCACCTGCAATTAGCGCTGCAGATCGATCCGAACCTGAAAGAAGCTCGCGAATTGATGAGCCGGTTAGGTGGTAGCGGCACGATGCAAGCCGCGACGAACGCTTACAACATGGCTGGCAATGTGATGCAATCCGTGCAAGGCTTCACGGGCGGTCAACAGGGCGCTCAACTGGGCGTTCAACAGGGTGCTTACGCTCCAAATCCAACAACACAATCAACTCAACCCACGCGAGGTCAAGCCAATCTGCAACCCGCGCTTCCAGGTTCACCGCAGGTCATGCGCTAGGCAAAGGGGTCAGGCTAGGAAACGAAGGGGGTAGGCCTCTTTTCCGGCTGCAACGTACAGGGCTTGTGAGCCGACGGCGCTAGCCGCGGTTGGTCGAAGCGGATAAGTTTCACCGATGAGTGCCTACCCAATGCCCGCAATTTACAGCAGGGGATTGGTCTTCGACGAACTACTAGTCATGAACGACAGCGACTCCGTTGACCCGCGGCCAGCGCCGACGGCTCACTGATCCGGCAGACTAACTGTGAGGCGTCGATGCAAAGCGTGTCAGCGACAATCTGGACTACGCAATTCTCTGCACGACGCGATCTGCGAATCCAGAAGAACTTGGAGGGGCAAACCGCAGCGTACTTCAATGTGCTCGACCCGATCACACGCCAAAGCTATCGCATAGGTGAACTTGAGAGAGCCGTGCTAAGCACTTTAAGCACCGCAAGTACATTGATGAACGCCCTCAAGTCGCTGAAGCGCATTCCCCAGTTCGCTTCAGTCAGCGACAGCCAGTTACTGATCACTGTGGAGCGATTGCAAGTCTGCGGATTGGTGCGAATTGCAAAGCATCGACTTAGCCGTGACAAAGTAACTGGAGCGGAGGGTGCGGTCAAAGCGCAGACAGCGCTTTCAAAGTTCGTCGTTTGGCAGGTGCGAGGCTTGCAGCCTGATGCATGGCTAGCGAAGATCGCGCCCCGCACGAATGCGATCTTCTCGCGCGGCGCTGTGCAATGGTGGCTTGTCGCTGCCTTTGTAACCTGCTGTTGCGTGCTGCTTGAGTTTCCAAGGCTGGCAAGCCAATCCAATTCGTGGCAGTGGATCCTACATCCGGCGCAAGGCACGGCGTTATTTATCGTCTTCATTGTTACACGAGCGTTACATGAGTTGGGGCATGCGATTGTGTGCAAGCGGCATGGAATCCGTTGCCCGGACATCGGCTTGTTCGTCATTCTCGGCGCGCCATGTGTTTATTGCGATGTGTCGGAAAGTTGGCAGCTTCCTAGTCGTTGGCAGCGAGCCAGTGTTGCAGTGGCTGGTATGTATGTCGAACTCATTATCGCGACTCTTGCCGCGTGGGTATGGATGGTCACAATCGATGGTCCGGCAAATACCGTAGCGCTACAAACGATGTTCGTCTGCTCGATTAGCACGATCCTTATCAATGCCAATCCGCTGATGCGGTTCGATGGTTACTACATACTCAGCGATATGCTCGACGAATCGAACTTGCGAGGCCGCGCCGACGCAATCGCCGAGTCGTGGTTGCAGCGACTGGTGCTCGGCCGCCGCGCGAGCTCGCGCGCTAGTGCTCAGGTGGCTATGACAATGAAGCGACAAAAGACGCTGCGTACACTGCTGTTCTTATTCAGTTGGGCGGGCTGGTTCTATCGAGCTGGTTTGTCGTTGGCGATCGCTGGTTTGTTGGTTGCAATCTACGACGCATGGCATTTGGCATGGGTTGGCCGATGTATCGCTGTGCTGATTCTTCTTTCCTGGTGGGGAGTACCAAGTGTGAAACTGGCAAAAAGCTTGATTCAAACCGCCAGCAAGACGAATACCCGGTTGCGGCTAGCGATTGCGAGCGGCCTGCTGCTCGGGTGCATCTGTTTGTTACCGATGCCATATCGACAATTCGCGAGCGGCTGGGTCCAACCAGCAAACTTAAAAGGTATCTTCGTGTCGACAGGTGGTACGCTTGCACCAGTCGAGCCAAACGAGCAAGTTCAGCCACCAAAGACGCCGCCACAAAGCGATGAACGAGTTGATAAACGCAAACCGATTTTTCAAATTCATGACGTCCGAACTTTACTTGAAAAGACTCGGGCAGAAGGTCTGTTGGCTCGAGCGCAGGCGCGCGTGGAAGCGAACAATCGATCCCACCACGACGAACTGAGTGCCAGCAAAGCTGCGCTCTTCAACGCGGAGCAGATGGTCAAACGCATCGAAGGCGAACTGGACAACCTCAATTTGAAATCGCCCGAGTCGGGTCGATTGATGATGATGCCAGCCGCTGCTACAACAGGACCTTGGAGCGAGTCGACCGATTTAGTCAGCTACCGATGGAACAGTTCAACTCAACTGGGCCGCTACATTCCTTCGGGAACCATGCTCGCGGCAGTTTGCGATGATCAGTTCATGGCGATCATTCCGCTTAACGATAAGCAATTAGAGTGGATTGCTGCGGGCACCGAAGTCAGAGTGCGTTGTCTGAACCGTCCGAACGAAGTTCATACGTGCAACGTGTTGGACATCGTCAATCTCTCCGATGCTGCGCCAGCGATGCGTCTGCTGCATCGCGATCTATCACAGGCCGCGCCCGATTTGCCGAGCGTTGATTCGAACAAGTCGGTCGCCAACGCAGCTGCGCGAATTCGGCTACCGCCTGAAGTGCGCTTTATAAGCGGCTCGCGCATTGACGGCGTGTTCGTCGCTCCGCCAAAAACGATCGCTACGCTGGCTGCACGTTGGCTAAAGCAGAATCTGCGTTGGCTCTCGGACTAGTCAACTCTTCTTCGACAGTAACCGTTTTCTTGCGCCCAACGATTAGCAGATGCATAGCTGGCACCGAGTACAGCGCTAGGATCGTTGCACCGATAACGCCAGCGGAGATCACCATCGCCATCGGGGGCCAGAACGTTCCACCTTCTAAAACTAGCGGGATGAAGCCAACCGCAACAGTAAAAGTTGTCGACAGTACATGGCGAGTCGATCGCATCACAATGTCAAGAACCGATTCGATATCGCCCGAGGCCGAACGTTCGTCGCTTCTCAAATCTGCGAGCACGACGATGGAGTCGTTAATTGCAACTCCGATCATACCCATCGCGCCTACGATCGCTGTAAATCCCAGCGGAAAGCCCGCTGCCCATAAACCGAGCATCCCAAAACCCACGGAAAGACCACCCACAGCCATGATGATGAGCGATGCGCGAAATGATTTCAAACTGAAGACAAGCACAAACACCATACCGGCGGCAATCATGCCGATACTGGCTGACAATTGACCGATGGCTTCATTTCGCTTTGAGTCTTCGCCACCCATCTCGAGAGTGTAACCAGGCGGAATGGTAAGTTTGCCTTCTGCAAGTTGTTGCTTGAACCATTTCAGCACTTTCGACGGCAAGACGCCGGCGGTGATATAGCCGCGAACTTCGTTCATCGTTCGTCCATCGAATTTCGAGATCGAAGCGACTTCAGGTTTGAGGACAGTTGTTCCCAGCGATGTGATCGGGGTGCCTGGTTCAGAGCTCATTGCAGACTCGCGTCTGACTTCCAACGACTCGATCCCGGCAAGATCGTTGCGACTGCTTTTGGTGAGTCGCAAACGAGTTGGCAGCTCTTCGTTGCCTTCGAGCACGGATCCGCCCAGAGTTCCTTCCAATGTTGCGTCGAGTTGCCTAGCGATGGAGTTCATGTCGAAGCCTGCTCGGGAAATGGCTGCTTCATCCAAGTTGATGACAACTTTCGAAACGGTATCCGTCAAGTCAGATTGGCTGTGTAGAACATCAGGATGGGTCGCGAGCAGTTGCCGCGTGGCGTTGCCAAGTTCACGAAGTTGTTCTGGATCGCTACCGAACCAACGCGCTTCGATGGGCGCATTGAACGGAGGACCTTGCTCCAATTGCCGAACGCGAATTAACGCTTCGGGGATTTTTTCATCGAGTTCCTGCTGAAAGTCGCGGATCTGTTCGGTCGCGTTCCCTGACGTGTTCAACTGCACGAGCGCTTCGGCGAATCGTGAATTGTCCTTTAGCGTTGAGATCACGTTGTAATAGAACGAAGGAATGCTTTCGCCAACTGAAATATCGACACGTTCGACCTCTTCATGCTGCAGCAGTAGCTCGCGTACCTGACGAGCGACTTTCTCAGTCTGTTGAATGGACGCTTGCGCGGACAGTTCAATTTCGATATGGAACATTCCGCGATCTGCGGCTGGAAAAAACTGCTCGGACAAAAGCGGAATCACTGCGAAACCTGGCAAGCATAGTGCAGCGCCACCTAGCACACCTAACAGAGGTCGTTCGAAGGCAAAGCGTAGCGTACTGCGATAGATTCTTGACAGTTGGCGATTTGAGAAACCCTGATTCAAGAAGCTAGGTTCCAAGCGTTTAGAAGAGGTAAAGAGTGCGGAGAGAGTTGGAATAATCGTCAGCGATAACGCGAGAGAGCAGCAGAGCGCAAGAATAACGGAGCTGCCGATGGAGCCCACAAATTCTCCGGATGGACCCGGCATCGTTGCGATGGGAGCGAACGACAGCACAGTTGTGATGGTCGATCCGAACAGAGGCAGAGCCATGTGGGAAACGCCGTCCGACAA
>JBGSJB010000594.1:0-2854 GCA_041742175.1 Pirellulaceae bacterium
CTGACAAATGTATTTGGTCACGCTCCCGAACAGTTGTCTGACGATATCGAAATCGCTCAACAGCAGTACAACGGTCAAGTGTTTTCGAATTCGTTGATGGCGAATGTTGAGCTGAAGTCGTCGTTAGAGGCGATCGATCCAATCTCCGTGCCGTTGATTGCCAGCGACGTGGGGCTGGACAAGTTGAAGCTGGGGTTGGTCGACTGCCCGGACATTCAAACAGGATTTCTAGATAATCCCACGTCGCAGTTGCGAGGCGGTGAGTTAGCGGAGTCGCGTCGCAGTCAACTTGGGAAAATTGGTCGGTTGTGCTCGGCGTTTTTGATCGTCAGCAAACTTAGCAGTCTGCATGACGAAGGGTTGTTGCACCTGCTCACGACTCTGCGGGATGCGATGCCCGGTGTGCCTCGCATTCTGGCGATCAACAAAGTAAAGGCCCGCTATTCGCCGAGTACCGTTTATTCCGAGGCTCGCAATTTGGTGGATCGCTTCGGCATTGCAAGTGTTTTCGCAGCTTACGATTTTCGAAGTGCGTTGACAAATGACCGAATCCCGAATCCGCCCGCTGGCTTGGCTAGTACGGACACACATCCGCAACCGATCTTTTGGGATGTCTCGAATCAAGTTTCAAGCGAACACGAAGCAGATTGCGGGGCGGCGAAGCGATCATTGCCGGATCGCGAATACTTGTATCACTTGTCATCGCGATTGGAAGCGGGGAACTTGGTGCGCGAGAGCTATCGCAGCCTGACTTTTCAATTACAAGCGGCTGCGTCGGAGGCGCTGGAGTGGTTGGCGAAGAGCGATGCACTTCGCAAACGACAGCTTAACTCCGCTTGGAAAGCGATCGCTGACGCGTGTTACGACTTCATGGCGGAGCGCGATGCATATGGTCAACCAACTGGACTTCGATTGCAGGCTTCTCCGGCGATTGTCGGGCAGTTGGCAGAAAGCTTGCAGCGGACTGCGCCGGTTTGGATGCGATTGAGTATGTCGATCGATCGCACAGCGAGGCAGTTTCAACAAGCGATTTCGAATAGCGCCGCGCGGTTCAAAATTTTGCAGTCCGCATCGAACTCGGTGATGCAGTTCGCAAAGAGTTTTCGGCGAGGCGAGGGAGCTCAAGTCGTTACACCACAACGGTTGGCTGACTCGATTCGCAGCCATGACTTTCATGATGCGACAAACTTTTTATCCGAAGACGAACTGCTGGCGGGATGCGAGTCGGCGATGAAACGCTTCGCGGCTGAAGACAAATCGTTGCTAGATCCTCGCGAGCTCGATAATTGGAGCAAGCAGATTTGGGAGCACATGCCGCTGAAGCAAAAGATTTGGAAAGGAACTCAACCGCTGGCATTGCTAATGGGCCCTTTGTTAGCGGCGGTGTTGGTTCCGATCGATGGCGGCGGAACGGCTGTGTTGGTTTTCGCTTCGACCAAAGAACTGCTCGCCGCCGCTGGTATCGCGGCTTTGCTGGGCCCGACGCTTGGCGGAAACGAAGCGATGAAAATCGTTCATCGCGAAACGCCTTGGCGACAGCTCAGCGATCTCTTTGCCATCGCTTGCGATAGTTTGGCTGTCCCGCGTCCGCCCGTTGATCAGTTGCCAAAGTCAAACTGTGCTGGCGAATCTCGCACGTTGCTGCCCTGCAATTTGCCAATTAAACCTGGAGTCAACAAACGAGCGGCGATGGTCCAATGGGTAGTCGCTGACGATTTTGTGCGTTCCTTGCGGGCGGCAGTTCAGAATTGTTGCTGATGCAAAGTGTGTTGAAGTTCCTTGTGCAAAAAGTTCGATCTATGGCAGTGAACCACAGTCTTTTCTCCGAACGTCTTGCGGAAGCAACTCGCGTTGTTTTCGGCGACCGACCGCTAACGCACGCGGTTGCTGATGCATGTGCGCGTTACGAGAAAGATGTTCATAATATTCAGACTGGTCGTGGCATTAATGCGCTCACGCTTGCGATTGTCGGTGCAAAAGGCCAAGGCAAAACGTGGGTCGCACGACAATTGGTGCACGATCCTCACATTCGAAATCTGCTGCGCAGCGGAGATCTGAATCAAGACGCGACGACGCGTTTGGTGTGGATCGGTCCCAATGCGCCGGACGGAATCGATGCGGTCAGCGAAATCTATTATCCCTGTGCCACCAATCAGATGGTTGAGATTGGTCAGCCGTTTGTCGTGTTGGATACTCCGGGTGTAACGGATACGAACCATCGCGCTGCGGAGATCGCTTCCGCAGCGCTGTCACTTGCACCCATCAAGTTGTTGATCATCGCGCGAGATCAGTTGCGAGCCGCTTCGAATTTGCAGATCGCGGCTCG
The DNA here is from genome assembly GCA_041742175.1 of Pirellulaceae bacterium. GTDB lineage: Bacteria > Planctomycetota > Planctomycetia > Pirellulales > Pirellulaceae > Aureliella. The sequence continues at coordinate 2,327 of JBGSJB010000594.1, forward strand.
AATCGACGGAGCGGTCTGTGTTCCAGTGATCAGCTCCGTTGAACCTGAAGAAACGCAAGAGGGATCAGCAGCAACCATCCAACTGCGCAATGATCTCCGGACTTTGCGCGAGCAATTGCACTTGCGAGCTCCTAACGTCCGGTGGGTTGCGGAAGTATTGGTTCCCGACTTTGAAATCACTGGAAATGAAGAAGCGGCGGCGACTTCGTTCGTCGGGCAGTTGATCGATCGTTTAAGTGATTTGGAGCTTAGCGAATTAAGTCTGTCGAGTGCGCGGGATGCGCGTTTGCAATCCGCGCAGCAGCGATTGCGTAGCGATGTTGCAAAGTTGATCGACGCTGAGTTACCGCAGCTTTCGGCGGCCGTCGATCGCTTGAATCGCGAAACGGAAAACTTGCCAGATCGCGTGCTCGAGTCGCTGCTCGGCAGCACGACTGTCCTTGAAACGGGAGTGCGAATGCGTTTGCGAGCTCGTTTGGTGAGCGACACTTCGCTGCTATGGTTTCCATATCGCACCGTGATGTCTAC
>JBGSJB010000595.1:0-3363 GCA_041742175.1 Pirellulaceae bacterium
ATCGTCAAATCGATCTTCAACAAAGAACCGCATCAAGGTGTGAATCCTGACGAAGTCGTAGCCATCGGAGCTGCGATCCAAGGCGCCGTGCTGGCTGGTGATCGCAAAGACGTGCTGTTGCTGGACGTCACGCCGCTGACCCTCGGCATTGAAACCGAAGGCCGTGTGATGACTGCTTTGATCGAGCGCAACACCACGATTCCTGCAGAACGCAAGAACACGTTCTCGACTGCAGCAGACAATCAGACTGCTGTGACCGTTCGCGTATTCCAAGGCGAACGCAAGATGGCAGAGCAAAACCGCTTGCTTGGAGAATTCAATCTTGAAGGCATTCCATCCGCTCCGCGCGGTGTGCCCCAAATTGAAGTGAAGTTTGATATTGACCAAAACGGCATCCTGCACGTATCCGCACGCGATCTCGGATCCGGCAAAGAGGCTTCCGTTCGCATCGAACAATCGTCGGGATTGTCGAAGACTGAGATCGAAAGAATGCAGAAGGATGCCGAAGAGCATGCCGAAGAAGACCGTCGCCTGTTCGAGTTGGCTGAGGCTCGCAACAAGGCGCAGCATCTCATCTACCAACTTGAAAAGCAGATGAAAGAGAATGCTGAGAAGTTGACGGACAACGACCGCGAGCCACTGAACAAGGCGATCGAAAAACTTCGCAAGGCATCCGAAGGCAGCGACCTCAACGAAATTCGCAACGGCACCAGCGAACTTGAGCAAGCCGCGCAGGCCTTCGGCAAAGTGCTGTACGAAAAGGCTGGCACCGCACAATCTGGTTCAGGCGACGCTTCAGCCGCAGGCGCCGCTTCGAGCGATGATGACGCGATCGATGCCGAGTTTGAAGTGAAGAAAGACTAAACTTGGCGTCTATGTCTTTGAATCAGCATGAAACTCGAAGGCGGTGGGGAGCAGTCCCACCGCCTTCATTCATTTCTCAAAACTCTCCTGTGCAGATTGGTGATGATTAGGGCCGATTAATGTTGTGGTGCTCGCCATTTCGAACCACTACTTTTCGCTGGTTCACACTAATGAAAGCGAATAACCGCCGCTGTTTAAAGCAAGTGGACTATGACTCAATGGGAGCAGCGTTGGAGGTTTACAGCGTGCGAGGCTATCTCATGGCATGTTGAGGGAAAAACTGGGCTACAACCGAGCAATGGAAGGTTGACCCTTGGAGCGTGACACGCTTGTCGAGGTCTACCTCTGACTCTCCGGTGCAGGTTGTTGTTCAACTTCTGTTTGCATGGTGGCGTTATTGACAGCAATGAATTGCTGGATGGCCACCTAAGGATAGGACCGTTGCAGATGCCTATTTCTCCCCCTAAATACACTAAAACTCCCAAACTCAAACGCGATCTAAATAAACGCGTTCGAAATCTGTTCTCCTTCACCTAAACCGCAGTTGAAATTTGATTTCGTCTTGACTCTGCATACCATTTGCGGACACGTTATAGATCTTGAGTTCACGGAACCGAACTCACTTGTACATCAAATAATTCGGACGCATAGCTAGCAAACGTGGCAAGGAGGCCGCCGATGTCTACATCTACTCCCGGTGGAGCATGTTCAACTGTTAGTCTTCGTACACTGTTACGCGAAGCGGTATTCGTTGGCGCCGAAGATATTCATGTGCGGCGTTGTGTTCACAAAGCCGACCAATGCAAGGTCGGTGACATCTATGTTCCCATTCAAGGATCTGCGAGCGACGGTCACGACGACGTTGAGGAAGCAGTACGTCGCGGCGCAGCGGCGGTGGTTGCGGAGCGTCTACTGCCTGTTACAGTTCCACAGTGTTTGGTTGACAGCACTCCGATCGCGTACGGAAAGATCTGCCAAGCGCTGGCTGGTCACCCATCACGTCGCATGCTGACAATCGGTGTCGTGGGAACACATGGTAAAACCACCACCGCCCTGTACCTGTCCGCAATGCTCAAGAAGCTCGGCGGTCAAGTTGCTTACTACACTTCGCTGGGTGCGAGCGACTCGACGAGCTGTGATCGCAGCGCAGTGCGACCGCCTGCGACTCAGAAACTAGCTAAGTGGCTTAAGCAAGCCGACGTCGCTGGCGCGCCCGCAGCAGTGGTTGAGCTTGCTCCATCGATGTTGCAGAACCATATCACCTCCGGAGTGGAATTCGATCTCCTGGTTGTTACTGGCATGCGACCTTCACAACTTCGCGGAGCTCAAAACCTGAAGAATTTTCAGCATTCACTTGAAGAGGTTGTTAACCAGATGAAATCGCACGGCATGCTGCTTTACAACGCAGACGATGCATACGCCACACGCTGGGCTGGAAAGAGTTCGTTACCTGCAGTCGGGTATGGACTAGATGCAAGCCAGAATGTGCGTGCGAAACGACTCTCACGCGCGGGCGGTGAACAGCAGTTGTTAACTGTCGTTGGCAATACGGTGATGCCGCTGACGCTTAAGATGCCTGGCGATCATATCGCACGGGCGGCTCTGGCAGGCGTGGCGGCTGGGTGGATGTTCGAATTACCGATTGGGGAAGCGATTGCTGGGGTGGAATCGTTGCAGACAATTCCGGGCCGGATGCAGCGAGTTGCTCAGTCCGTCGATGTTCCACTGTACATCGATGCAGGTGAAACACCGGACCGAGTAGCGATTGCGCTGCATGCGCTCAAACAGCATAAACTTGGTCCCACCACCGCGGTGGTCGACGTCAGCAGTCGGTTGCATCCACAGTGGCGCGGGCGGCTTGGCGAAGTGCTCGATCGGGCTGCCTCGCGAGTTGTTCTAAGTGCATCGGGTTGTTCTGCAGCCAATGCGCAGGCGGTGATTATGGACGTACTCGGCGGTTTCCGCAGCCCGGGACGAGTTGAAGTGATCGCCAATCGCGAAGCTGCGATCCGCTGGGCAGTAAAAAGGACGGATGCTGGCTCGATCTTGTTGAGCGGCTGTGGTTCGATGCCATGGCTGGATTCGCAAGATGTACTGTCGAGCGATGAGGTTATTGCAAAATCTGCATTGGAATCAAAGAACTACTACCCAATACCACAATTGTTGGGAATTTTTCCTCCGACCTCTCCAACTCCGTTTATTTCCCATTGACCTACTGATTCGGAATCTAGTATTTCATCCATTATGCGAGCAGGTTGCAGCAATAACTCATACCAGCCAGCCGATCACTAGGCAGTGTTTACTCGCCGTTGATAGACCCTTTTCACGGCGAATTGCGCGAGCACACTAGCGGTCTGTGGAGTCGTTGCCAAGTGCGTCACGGAGGACGCAAAGGCTCGCAATGACTGGATGTCGATCAATTGGAGTTCTGTCGTAAGCTATGGTTTTGCGGGAAAGCATAGCTGGCCTCCCTCCTGGGTCGGAGCATTTTGTGGGTGA
>JBGSJB010000596.1:0-10267 GCA_041742175.1 Pirellulaceae bacterium
AATGGTCATGGTATGCCGCTCCATCGCCACACCATGACCATGCATGTCGTTGGAACGGTTCCGAAGATCCGTTCCACCCTCCCAATCCGTGGTGTTAGATCTATCGACCACGAAAGCGACGTGGCTTTGATTATTTTTTGGTTTTTGCATCCGCCGATTTGACGAATGCAAATGCGGCGTTTGCGGCTGCAAATTTTGCACAGTGAGTGTCAACTGGTTGAAGCAAACGACGCGTTTTCGCTCTTGGATTTCGAGCTTATCAAAAGCTGAAGGGCGAGGCATCGATCGAAGTGGTTGCAAGAGTGGCTCAACGCTTGCGACCGGTTCGACCAGAGCCTCGCCCTTCACAATCAGGTCAACTGATTGGTTGAACGACTAGCATGAACTAACGGATGAGGCCCGGGAGTTGGGCAATGTTATCTTGTTGTTGCGGGGCGGAATTTTCAGTGGGAGCGGCTAGCGGTTCGGCAACGGTAGGTTCAGGAGCGAGCAAGCTTTGGAAGTTGGGTTGCGCCGACAGGTGTGAAATCGGTAGGGAAGCGATGTCACAACTTGCTGGCGCGTAACGGTTCACAGGCTTAGCGGCTTTGCCACAGCCACAGCCACCGGCTTTGCATGTCGCATGCCCATGATGCAGGTTGCAGCAACCGTGCGCGTGATGCGACTTGGCTAGGTGCTGATACATACGATCGCATTCGGCTGCGCGTTCCATCGGATAAGCATCCCACAAACCGTGGCTGCAACCGGTTTGCATCATCATGCGTGCGGTAGGATTGTCCGGTTGTTGCATCGGCCAAGCGATGGGGACTTCAGCGGAGCTGGGAGTTTGTGCAATCAGACCATTGCGCAGGATCTGGTCGATCACATTGGGTTGGCCATGTCCAACAGGTAACGAAGCTGGATCATGAGGCTGGTCATTAGCCGCCGATCCTGCATCAATGATTACTCCGGAAGACTTGGTTCCTTCGGAATAATCGATAATCGGATCAGCGATCTCTGCTTGCACATTTCGACGAGTCAATTCAGCTTGTGGAGCTGGATAGAATCGATCGTCTCCGGTGCGGACCAAGATGGAGCGTGGTTCCGCTCGGTTATGGAGAATACTGATTTGCGCATGGCAAAACGAAGGGCCGCAGTAGAGGAATGCTCCTACGGCTAGAACTTTGAATCCATTCATATTGGCACCCCTAAAGCGAAAAAGGGTCGCCGAGACAATCTCGGCGACTGATTGCGGTCGCGTTAAAAGGGCACCACGAAGATTTCCCAGATGCGTGGTAACATAAACCACATGAACTGCGAGGCTGGTGTCGCAGTGGGCATCGTGTGTGCTCTATCGAATCATGCGCGATGGCTGGCAAAGAGCAAGCGCTCAACTCGAGAAAAACCCGCAATCGCGTAAGGTACTAATGCGTTTTGCGATCCAAGTAAAGAATGCACGTAGCGTAATTTGTGTCGATAACGCAGCGGTCGCACGGTAAATTGGCGTTGGGTGATTGCAGCGACTGTGCGGATCAAGTCGCTCGGCTATTCACCGCTTGCAGCAACCGTTGGCGAATCATGTACAACCGAGTACTTTCCGTAATCTTCTCACCGTCCAGATCGCTTACATAGAACACGTCAACGACTTGATCGAGATGCGTGCTAATCTTCGCGAACTGCAATACTAACTGTAGATCGAACAGCACACGCGAAATATCGTATAGCAATCCCATGCGATCATAAGCGAATAGAGTGATGATGGTGTACTTGTCAGAAGTGCTGTTATCGAAGCGCACTTGGGTCGGCTGAATCTTCAGTCCCTCGGCTGCTTTCGTTCGGCTGTTGCGCCAGATCTTGGGGAACGTCGGAGGCAACGAGTTGTTCGGATCGAGCGCTTTGACGAGCGTCGTACAGATTTCATCGATTCGACTTTGTGGCGGAGCGCCTTCGAATTCGCTGTCCTCTACATAGAATTTATCCCACACGATGTCATCGGGTTGGGTGTGAATGTCGGCGGCTAAGATCTGCATTCCTTGGCTTGAAAGCGCTCCGGTGATGCGATGAAAGGTTCCGATCGGTTTCCCGGATTGCTTGAGCGCGATGGTGTACTCCACCGCTTGCTGAGCCGTATTGAAGCGTCCCCAAGCAAGTACGGGCTTCGTTTCCAAGCTTTGGAGTTTGGCGAGTTCGTCGACGATTTGACTGGGTGGCATGCGAAGTAGATAACCGATCGGCAACGCTTCAACTTGGCGCTTCCACCACTCATCGTCAGCACCGGCGGGGGTCAGTTTCAATACGTTTTGTTGCCGATCGCGGACGTCAGCACGGAAAGAGTCGCCTGGCTTTTCGTCACGGAAATGCGAGTCGGTTTGACGATACAACTGTACCAGCAGATCGATCTTCCATTGGTTGACGACGTCGGGACCGACGCCTGCCAAGTCTGCGTAAGTCATCAGCAGCAACAAGATCAGTCGTTCACTCGAACCGACAATCGAAGCGAAACGCACGATCACTTCGTTGCTGTTCAAGTCATGTCGGAATGCCGTGTTGGAAAGCAGCAGGTGCTGGTGAACCAAGAACATCAGCGTCTCTTTGTCTTGCGCACTCAGTCGCAATCGGTCGGCCGTTTCGGCTGCGATGCGACGGCCGACTTCGCTGTGATCTTCGACGAAACCTTTTCCAAGGTCGTGGATCAACAGCGCGAGGTGCAAGATCGCTTTGTTCTTCAACTCGCGGTATAGATTGCCGAGCGTTGAATTATCAATCGCCAGGTCCGTTACGCACTCGACGGTCCGAATGCAATGCGCGTCGACTGTGTACTTGTGATACTCGTTAAACTGCAGCAAGCAGTGGGCGTGCTTCATGCCGGGAATGATCTGCTCGAGCACGCGCAGTTCTTGCAAGCGACGAAGCTGTGATCCGAGATTGCCGTAGTGCGATAGCAGCTCCCAGAAGCGTTGGATCGTTACCGAATCGATTTCTGAAATCGGACGTCCAAGCATGGCAGAGCGAATTTCTCGCCATGTGTTGTGTTCGATGGGACGGTCGTACTTGTTCGACAGCGACATCAACTCGAGTACCGCGGCTGGGTCGCGTTTCAATCGATCGAGACCTGAACGTGTCGCCCAAACGTGCGACCAACCAACTCGATAGTCGCGATGAACCGGTAAGCCGACTGCATGTTCGAGGCTCTGGGCGATGCGTGATCGCATTTTGGCTGAAGCCAGGAAGTGCGCGCTGCTGTAACGAATCTCGCTGGTGCGTTCAAAGTACTGCTGCATGAACTGCTCGACTGGCAAAATCCCTTCGGCACCGTGAAAGCCGCTCCAGGTGGCCAGCTTCATTTGCAGTGGGCGGTCGAGTTGGTCTTGTGATTTGCCGAATTCGAAGTGCATCTGATTGCGCAGTCGCAACAAATACTGATAGCCGCTTTTGAGTGCGTTTTGATCCTCGACCGAAAGGTGGCCGAGTTGAGCGAGTTGATCGAGGTCGCACTCGCCATATTGCGTGAAGCCGATCCAGCGAACGAGTTGAATGTCGCGCAAGCCGCCTCGCGAGCGTTTGATGTTCGGTTGAAGCAGAAAGACAGTCTCGCCATACTTGCGACGTTCTTCGAACCGCGATTGCTCGACTGCGCGAATCATGCGACTGCTGCGCCGTTTGGCTCCTTGTCGCAAGTTGCGCATCAACTGACTGAATAAATCAACGCTGCCTGCCACCACGCGGCTTTCGACCAGCGAGGTGTAGACGGTCGCATCGGTCCAAGCCAGCTTCAATGCTTGTTGCGGTGTGCGCAAAGAGAAACCCAGTTGGCAACCCGCATCCACGATCCATTGGCTGAGTTTGCGTGCAAGTGGAATGGCGTGCTGCGAGAAGCTGGGTGAATGGAGCAGCATCAGATCGACGTCGGAGAAAGGCGCAACATCGCGTCGACCGTATCCGCCGTGTGCGACCAGCGTGACGTTCTTATCCAGCTTATCGACCGACAGCTCCGCAACGGCAGCCTGCAGGAGCTCGAGCACCAAGCTGTCAACAAGATCCGAGAGCCGTACGCAAACTTGCAGACCCGAAGCGCCGCTGTCGTGCAACGCGCGCAGCCGCTGACGCCCGTCTTGCAAACGCGCGCGACAATCGATCACTGCCTGTGGCAGTCCGCCTGCTACTGCCATTAGCTCCCCAGTTAGATGGCTTCTTCGCCTGATTCACCAGTTCGGATACGAATCGCATCTGCTAAGTCGGTGACGAAGATCTTTCCATCACCGATTTGACCAGTCTGTGCTGTATTCAGAATCGTATCAACAACTGTCTGCAAGTTGGCATCGGAACACACAACTTCGATTTTGACTTTAGGCACAAAGTCGACAGCGTACTCGGTACCTCGGTAGATTTCGGTGTGGCCCTTTTGGCGACCGTAACCGCGCACTTCGCTGACCGTCATGCCGTGAATGCCCTGCTCGGTCAACGCATTCTTTACGTCTTCGAGTTTAAAGTGACGCACGATTGCTTCGATTTTTTTCATCCACCAATTCTCCGGAAAGTCAACTGCGCCAAAAGTTTTTGCTGAGTTACACAAGCAGAAGTTACAAGGTCAGAAGGCACGCACTCAAGCCACGCTTTGATGGAGCTCTATTTTATCCACTCACAGTCGACTCAGGAATCGGGAATGCTCTGAAATGCAACTTTGCGGCGGTCACTTGGCTTCAGCTACTGGTTTCAGGCCGAATCCACGGTTGATCGGGAACGCCTGCCAAGTGATTCTGGAAGCGGGCGGCAACGAACAGCCAATCACTCAGTCGATTGAGATAGATGATTATGCGGGCGCAATCTGCGATTCCAGGTTGCTGCGACAGGTGAACAACATCGCGTTCGGCGCGGCGGCAGACGGTCCGAGCCCAATGCAGCGCCGCCGATGCGGAGCAACCGCCTGGCAACACAAAGTTCTTTAGTGGCGGAAGCTTTTCCTCCATCTCATCCATCGATTGCTCGAGGTCACCGATGCGTCCTTCCGGTAGTAAGCACATATTTTGAGCGACTGGATCGGGAGTCGCCAGCTCGGCACCGATCGAAAACAGATCGCTTTGAACAGCCTTGATGAACTCGTGCAATCCGCTTGAATCTGCGTCAAGCGATTGCAGCACCATTGCTAAAACTGCGTTCAACTCATCGACACTTCCGTAAGCTGAAATTCGAGGGTTGTCTTTGAGTACTCGCGGACCGGCGAACAAGCCCGTGGTCCCCGAATCGCCAGTCTTAGTGTAAATCTTCATTGCAGCTCTTCTTCATTACAGTTCTTCATCGCCGGGCAACTTCCACAACGGTTTCGAAGAGGTATGTTATGGGAACAGTCAAGGAATCAAAAGCGGAGGCGAAGGTGACGAAATTAGTAAATGCGGCGGGAATGCTATTGTTCGCACTCGAAACGCCACCCAAGTTCCTGCTGATGCGCCACCGCAATCGATGGGATTTGCCCAAGGGACACGCCGAGCCTGGCGAGACAATCCTCGAAACCGCGCTGCGCGAAACGGAAGAAGAAACGGGTATTCCGACGAAATCCATCAGCGTGGAACCAAGTTTCGAGTACGTGATCGAATACCCAGTTACGTACCGCAACGCTGGCGAGTGCTTGAAGCGAGTAACCTACTTTCTAGGTTACCTGCCTGTGACACGGACAATTGAGGTCACCGAACACGAGAGCTACCTGTGGTGGAGCTGGCCGCAGTTAGAAAGTGTGCAGGAAAAAACGATCGACCCGCTGCTCGGGGCAGTCAACGCCTTCTTTGATGCGCACCCCGAGCGACTTAAGGGCATGCATTAGCTCAGTTGCAGCGCATCAACCTCAACCTGACTGTTACTTGTTCGCCCAAGCGCTGCCAGCATATTGGCTAACTAGACGATTGCGAGATTCAGTGGCTCGCGTTGGTTCACCGGCTTTGGGCCACAACTGGGTGAGGTTGTAGAGCGCTTCGGCGTGCGCATCGGCATCTGTGAAGAACAATAGATCCGTTCGCAAGAAAGCGAGTACAGCCAGATTCGTATTTTTGAGCTGGAGGTAGCAATCGCCCTGTGCGTTATAGATCCGCGCGAAAAGCTCCTGGTCCGTTGAATCGTATTTGACGACCATCTGCTTCAGTTGATCGAGCGCTTGCTGCGGCTTGCCATCGCGCGCATCGCATACGGCTAAACCAACTTCAGCAAGGCTCTTAAGCCGCGTCATTTTAGCTGAAGCGGAGTTCAAACCGGCGAGTTGCTGAAACCGGGTGCGAGCTTCACTGTATTTGCCTTGCCCTAGTTCCAGTTGAGCTAATCGGTAGACGCCATTGGCTTTGGTTTCGGCATCAGGCGCTGAGAGCAACACGCCGTAGTAACGAAGGGCACCATCTGGCTTGCCAAGCGCCACAGCTAAGTCACCGAGCAACGCGCTCAGTTCAAACATGTGGTGCGTATTGCGATTCTTGGTTGCCAAACCGACAAGCCCTGCTGCGGCAGATTCCTTCGACCCACCCGTTCCGGCAAGCCCAAGTTTTCCTTCACTGTAAAACTTGTAAAACTCATAATCCTGGGCGATGAGTGGGTTCTTGAGACTGTTTGGATCGATTTTCTTCAGCTCATCGAGCACTTGTGTGTACTGCTCTTGCGCGAACATTTCACGAGCACGGTCCAGTCCGCCTGGTTCGTCATCGAAGACAATCTTCCGCACCTCAGCAACGGGTACGGTTTGTTTGGCACCGCGGACTTCGATGGTCACTTCCGATGGAGTGATCTGCAAAATCTTTCCCGAAGCAACTCCACCTTGTAGTGGATAGACCTTATCCTGCGCGACAGCGGAACTGCACAACAGGCAAGCGATCACCAATGCGGCAACGCGGTAAACCTTAAAGACATTCATTTGCATATTGAGTTACTCGTGAACTGTAAGTTCTAGATATCGAATAATTATTTTCGTCCAAGTCCAACCGCTTCTTGACCTTGAGCTTTTTGAATTTGTTTAAGCAACGCATCAAAATTCTTGGTCATTACTGGGCCGCCGAGGGCTGGGTAAAGCTTGGCGGTAGTTTGAATGTCACGTGACGCTTGTTCGAGCAATTTGGCCTGATCAGCACCGTTTGAGCCGAGCGCAAACTTGTAGCGGCTATTGGCAACTTGATAACGCGCCTCGTAGAACAGTTCCGCGTTGCTCGGGTTCTTGCTCATTACATTAGCTATTTTGCTGAAGCCCCAGATTTTGTTCGCGCCGTTCTTACCGGGAAGCGCACCTTCGATCGCAGTCTTATGATGCTTTGCATCAACTGCGTCTCCCCAGGCTTGATAGGTCCTTGCGGCCTCAAGCTGAGCTGGGATCGTATTGCTCACATCGAGCATGGCAGCGAGCGTTGCGATCGCGCCTTCAAAATTGCCGAGTCCTCGCTGCGATTTGGCTTGCATCAGCTTGACTTGCACTTCGATACCCTTCGGTTGCATCCATTCGGCGTCCGCTCTGCCCTTGTCGAGCATCCGCTCCAAAATGCTTGCGGCTTCCGTGCATGCCTTTTGGGCGAGCGTCGAGTTGCCTTGGATTTCGTCCGCAACGGATAGCAATGTGTCCGCAGCCCAATAATTGGTCCCAAAGGCCGATGCACTTTTGCCAGCTTCCGAAGTAACTTTGACGAGCGCTTCCGACAATTTTTTACGCTTCTCGGCATCCTTCGTCGTGTTGACTGCGTCCTTCAGATCTCTGGCAAGTTGCACAAAAATCCCTCCGAGCAACTGTGGACCGCTGGCGTCTTTTTGCGAAGCGGCTTCGAGTAATCCGATGTACTCGGTGAGTTTCGCAGTGGCGGCATTCGCGTCGACATCGCCACTAGTCAATTTGCCGATCTCAACTTGCAGCGCGGTGCTGTACGTGTCCATCATCGCGCGCGTCGTCACGCTGTCGGGTTTGTCTTTAATGACGTTCAAAGGCGCGAGCTCGTCGAACAGCTTTGCTGCCTCAGAGGCTTGGTCGTTCGCTAAGTACATACGAGCTAAATAGTTGATCGACTCCACTTCAGGACCGCCCATTGTGTCTTTCTTGATCGCGCTAACCGCTTTAGTCAACGAGTCCAACGCCAGCTTACGAGCTGCCGTCAATTCGGGAGTCTCTTCTGAGCTGGCGCGTCTGGCTTCGATGAAACGCGCGTAAAACTGAATCGCTGCTTCCCTGTGCACACTCGCGCCCGCTGGTGTGGTAGTAGGAACCATCGGCAGGAACGATTCAGCCTTATCCCACTCCTTGTTCAACAATGAGAACTGAACGAGCGCAGCCGCAGCCGTGGAAGACTCGTCAGCGTTGGGCCAAGTCGTCACCAAATACTCAGCGAATGGTCGCAACTGATCGATCAGTTGCGATCGCAGTTCTTTGTCTTCTGTCCTAAGCAAGTCGCCATAGGCAGCTAGCGCAATCGTTCCAGCGCGTAAGCCTTGATCGGTCGCTGGGTTCGATACAGCCAGAAACTCACCGATCGAAATCGCTTCCCAGGGCAGCTGCTGCTTGAGGTAGCAGAAGGCAAGTTTCTGCCGAGCATCAAACAGTTGTTCGAGTCCATCTTTCTGTGTGAATAGACGCAAGCTGGTTTGTAGCAGTTGTGTCGCTTGGTCCAAATCGATTCGAGCCGCTTCTTTCGTGTTCGCCAACTGTTGCTCGGAAGCTGCCTTGTCTTCGGCGGATGTGGCTGGATCCGCATTCTTCTTTTCAAGCGATTCGATTTCCACGGCACTCGATTCAAAACGTTGCACACGTTCCGTAGCGGCTTCGAGCGCTTCCGAGAAATTCTTAACCTTGGGCAGCTCCGTCGCATTTGCCAGAGTTGGCTCAGCACCGAGTTGGCCGAGCAGCGTGCGGGCTTCGTCTTGATGGGCTCCAGCGATTCGCAGCAATGCGCGCACTTGATCGCGCGTTTCACGCGTTAACTTCGAAGCGTTGCGATCATCCTTGTCCTTCTTTTCCAAGTCTTTGATCCACGCGATTCTGGATTTGTAGTGCTCCAGCTTCAGCACAAGAACCTCGGGCGACTGACGTTCATCCGGCCGAAGTTGCGATTGCCACTTCGTCGCGCGATCATCGGCCAAGGGAAATTTTTCCTGCTTGGTGAAAAGCTTTACCAGCTCTGCCATCGCTTGCGTCTGCAGCATCCGCAGCGAATCGATCCCTTCTTGATCCACAATTCGCTGGTAGCCGTCGATCGCATCATCGATTTTGCCCAATGTTTCGTGGACGCCACTGCGATAATAAAGTGCATAGTTGCGAATGCCGACGATCTCTTTCTCTTTCAAGTACAGATCGTTGTACATTGCGAGCGCCATATCGAGATCCTTGGCTCGTTCGGGGCTGGCAGTGCCGCGACTGCGACCACGATTCTCCATCGCAGCAGCGGCCAGTAGCTGAGCGCGTCGAATCTCACCTCGGATTTGATCTCGATAAGCGATCTTGCTTGTGTCGCTGGCGTCCGTTCGCGCGCCTTTGATCTGCTCAATGATGACTGCCAGCTCTTTGACGGTGCCTTGAAACAGATCGTGAGCTTCTGAAAAGAACTTTATCGCTTCGGGAATATCCTGAGTGTTGTCCGCTCCAGCCCGCGTCTTCGCCTCTTCGGCTCGGGTCAGCAATAAATTGCCAAGCGACAACTGAGCTTCGCCGCGACGCGGATGCTGAGGGCTCGATTTTAGGAAAGTTCGAATCGCCGATTCAGCTTGATCAAGTTTTACAGAACGTTGCGGGTTCTGCGCGGACATTTGGGCAGCCGCGCTGTAAATCAGCATGCCGCGTTCGAGCGCAATTACCGCCTTAAATTCGGCGCTGACATTCGGCTCATCTTCCAAGTCATTGAGATAAACGAGCGATAAATCGAACAGCTGCTCGTTCTTTAGCTTCTCAAGAAATCGTTGATACGGTTCCTCAGCGGGCAACGTAGAACGAGCGAATACAAGGTACGAGATCGCTACGAACCAGAGGAGCCAGAGCGACCGCCCGCGGCAACCGAAAGCCGGAATTGCGGGGTTCGGAGGTACCGCCAGTTTCGTCTTGGCACGTTCGTACAGCAACGAAATTTTCCCAAGAAAAGTTTTTGACTTAGGCATTGGCTTAGCGAATCTAAGGGTGCCGAGATGTGTAGAAAAGTTACTATCGCGTTGTACACGCGTTTTCGAATTGGCTTGGCGAGTCCATTCAGTCGGAGCGATTCGATCGCTCAGCGGGTTCCTTGGGCTAATTGCCGTCGCGCTGGAAGTGAACCATTAGTCTCATTAAAACACCAATCTAGCATTTGCAAAGCGC
>JBGSJB010000597.1:0-2056 GCA_041742175.1 Pirellulaceae bacterium
GGGTCGACCAATATTGGCGAAGGCATTCTTAGCGGCGCAGTATCCCTTTCTGATCGCAAGTTAGCGCGGCCTTGGGCGTCGCGCGTCATGATCGTGCTAACCGACGGCATCCACAATGCTGGAACTAGTCCGCAGCATGCGACTTCAAAAGTCAGCAAGGAAGACATCATGATTTACACGATCACTTTTTCGGCGGAAGCCGACGTAGAACGAATGCAGCAAGTTGCTACCGGGGGTGCCGGCAACCACTTCCACGCGACCTCGCCGGAGCAACTCAAACAAGCTTTCCGAGCGATCGTAGAGCGTCTACCTACTTTGATCACGTTCTAACTATGCTAATCTCAACGCATGCTGTCGCGCAAAAGTTACCCAGTCGAGCGAAATTAACTAATGGCCTCAAGCGTCCTGGCGTGGTCATGATAGAGTTCGCGATCGTCCTCCCTGTGATCCTCTTCTCTTTCGCTTGCATGATTGAAATCAGTCGAGTGCTTTTGCTCCAGCATACGGCCGATACCGCAGCCTACGAAGGTGCGCGCAATGCATGGTCCCAGGTGCCACATCGGCGGACGCCGCCGCCGCGTCGAACGAATTGCTAATCGCAGCAGGCTTGAAAGCGACTTGCGTGACTGTCAGCCCCCAATTAATTGAAGAGACGACACCTCTTATCACTGTGCTAGTCGAAATCCCGGTGAGTCGAAACTTTTGGATCAGTCCCACACTCTTTAAGAATCACATCGTGCGTAGTGAAGTGACGCTGTTTTGCGAGAGACCGTTCGTTGTCAAGCTAACAGGCGTACCCGCGCTTAAGGCGAAGGCAACGCCCCCCGAAAATAATGAAGACGGCGATGACGATGATTAGGGACGTCGCAGCCGAACGGTCGGGTCGGTGTTTGCGATCTTCTACTCAAGTGGCGACCGGAGTTGCCGCTTATTCAGCATGTTGATCACAAGCAGTGCGTCGACGGGAGTCAACTGCCCATCACCGCTAATGTCAAAGTCGATTTCAGCGGCGCGCAACTCGCCGCTGGCTTTCGCTCGCAGCGCATTCAAGATTAACAATGCATCTAGTGGTGAAACACTACCATCACCGTTAAAGTCCATCGGCGCGTTCGAATCTAGACTTTGTTCTTGTGTCGTTGGCGTGTCTTCAGCCGTGGAGGAAGCGGGAGCACTGACATCGGGGACTGGCAGTTCGCTGGAACTCTTCGGCACCGGAATTCCGGCTAACAGGGCAGCCGCAGACACACCGGTCACTGACAACGAATAATTCGAAACTGCAGCGCCGAATGGGAAGACTCGAATATAGTACACGCCTGCCACCAAACCATTGACGGTGAGGTTCTCGGTGCTGGTCGATCCTGATGTACCGGATTGAATCAAGCGACCGAAACTGTCGAGAATGTGAAGGTCGATATCCGCCGTCAGACCAGTCAGCAAGAACCGAACGTTACGCGTCGAGGTCAACGTAAAACTGTAGTAGTCCTGGATATCAGCCGCTCCACCCACCGCGCCGCTCGCGGTCAGTGCAGTAGATGCCAAGGTACCCAAGTTGTTTCCTCCGCGAACCAAATCGTCGCCGTTAAAGTCTCGCGAGATCTCGAGGATGTAATTCGACGAAGCTCCAACGAACAACTGGAACACACGAATATAGTACGTCCCCACGGCTAACTCTGGAGTCGTCACGCGTTCGATCGTATTGCCAGACTGAGATCCAAACACGATCACGTTTCCGAACTGATCAAGAATCTCAACACTCAAGTCGGTCGTCATGCCGCTGAGGTTCAACCGCATATTGCCAGCAGTGTTCAGTTGGAATCGATAGTAGTCTTGAAGATCCGCACCGCCCGCTGAACCGGTTGCACGAGCCGTTGGAACGACGCCACTTGTAATCGCAGGCAACACCGTCGCGTTGCTGATCAGATCATCGCTGGTCGCTGCTTGGCTGACCGCCAACAGGTAGTTTGTCGTTGCGAACAAAGTGTTCACTCGAATGTGATAGGTACCAGCCGCAAGCGCGGTCGCACTTAGGTTCTCGATCAGGCTGCCTCCCAGCAAA
>JBGSJB010000598.1:0-2413 GCA_041742175.1 Pirellulaceae bacterium
GTGAAAGGTGGGTTGGATTACGGCACGACGGATGAACTTGGTTTTGGTATCACGGAGAATCCGGTACACGTTCACGATCTGCAGGCAACCATCCTACATCTGCTTGGCATGGATCACACGCGGCTGACCTACCGTTTCCAAGGTCGCGATTATCGGCTGACTGACGTACACGGGAACGTAGTGCAGGCGCTGTTGGCTTAGTTGGAATTCTGCGACTGTTCACTAACATTGAGTCGATGAAGAGTTGCGGCGGCACTCGCTTTCACAAGATTGAGTTCATCGATCCTTTTCAACAAAAGGTCGAGCTCATGAGTCTCCGAATCGGAGAGTTGGCCTTCTGCATTCCTGGACAGTAGCTCGTCCAGGTAGGCTTGCTGCTCGGGTACTAATGCCATGTCGGCCAGAGCACTCAGACCCTCGGTGCTTATAACTATGCTGACTTCCTTTGGAATGGGCTGATCCCTTCATCTTGTTTGTGATTACCTCAAAGATACAAGATAGAAGTGAGTCTTTCCATACAGAAACCATGGCAAATAGGCAAAGGCTAGCGAGGTTAGCCGTTGCGTTAGGTGGAGTCACGAGACGCAAATTTGCTCCGCTACAAGATTATCAGCAGCTAAAAGTTGATTGCGTTGCCATCGTTCATTTGGAAAAGATGAATGATGGTGGCTTGGGGGAGGTCGCCGGGAAGCAACCGCACGGAGCCGTCGCCGAAGGCGGTGAGAAACTGGCCGTCGGCTCCGATGGCGAGATCGCTGGTGGGATTGGCTGGGTTGAAGTTGTAATCCCATGGAGCAGTCCAAGGTACGGCGCGATCGGGCTTTACCTCGACGAACATGATCGTATTGCTTGTGCCATCGGTGATATCGCCGAACGTAACAGGCTTTACACCGCCGAAGATGGTGCCTTCGCCGACGGGGGCAACGAAGGTGGTGTGACCTTCGCGAAGGTTGATTGGAGCAAAGGCTTTTACCGGGAAGCCGGAGAAAACATCTGGCATCTTTGCGAGTAGGGCGATGTTATGCTCGCTGTCCCAAGATTGGTCGAGCTTGAATTCCGAGTACAGTTTCTCTTCACCGATGAACGGAAGGATATGTACGCGCCAGCTCAAGTTGCTAGTGCCGTCGGCTTTGCGAGCCTCTTTGTTGGGCGGCAGTGCTTTGAATGCACTCTCGTAATTATGCACCGCTAACGCCAACTTCTTAAAGCGATTTATTTTCTCGCGCGTGTTGAGTGGATCGACGATGGCGGAGAGTATTTTCGCTACTGCTGTGGAAGCGAGTTTTAATTCACTTAGATTGGCGAAATCGATTTCAATACGGTCGTTGTTTACGGTTGGTTTACCGAGTTTAAGAATCGCTTGGACGGTGGTTTTGGCAGAGCCTTCTGGTAATTGACCTGAAGCGACTTGTGCGAGTTTGGGCAGTTCTGTTGCCAGCGCTTCTGCGGCGGCCTTTGAATTCGACTGAATGGTAACTTTGGTTTTTAGTTTGGCAGGATCGATTCCAATAGTGGCCCACTGCAATCCTTCAGTGATGATGGATGTTGTCGTGCCGCCGAGTTGATCAGGCAAGCGTGGCATCAGGTCACGGTACGTTGCCCAAAGATAATCGGGCGGAAGCACCAAAATCTGCATGGGCATTCCATTTACTGTTGCAAGTGCTTCCGGCAGTGCGGGACGTGCAGCGGTCAACGTTTCACTGGTGATCGCATTCTTGTCGTCTTCAACGATGTTACCCGCCGGTGAAGTGACGAGAAAATCGCCTTTTGCAACCGCTGGACTGAATCGAAACTGAACGAGGGTTTGGTTCAGCTTCTCCATGTCGAGCGCTGCAGATTTCTTCGCGAAGAATCGAATCGGTGACATGGTAGGTGTGGCTGGAATGTCAAACGTCATGTAGATGCGATCATTCGACATCGGTTCAAGCGACGCTTTCATCGAATCCAACCACGCAAGCAGTGGCTGAGCAGTTTGGTTTTCAGCCAGCGACTTTTGTAAATCATCTGGTAATTTCAGTTGTTGCATATCGAACTGCGCAACGATGAGCGTTGTGGGCGTCAAGAATTGTTCGAGTGTTTTTAGATCGTTTGCAGAGTTGGCAAGGTCAACAGTCGAATTCGGTGCGTCCTGCGCGGGTGCGACAGTTGGCTGAAACAGAATTAATGCAAGGAGCGTTAAGGTGCGAATAAGCGTTTTCATGTTAGTTCCAGTGAATGTATTGTGTTGTGTTTCATGGTCCGAGTAAGAGCAAGCAGCGCGGTTGCTCGGCGGTTACTTGGTAATGGAGAGCTTGAATCGATATTGCAAGTGAGGAGTTGGTTCGCCGCTGAGTAGCGATTGCTCGCCGTCAACTTTGTAGCTGAACGGTTGGCCGGTGAACGGATCGTTGGGAGCGGGATAAGTCAAGTCGCT
>JBGSJB010000599.1:0-3000 GCA_041742175.1 Pirellulaceae bacterium
AATCTGGATCGACGCCGACCAAACCAAGTTCGACCGTGTTCAATCGAATAGGGATACCGTAGGTTTCTTGAAGTTCGTCCATCACAGCGCGAAGCGACGTGCCTTGGTAATCGATATCGTTGGTCTGCTGTTTGAGAGCTACGTTGATCTTCTGCTCAGCTTTGGAACCGCCGGCGCCGCCAGCCAAGTTGATTGCACCGTAGCGTTCTTTACGGCGAGCCGAGAGGGCCTGCCAAACTTCGGCTGGTGGATAGATGATCGTAGGTTCGTCGATTGGGATCGCCGCTGTTTCGACTCCACGGAACGCGTCGACGAAACCTTGTTCGCGACGTTCGTAAACTTCGCGGATCAATGCGTAGTTGGCTTGCAGAGAGCTCGTTTCGCGGATCGTGTTTTCGATTGGAGTATCAGGCGCCAACTTTCCAACTTCAGGTGCCACATCTTTACTGGCTTCCAAGAAACGGCGTTCATCCATCAAGTAGTTAAATTGCTCGACCAGTTGCTTGATCGATTCATCGGTGCGATTGATTTCAGCGAGCAAGCGTTGGCTTTCGTCCGCCTGTGCACGAATCGTCTCGGCGCGTTGGACGCGATCAAAGTAGCGGGCTTCCTCGATCGCCGCTGCACGAATCGCATTCTGCAAGCGGTTTTGCAAATCGGCTCGCAGCGCAGGATTCAAATCGACAGCCGAGTCGATTTCTTCCAAACGATTCTTCAACGCATTCTTGACCGCTGTTGGATCGGTTCGCATTAACTGCTGAGCTTCGCTCAGTTGATTGCGAACTTCTTGCGTTAACGCTTGTGCTGCGGCGGCACGTAATTCTTCTTCGCGTGCGAGGAGACTACCGCTTCCAAAGCTGTCGTCCAGCAGCGGGGGTTGAGGTTCGGTATCTTGCAGCAAGCTAGGCGCGGGTGGTGTGGGAACGAGTAAATCCGGCGAGGGAATTGCGGGAGCGGGAGCAGCGTCGCTTGGTGTTGGATCGCCAAAGGGATTATCTCCCGGTGCAGGAGCTGGATCAATTCCGAAAGGATCATAACCAGGAGTGCGAGTCTGCATGAATTTAACTGCTGGGACCGCTTCAAGCAGTTTTTTCGCTGCGTTTAAGAGCGTTGTTGCTTCAGCGTTATTCGGATCGCTCTTCAACGCTTCTTCCGCGATCCGTTTGGCCCCATCGGTATCTCCCGACTTGAGAGCGAACTGTCCCGCCTTTACTAATTCCGTCGAAGTATCAGCCATCGCGTAGCTAATCGCTCGCAAGCCCGCTGAACCGATTGCCGGTAGATTAATGCCGCCATCTAACTTTGCCGAATCGAAAACAGAAGGCAAGAACGCCAAGTCAGGATTGCTTGTTTCCGGCTTGATATTCCAAGTCAACTCAACTGACTTGCCGGAGCATACACCATGCACTACTAACTTTCCAGCTTCTTCAGCCGCTGTCGACTGACCGATAACCACCGTGTCGCGATCCAAACGCAGCGGCGGGAATTTCGAGGGAAAATAGGTTGCTAAAGCCTTTGGAGCTTCCACCTTGGTCGGCCAAACAATCGGCAACGTGACGCTCGAACCGAGTAATCGACCGATCGATTGGGTTGACTCGGTGATCTCGCTTCTCGACAGCAGAATTCCGCCTGTGTTATTAGACAGGGCGGCGAGGTTAGCGACATCGACAATGGGACCGATCGCAAGCGACGAAATGGTAACTTGACGTTCCACCATGTCATCAACCAACTTTCGATGCTCATCCGGAGTGAGCAAGTTATTGCGATTGATGCCATCTCCGATGTAAATGATTGTTTTCTGTGCGCTCGATTGAGAGAACTGGCCGAGAGCTGTGCGAAGGGCTAGTGCAAGGTTGGTTGTGCCTAGCGGGACGCGTTTCTGCAGTCGAGCAAGAGCGGTTCCAAATTTTGAGTCCGTTGCCTCAACTAAGCCGCCTGACAAGACAACTGTCTCGACATCGCTCGCCAAGAGCGCGACCTTGGCATTCAGCGGCAGGTTAGCAGCGAGTTCATTGAGCACTTCGATGGACTCAAGACGCACCAATCCAGTTTGCGAAGCGGAAGTGTCGACCACGACCACGACTTCCGCCAGATCAGCCGCTGGCAAATCTTGATCAGCTTGAATCGAAAGCGCGAAGTAGTTCTCACCTGCGGCATTCTTGTACGTTGCCCAGCGGCTGTTGGTGGGCGTCTGCGGCTGCTGACTGGCTAGAGTAGCCATCGGCAGAATCGCGAGGGCTGTTAGCAGAAACGGTCTGGTAAACAACATTACTTCCGACTCCCCTTAGGAGGACACAAATGGACTTGGTCTCGGAATGCTCTTTGGACAGATCCTACTTGTCTTGAAAACTTTCCCAACCACACGAAGTTCGATTAAAAGCAAGCGCACCCGGCGCGCATCGAATTCCACGCCGCTGGAATCTCAATTTTATTTGACAATTTCACCACTTGCCACATAAAAAACTTGGAAAATATCCGCTTGGGAGACGCGCCGTACCCTTTGTACACGATCCCAAGCGAACTGCACGCGCGGTAGGGTTGCAAGCGTCATGCCATCGCCAATTTGAGCGGTTAACTAAGCGATTTTACCGATTTTGCTGGAATGATCATGTTTCGAACCGTGGAGCATTTTGCACCGGCGTAGCATTTTGCAAATGGTGAACGACGCAAATTGCAGGTTGGTACAAATGCCAAACCCGCAGGTGAGTACCTGCGGGCTGCAAATTTGGATCTATTCTTTCGGTCGACGTTTTGTGGTTTGGCTACTGAAAGTCGCCTCCACCTAATTTTTCGCCTGATCCTAAGCGGACTACAAGATGCCGCCACCGCCAGCGCCACCGCCGCCGACTCCTCCACCGCCAAACCCGCCGCCGCCACCACCAGTGCCACTGGCGCCGGTAGCTCCGGATACGAAGTTGAAGGTGGTTACTTGTCCGATGTCGGAGAAGAATGGTGTGGGAGCGATGCGGACGTAGCGACGGTCGGCGGAGACGACGCCGG
>JBGSJB010000600.1:0-3379 GCA_041742175.1 Pirellulaceae bacterium
AGCCTACGTTTCCGTTCGGCTGGACAACCAGTTGATTCTCGACGTAGATTTCGCTGGACAACATACCAAGCAGAGTTGGAACGTAGAAAGCTTCAGGGTAGCTGCGAATGCTGTCCGTGGCGATGGAGCGGACTTCCGCACTCGGATGGCTCAAAGCGACGCGCACCAGTGCTGCGCAAGATTCTTCCGATCGATCCCTTGCAATCTTGCGGATCAATGGTTTCGCTAAGTCATCGTCGACATTTGAAGCAAACAACTCCAAAGCACTCAGCGCTTCCTTGGTATCCACTTTCTCCAATTCATCGAGCGCCTCATTCATCACGTGAGCACGACCTGACTGAAGGTCTTGCATGATCAATTTGACCTTCGGCGTCCACTCTTCCAACTGATCAAATGTTTGCTGCATCGCTTGCTGTGCTGACTGCAAATCGTTTTGTTCAAACCAAGTGTCGCCGACCAGCACATGCTTCAGATACTGTCGCGCTTCGAGATTGTTTGGCTCAGTCGCAATCACTGCGAAGTAGTGCGCACGGGCCAGCTCAGTGAGCTTCTGATGCACGCACCAACGCGCCAACTTGAGATGTCCTTGAGGCGCGTTCTTCAGTTCTTCCCGCTTCGCCTTGTAAGCATCCTCGTATGCGGAATCGGTCAGTTCCTCAATCGAGTGCCATTCGTCGCCGACTTTAATCATGCCAGCTTGCCACGCAGAAATGGTGTCCTGCGGTTGGCTACCTGTCGGTAATCGGCGATTCACCGAAACTCCCGAAGCCTCCTTCTCGAGCAGCGTTTGCAATTTCTCAGGTTCCGAGCAATATGCGGTTGCAGCCATCAGGACCATAGAGATGGTCGATACCATCGGCGCGAAGCGTGACATTTCGTTTACCTCAAGAGAAGATTGGGTTAGAGGCGACGTTGAGCGACGTCCACCGTAATTAGAGCGATTTAGAAATTCAGTTTCAATATTCTTTTTCGCAAAAGACTGGCGATTTCCCGAAGCTTCCGGTAAGCTCAAATGCGGCTAAAACAGATGTTAAATC
The DNA here is from genome assembly GCA_041742175.1 of Pirellulaceae bacterium. Taxonomy (GTDB): domain Bacteria; phylum Planctomycetota; class Planctomycetia; order Pirellulales; family Pirellulaceae; genus Aureliella. The sequence continues at coordinate 1,038 of JBGSJB010000600.1, forward strand.
GTCCAACAACCCGAATTCAGCGATCGGAGCAAGCATGGCGGCGCGAGTTCCCGGCTTCAAAACGCTATTCTTTTCTGCATGTCTTGCAGCCTTTTCCTCCGGTATCGCTTACTCTCAAACTGCTCCTACAACCTTTCAAAGAAGTCTGACGTATTTTAGCGCGATTGAGGAGTTAGACACAAAGTTTGAAGGCCTGCGAGCCGCTGGCACGAAACTGATTGCCGAACGCCAAGACGCATTCAACCGACTTGTCGAAACGAAGAAAGCGGTCGCGCAGCTTGCGGAAGCCAACGCAATGAAATCGTTGGAGCTGGCGTTCACGCAATTAATGGCGCTCTCAAAGCAAGCCGAACTGAATGGACTTCTTGCCACGCCGACTCAAAACGCGCCTGTGGAAACAGGAGTAGATGTTCGCCACACACCGCGGGTACAACTTCAAAGCCAAGTTACCGCTCGGAAGAAAACCGAGATTGGACGTGATGTACTTAGAGAACATGGAAACGATCTGGCGCAAGCAAAGGTGCGCACGGATTTCGTTTTGCACCAAATAAAAACCATTAACGTCGCCGGAAAACTAGCTTTGGAGCGACACGTTAGCATTCTTCAAGAGTTGGAGAAGATCGTCAACGAAATGCTTTTGTGGAATTCCAAGACGTTGGAGTTATTTGATATGTATTGGAGTCTCGCTGATGTAGCAGGCGTTAAGAGCGACATCGAGCTGAAGGCTGGTTTGCGGCAACTGAGTCGGTCATCAAATGAGAACGCAGGTGCGCTACTATTGAAATCGATCACGCTAATTCGTTTGCAAGAATATGAGGAAGCCACTGAGATATTAAATCAATTGGCAAGCGTTCCCGCGCTTCAAGTTCTGGTTACCACGATTTATGCAGAAGTTCTAGCGCGAACAGGCGAGCAACGCGAAGCGTTAGCAGAGCTGCGCAAGACGGCGCGATTCGGGCTGAATGATCCCAAGTTGCGTATGCATCGCGCAATCGCTTTTGCAGCCTGCGATGAACTGAAAACTGCTGAGTCAGAATGGGAAACGTTGCTCAAGATTGGCGGACATGAAGTTGCCGCTCGACGCGCGATCGCCTTCATCAACGCTGCCAGCAAATCGCCTTCGGAACGATCCAAATCGAGAGCGATGGAGAACGCCCAGCTTGCGGTCAAGCTGGACGAAGCAGACTGGGGCAGCCGCCTTGCACTTGCTCTGGCAACCTTTGCCAACGGCGAAACCGAACAATCTTCTAAGCTGGCCGCTGAAGCCGCCGAACTGGCCACAGGTTCGAACCAATCCCTGTGCGACGAAATCGCCGAGCAACTACTCGCTGGCCACGGAGCGAGTTGGAAATTCAACTAAGCCGTCTAAGCTGTCATCTTTCTTGGCGTGGCGTTGGCGTGGCGTCGATTTTCGGTCGAGCGTTTCCTAAATTGGCGACTGAAAGTCGCCATCACTTAGTTAAGCCTTAATCTTGCCGCCGACCAGGTGAATGATGCTGTCGCACTGATTGGCGATCGATTCGTCGTGAGTAACCATGACGATCGTCAAACCTTCTTCGCGCTTCAGCTCCATCAGCAATTTAAGAATTTGCAAACCTGTTTCTTGGTCCAAATTGCCGGTCGGTTCATCGGCCAATAGCAACTCAGGTCGAATTACCAGCGCTCGTGCAATCGCGGCTCTCTGCATCTCACCGCCAGAAAGTTCCCGCGGTTTATGCGTCATGCGATGCTCCAACCCAACGCGTGTTAGCAATTCGATTGCTCGCTGCTTGTTCTCCGCGCGATTGCGATAGTATTTGAAGAATCCTTGCTGAATCATCATCGGCATCAGCACGTTCTGCAGCGCGGAGACTTCAGGCAGCAGATGATAGAACTGAAAGATCATTCCTAGTTTTGTATTGCGGAAATGATCGCGTCGCGCTCTGGACAAATTATCGATGCGTCCACCATCAAAGTAGATTTCGCCTTGGTCAGGCGCGTCGAGGGTTCCGAGCATGTGCAACAAAGTGCTTTTGCCCGATCCGCTGTGACCAAGTATCGCCGTCACATTACCACTGATCGCATGGAAGTCGCAACCTTTCAGCACTGGTACAACGTGGCGACCTTTGCGATAGCTCTTGTGCAACTGCTTCGCTTCCAGCACGTACTGACTGGCAATCTTCAGCGGTACCGGCGGCTCTTGATTGATTGTTTCGCCTGCAGCGGACGCGCGGCGAGGTTGAACTCGCGGTGCCGTGGTCTTGATGACACTACTCATAACGCAAAGCCTCCACTGGATGCATCCGGGCTGCCCGAATAGCTGGTAGTACACTGGCGAAAACAGCAATCATGATCGCGCCGAC
>JBGSJB010000601.1:0-4772 GCA_041742175.1 Pirellulaceae bacterium
CCAAGGTTCGGCGCAAGCCAACGTTCCGCAGTCGATACAGGCCAGCCTTTCCGCTTTGCATAGTCTTCGACTTGATCGCGAGTGATCATGTCGACAGCGAAGTAGCGTGCTTCAGGATGCGAGAAATACAAACCGCTAACCGACGCAGCCGGCCACATCGCGAAACTCTCCGTCAATGAAATTCCCGCCCGCGTCTCTGCGTCCAGCAACTTCCAAAGAGTCTCCTTCTCGGTGTGATCAGGACACGAAGGATAACCCGCAGCGGGTCGTATGCCGCGATATTTCTCTTCGATCAAATCTTCCTTAGTCAGCGACTCGGCAATGCCCCATTCCTTGCGAACGCGTTCATGTAGCATTTCCGCAAACGCTTCCGCCAATCGATCCGCGCACGCTTGCACCAGAATCGCTTTGCCGTCTTCCATCTCGCCTCGCAACTTTTTCGCAATTTCATCCACGCCGTGACCTGCCGTCACTGCGAATGCACCGATGTAGTCCGGCTTGCCCGTCGGATCGACATAGTCAGCCAAACTTCGGAACGCCTTCTGATCCACTCGCTCCCACTGTTGTCGGAGCATTTCGAATCGCAGCAACTCTTCACTCCGCGAGTCGTCTTTAAAGAGCACGATCGAATCGCCGAGGCTCTGCGCTGGATAGAAACCGTACACACCGCGAATCACGATGCTCGGGTCCTTCTCGAACTGATCGAGCACCACTTGCGCGTCATCGTAAAGTTCCTTAGCGATCTCGCCGACCGTTTCGTCTTTGAAAATCTTTGGGTACTTGCCCTTCAACTCCCAAGTCATAAAGAACGGCGACCAATCGATATAAGGACGTAAGTCAGCGACGGTCACTGCAATATCGCGAGCTCCTAGGAATGAAGGCTTCGGCGCGGTGTAACTCGACCAATCGATGGCCAGCTTGCGCTCTTTTGCTTCCACGAAGTCGACTAGCTTGCGATCACGACGGCCTGCAAAACTCGCTCGCTCGGCCTCCTGCTTGGCTTTATTCTCTGCGGCATAAGCAGCCCGCGAGTCTGGATTGACTAAGCGTTCGACAACCGGCACACTCCGCGACGCGTCGAGCACATGCACGACTTCGTGGTTGTAGTGCTGAGCGATTTTTACGGCAGTGTGTTTCGCGCTAGTCGTCGCGCCACCGATCAACAGCGGTATATCGAAGCCTTCGCGCTGCATCTCTTTCGCTACATGCACCATCTCATCCAGTGACGGAGTGATCAACCCCGACAGACCGATGACTTGCGCGCCGCACTTCTTGGCTTCGGCCAAAATCTTCTCGCACGGTACAAGCACGCCGAGATCGATCACTTCGAAATCGTTGCACTGCAACACAGTACCAACGATGTTCTTTCCGATGTCGTGCACGTCGCCCTTGACGGTTGCCAACAGAACTTTCCCGCGACTCGTATGACCGCCGGTTTTTCCAGCCGCAGCCTTTTCGGCTTCCATGAACGGCGTCAGATAAGCCACGCTCTTCTTCATCACCGCAGCCGACTTGACGACTTGCGGCAAGAACATTTTGCCTTGACCGAACAAATCGCCGATCAGATTCATCGCGTCCATCAACGGACCTTCGATGACTTTTAACGGTCGACCAAGTTTCAGTCGAGCCTCTTCGGTATCGACGTCGATGTGGTCGCTGATGCCTTTGAGCAGCGCGTGGCGCAGTCGCTCTTCGACAGTGCCTTCACGCCAAGCGTCAACTTTGACCGGCCCCTTGTCCTTCGCCTTGACCGTTTCGGAATAATCGATCAAACGCTCCGTTGCATCGGGCCGCCGATTCAGCAATACGTCTTCAACGCGCTCGCGCAATTCAGGCTCAATCTCGTCGTACACTTCCAGCATCTCTGGATTAACGATACCCATGTCGAGTCCAGCGGCGATGGCATGATATAGGAACACTGCGTTCATCGATTCGCGGACAGTGTCGTTTCCGCGGAATGAAAACGACACATTGCTCACACCACCACTCGTGCGCGCTCCAGGGCATTCTTTTTTGATCGTGCGAACCGCTTCGATGTAGTCGACTGCGTAGTTCGCATGTTCAGGCAATCCTGTCCCAACGGTCAAAATGTTCGGGTCGAAAATAATATCTTCTGCCGGGAAACCGTTTTCGGTCAGCAGCTTGTATGCTCGCTTGCAGATTCGAACTTTATTCTCATAATCCGCCGCTTGTCCTTGCTCATCAAAAGCCATCACGACCGCAGCGGCTCCGTGCTGCTGAATGAACTTGGCTTTGCGCAGGAATTCTTCCTCGCCTTCTTTCAAGCTGATCGAATTTACGATCGGCTTGCCTGGCGAGTGGCGCAGACCGACTTCGAGAATCTCCCACTTGGAGCTATCGATCATCAGCGGAACTTTAGCGACGTCGGCTTCGTGAGAAATCAAGTTCAAGAAAGTGCTCATCGCCGCAGCGCCATCAAGCATGCCTTCATCCATGTTGACGTCGATCACATTTGCGCCACCTTCGACCTGAGTGCGAGCAACTCGAATGGCATCTTCGAACTTACCCTCTTTGATCAGCCTCGCAAACTTGCGGGAGCCGGTCACATTGGTACGTTCACCGACCATGACGAACGGATTTTCTTTTCGAAACACCAGCGGTTCGTTGCCAGCGAATTGTGACATGCGGTTTCGCAGTTTGCGTCCGCGCGGAGCGACGTCGGAAACCGCTTCGCCGATCGCCTTGATGTGAGGTGGCGTGCTGCCACAGCAACCGCCAACGATGTTAACCCAACCCTGCTTCGCAAAGTCGCGAACGAAACTCGCCATCTTTGCCGGTGTCTCATCGAACTCGCCCAATTCGTTCGGCAAGCCCGCATTCGGATAGCAACTTATGTGTGCATCGGAGACCGTCGCCAGCCTCTCGAGATACGGCCGCATCCGATCTCCGCCAAGTCCGCAATTCAATCCGATGCTGAGCATAGGAAAGTGGGAAACTGCAACCCAAAACGCTTCCAATTGCTGTCCAGTTAAAGTCACACCACCTTCGAAGACCGTTGCCGATAACATAACCGGCACTCGCATACCCCGCCGCGCAAAGACGTTCTCGATCGCCAACAAGCATGACTTGAAATTTAATGTATCGAACGAAGTTTCCGGCAGCAGCAAATCGACTCCGCCGTCAAGCAAACCTTCTACGTTCACTTCATAGCTGGCCACCATCTGCTCAAAGGAATACGGTCGAGTTGCTGGATCGCCTTTGGCATTCATTGACAACTGAACTGCAGTGGGCCCGATGCTGCCCGCCACGAAGCGATGTTTCGATGGATCCCGTTTGATGCAATCGTCGACTGCGGAACGTGCCACTTCCGCGCCGACTTTTGAGATCTCGTAAGCGATGTCCGACAACTTCGCTTCTGCCATACCGATCAAGCTGGCGTTGAACGTGTTAGTTTCGATAATGTCCGAGCCCGCGTTCAGGTACTCCGCATGAATGCTGCGAATAATATCCGGCTGCGTCAGCACTAGCAGGTCAGTCTGCTTCGACAAATCCGCAGGGTGATTCTTGAAACGCTCACCGCGAATCGCCGCTTCGGACACTTTTTTCTGGAAGATCAGCGCCCCCATCGACCCATCCAGCAGCAAAATTCGCTGCTCCATCAGCTCACGCAGAAGACCTTCAGTATCGGATTGTGCTCGCGTCAACATCGCTTTTCCTGTGTTTCTAGCTCGTTTCTAACAGAGTCTATAGTTTACTCACTGCCGTGATTTCTCGTACCCGGTGATCCCCTGCGGAGCGAAAAATGTTTATCCCCGATAATTGAAGCCTGTTGTAGGTGTCGCAGAACTCTCCCGCCGGTTGGCAGGAAAATGGTCGGGCAGAACGTTGCCCGTGCCAGCCTTATTTATCTCATCCTCCTACCCCTCATCTTTTTGCCAGTTGCGATACCCGGCTGTTAAGCTAATGAAATTACCATTTGTCACTCGAGTGAGCTTAAATAGGAGTTCCGCTTGTGCCAATTTTTCCATCTATGCCGGTCCGTCGTCTCTCACAAGAAGAACTCAACGCGATCTCTTTCAATGTGATGGAGCAGGTATTTGCGATCCACAATGCATTCGCTCGCTTCTTTGATGAGCAAGCCTATAAACAGGAAATAGCTGCCCGACGTTCGGCTGGAAGTTGCGGTTGATCTTGTGCACGACTGTTTTAAGAAAGCACTCTTCGCGGATGCGATCATCGGTAGTGGCGTATTGTTCGAGCTCAAGACGGTGTAGGCTCTTAATGCCAAAAATCGAGCCCAAAGCCTTCAACACTTGAAGCTACTTGAATTGTCGCATGCCAAGTTAGAGAACTTGCATAGCGAGAAAGTGCAGCGCGAGTTTGTGAATTGCCATGCGAGCGTCCGCGAACTTCGCGATCCTCAAATGCAGGAAGTTGAACGGGATTCGCGCGAATTCGGAGCCTGCGATTGTCAAGAGAGCTTTTCTTCGCCTCGAGCATCTCGGGCCCACACAGGTACCGGTCTGTTGGATGAAAGGAACAAACGCAACTCAACGGGCTAGCGGCGTACGAAGCAAGCAATCGGAATTCTTCGTTCTGCCCCTCATCTTTTGCCCATTGAGCAATGACATCGATCAAGCGTCGGGAGCAAGCAGTTCCAGTCCCGGAGTGGCGGTGTTGGCTTCGGCGAGATCGTGGCTTTCAAGTGAAGCGATCGGGTACGAGCAATAGTCGGCTGCGAAGAAGCCGCTGGGATTATGATTGCCGCTTTGGCCGATACCGCCAAATGGCAACTTCCCGCTAGCACCCGT
>JBGSJB010000602.1:0-13749 GCA_041742175.1 Pirellulaceae bacterium
GGCATCGGTGCTGTGCCCAGCAAATGCAATTTCAATCCGTAACGCTTCGCCAGCTCTTCTGTAACAAATGCTGTGATGCCGCGAGCACCACCTGTGCAAACCCAAGTCCCACCGCGCGGCACCTGGCGGCCCGACGATGAAACGGCACGTGGAATCGCGCGCACGACATGCCGTACGCCGCGAATGTAAGCGACTTCCAGATCGTAACTGGGAACCGCCAACTCGCGCCATACACAATCGACCACTTCCGCAGGCGACTGACCCGCACTCGTATCGACGACCTTAATCGGCAACGTGCGAATCCCTTGCATCCAACCTTCAATCAAGATCGACTTGAGCAAACCGCCAACGCCGCCGCCCTCTGCTGAATGCAAGTTGCCGCTAAATCCAAAGTCGCCACCCTGAGCACTAATCGCAACCAAACTCGAATCGTCTGCACAACTGGCTGCAACGATCTGGTTCAACCAACGTTGACACAACCAAAAAATTCCCATCAGCCCTTTATTGCGCCGCGCTTGCCAACGACTCTCGTCCAACGAAATTGCTGCATCGGCATCACAAGGCGTCGCAATAAACAAGTGCTTGACCAGTTCGTGTTTCGACAGTTCAACCAGTTGCGCTGCGAGCCACTGGGGATCTAGGTTCGCGGCCAATCGCGTTACCGACACACCTGCTGTGCGCAGTCGAGCCTCCAGTTGTCGCGCGACCGGGTTGTCACCTACAACTAACGCTGCTCCAGCCCATTCAGGCTGGCGTCCCACCGCACTGCGCTGCGCCATCGGACTCATTTGCAGTTCATACCGCGACGCAATCCGTCCTAAACTATGTGACTCAGTTGTAGCAATGGCTTCAGCGTCATGCGCCACCGCATGCTTTCGAGGTCGTACATGCTCCAACCAAGCTTCATTCAAAACCGAATCCGCGCAGTTGAGTTGCAGCGCCGTTCCGCGATTCAACAATTTGAATCGTTTGCCGCTGGTTTCGATGCCGATGCCAACCGCAGAATTGAAGCTCGCTGCATGCTTGACCGTGCTAGCTGTGGATGCGACCTGGCTGCGTTCGATGACCACTACACCTTCACGCGATTCCACCATCGCCTGCCGCTGTGACTCCGCATCGACCAGCAACATCCACCAATCACAATTCATACGCAATCGTCCGACCTCGCGCACACATTCATCCAGCGTCCACTTGGCAGATTGACTCGTAATCCAATCCGATAACCGCGCGCGATGCACCTCACAACTCGCGAGCGAATCGCTCGCCGAAGGTATCATGCCTCCAACCGCCAGCATCGTTAAGCGATGCACGGCGGCCATCGGCATCGCCGATCCCGCTGGACCGATTGCAATAGAACTGCAATCCGCCGAATCTCGCAACATGACCGCCGCGACTTCACCGCCACCACCTTCAATCCAACTTGGCGAACGCAACTCCACCAACAAATCTGTTTGCGAAGAATCACCGCATCGTTGCCAATCCACATCAGACAACAACTGATGACTCAACGATCGAACACTCGCAACTGAAGCTTGCGTGGCCAATGCGATCCGATTCACAACTTCGCCGTTCGTGGTCTCCGCATCGCCATCCGCGTCCGCACGGCGCCCGTTGCTTGGCGACTTCTTCTCTTGAGCCGCAAGTCGCCCTATCATCGCTCGCAAATTCGCATGCAGCGCGTCCCGATAAGAACTCGACGCAACATTCGCTGACCCATTCCCCAAATGCGACATCACAATCGCTGGCCAATCACGCTGCGATTTGATCGAAGGCGGAACATTGTGCTGCGCCGATGACACATCAACCGCAGGCTTAACTTCATTCGACGCAGACTCGCGCGGAGGCAACGTCGCCGGAACTGGAACATCTACGCTCTGCATAGCCTCAACGGCCGCTGCTTCAATCTCCGTCGATTGCGATGAACCGTCTGGTGAAGCTGCAAGCATTGCATCCAAGACATCGCGCAACGTTCGATAGTCAGCCAATCCTTGTCGCGATCCGGAACTTGTCGCGTCAGGCTGTGCGGTGAACTGAAACATCTCGCGCAGCTCACCGAAGAGCTGAGCTTTTTTGATCGAGTCGATACCAAGATCCGCTTCGAGGTCTGCGTCCAACTCGACGATCTCTTCCGGATAGCCCGTTTGTTCCACCACAAAGTCAATCAAGAACTGCGTCAACTGCGGCGTCGACAAACTCAGCTTGCTGTCACTCGCTGCGGACAAAGGCACCGAAAGCGCTGGCGACTCAACTTCTGCATTAACCGCAACAATTGCAGCACGCGTTACCGAGGGAGTTACCGGCGGCACAGGCGTCGCGTCTGTATTTGGAAGACTCTCTGCAGTCGCTTGTCCCATCCAATCCGACTTGCCAGGCGTTTGCTCTAGCAGCGCCGCGATATCGCGCAAAGTCCTGAAACTGTCGAGCGAAAACTCGGTCAAAGATTCCAAATCAAAGAACTCGCGCAGCTCACCGAACAACTGCGCCTTCTTGATCGAATCAATCCCCAAGTCCGCTTCAATGTCCCAATCAAGCTCGATGATCTCAGCCGGATATCCAGTTTGTTCCACCACAAAGTCGATCAGGAATGTCTCGATAAACTTCGGCGCATGCGTCGCCGCAGGCTGCACCGCAGGTTTTGACTGTGCCTGTAAATGCGAATGCGGTGGCACCGCCTGTGGCTGCGATGTCAGTTGAAGAGTTGTCGGTTGCTTTATTGACGGAGGGACATTGGTTGTGTGAACCGTCGCGTCATGATTCACGACAGGCGCCTGCATTTGCGCTGGCATGTGGAGCACTGGTGCACTTCCACGCCCCGACGCACGCATTCGTTCACGACGAACTTGAGTCGCATCGAAATGAACCGCAACAACTTTACTCTGCCCAGACGCAAGGCCGCTTGCACCCGCAGTTTTCTGCTGCGTTCGCGAAGCGCCCAGCAGTTCTAGATTAGCTTCCACGCACAGCAACTGATGCAAACTCGAACGCTTGGGCTGATCGCAGGATACAACCGGGAACGCATCGCCAACGTTCTGACGCAACAGACGCGTCAGCACCTGCTGTGGGCCAACTTCAATCGCCAAACCAACGCGATCGTGCTTCAATCGATTACTCAACGCAACAAAATCGATCGGCTTAACAAGTTGCTGCACCAAATTGTCAGCCAACCGCGCCGGTTCGGCTTCGTAGCAATCCGTAGTGCTGCTCAGCAACGGAACACGCGGCGGCGAAATCTCAATCGCCGCCAGCTCGCGCTGAAAATGAGCTTGAGCAGGTTGCAACGCAGGAGTATGGAACGCAGTCGGAACTGCAAGTAAACGCGACGCGATTCCAGCATCGTCCAGTAACTGAGCAAACTCGACGACCGCCGCGTGCCTACCGCCTACAACGATTTGTTGAGCCGCGTTGATGTGCGAAATCGAAATGCCAAAATGCTCGCCTGATAACAACTCTTGCACCCGAGTCGCATCGGACTGAATGCTCAGCATCGCGAATCCGACCGGAACATGTTGCACGATCGCTTGGCATCGGCACCACGTCGCTCGCATAGCGCCGGCCAAATCCCAACATCCCGCCGCCAACATCGCCGCGAACTCACCATAGCTGTGACCAGTCACGAGTGACGGTTCGAAGCCGCGACTGCGCAGCGTCTCGAGCATGATCCAATCGGCGACCAACATCGCGGCTTGAGTCAGCCACACGTCTTCGCCCAGCGTTTCAACCGAATGCCCGGCAATCGCTGCGAAACTCGGCTGCCCCATGCTCGCCAACAATGCGTCAGCCGTGGCCAGCGCGTTTGCTGCCGCACGGTCGTTTGCAGTCAGATCTTCCAGCATGCCTCGGTACTGCGAACCCTGCCCTGGGAACATCCACGCGACACGATCATTTCGTACTCGCGACGTGGACCAGAAAATCCCCTGTTCCGACATCGGCACCCGCACTGCAGCGACACCAATTTGCTTAGACGCCAACGCCAACCTGCTCGCCAACGTTTCTGGAGCACACACAATCGCCGCTCGCCAAACGTGCTTCGTTTCCAACACCGCGTCGAAACTCGCAATCTGTCTGCGCTGCACTGAGTCGAAGGAATCGTTCGATAACTTCGCGAACAAACTTTGCAACTCAGCCGCATTCTCCGCTGCGAATCGAAAAATCTTTGAGCCCTGCGTTATCGACTGCACAACTTTTGCCCTCGCAGGCTCCGTAAGCTTCGCAATCGCGTTGGGAGAAGCATTTTGCATCATATTCACAGTTGGTTGAGCTTTCGGAGCAAGTGACACCACATAGCTCTGACCGCTAAGCGTGTGCCCAGCCAGAACAACCTTCTGCATCGGAGAGGTTTTTTCAGTTCGCTCAATGGTCGTTGCAATCAAGTCCGCCAAGCCTTGCGTCGCTTGCAAGTGCCCAGTCAAATTGACAAGCGGCGATTGCGTGAACGAATTTGTTTCTAGTCCCCGCGCGATCGCATCATCCGTCGCTCGCAGACCATTGCCCGCCACAACGTGAGCCGATTTGACGAACGGTAATTTGCTTGCCGCAGTCTGCAGTGATCGGTCCACTGTCGTCGCGTCGAAACCGGCTGCAATTCCGTCGATGGTCGCCCAAACACGGTCACCATCGCGTCGCGCATCCGACAGACGCTTGAGCAAAACAACTGCGACACCTTCACCGACGAAATAACCCTCTGCATCATTCGCATTCGTACCTGGCAAACAACCTAACCGAGCCAGTGTTTCCATCGCCGCGCGATCGAGTGACCGATGCGCTGCAGCACATAGCACTTGATTCACCGCACGCGTTTGCAGCAACTGCGAAGCAGCCTGAAGCGCTGCGAAACTTGACACATCGCCCGAATCAATCGCCAGCGCACCGCCCATCAAATCGAAAGTCTTTGACAGCCGCGAAGCCAAAGTGCTGCTCGTAAACGAACCGGTTTCATCCAGCAAGGCCGGATTCAGCTTTAAGAATTGATCTTCATAAGCGGTCGCAAATTCACACGCGCGTTTAACGTCAACACCACGCTCCCGCAACAACTCCATCAAGTGATGCTTGAACTCAGGCAATCGCAATCCGGCGAACAACGCGTTACCAAAATCGCCGCCGAAGATACTGCCGACTACCACTGCAGTATTCTGTCGATCGAACTCGCGACCATCGCAGCGTCCTTCATGCAGCGCCTGCTCAGCCGCTTCCAACAACATGAACTGCAACGGATTCGCCTGCGCGATCTGCTTTGGTGGCACTTTGTGCTTGCGCCAGTCATATTCAAATCCACGAACGCGACCGCCCAACATCTTCAATTGCTGCTTGCGACCCAATCGTGTCATCTCAAACACAGACGCAGCCAACGAACCGTCACGCGATCCGATCTGCGAACTTCCATTACGCAGTAACTCACCGAACTGCTCAACATTCGCCGCGCCCGGCAACACCAGACCGCGCCCGATCACCGCAATTGCCTCGGACTGATAAACCGGCTGATCTGAATCGCGACTCGCCGATCGACTCGATGACTGAATGCGAGGCGCAGGCGTCCCGACTGCTCGATTTAAATACTGCTCAACCACGACGTGCACATTCAAGCCACCAATACCGAAAGCATTCACCGCCGCGCGTCGCGGAACACTCTTATCCAACGTCGGCCAAGGTTCGCAGGCGTGCGGGACATACAACGGGATCTGTGACCAGGGAATCGACTTGCTTAAATTGCGAACGTTGATTGAAGGTGGCACCGTCGCGTTCTGAATCGACAACACGGCTTTCACTAAGCCAGCTAAACCTGCGGTCTCAAGCGTGTGGCCAATGTTGGACTTGACACTTCCAACAGGTATCTTCTGGCCCGGCATGCATTGCTCGCGGAAGAACTGCGACAAAGCCTCCATCTCAGTTGCATCACCCACCTGAGTGCTAGTCGCATGCGCTTCGACCATCTGCACCGAAGCTGGTGTTACCTCAGCCGAGTAAGCGCGACCGATCGCAGCATACTGACCTTCCTTGCGCGGTGCCCACAACGACTTTCCGCGACCGTCGCTCGAAACTCCGATGCCGTGAATGATGGCATGCACGCGATCACCGTCCGCCTGCGCGCGTTCGAGCGTCTTCAAGACGATAGCCACATAGCCTTCCGAACTGATCAAACCATCTGCAGCCTCGTCGAACGGTCGTGAACCACTCGCACTGCACGACTGCGCTTGAGAGAATAGAACCAGACTATCCGATTTGTTATAAGACGCTCCACCAACGACTGCGATATCCGACTGACCGGTCTGCAAAGTTGCCGCAGCCAGAGCGAGCGCAACCAAGGACGATGCGCAAGCCGCATCGATCGACATGTGCGGCCCAGTTAAACCCAACGCGCGGCTGACAATACCCGCTGCAAAACCCGCTTCCGTATAGGGTCGACCTTCATCATTGCGTTCTGGGCGTCCCGTCTGCAACCGCTGCAACAATAATTCCTGTAGCTGCTCAGTCCCGCCAATCGCCTCCGCCAGCCCCGGCACGCTCTTCAGCAAAGCGACATACTCAGGCGCAAGAATTCGATAAGCCAGTTCGCCGCCCAGAGTGCTGCCGCCGCTGTGACCGACAAATACCGCCCCGTTGCGATGCGGCAACTCGCGAGGATTCCAACCAGCATCACGACATGCCGCCGCCGCAACCTCACACAATATCAAATGACATCGGTCCCAGTTCGCCGCCTCGGACCGATCAAACGGCAGCAACGACCAATCGACCTCACGCTGCGAGATGAAACCGCCAATATCAGAATACGTCTTACCGCGACGACTTTTGACCGGATCGAAATATAGCTCCCGGTTCAGTTTATTGTCCGGCATCCGCTCTATCGCCGAAGAACCACTCCGCAGCAACTCCCAAAACTCCGCTAAACCGTCAGCGCCTGGCAAGCGGCAAGCCATCCCGACAATCGCCAGAGGACGATTGAGTAGTCTCGCACTGTCAGAGCCATCGTGAGGTGAAATGGGCATAGGTCGAAGGGGTTAATTTCAAGTTGAATTCGTCGCGCGATGGCATTTCATTTTAGCACGCACGCCGCTCCCGGCCTCCGCCGAGCCTCAAAAAACTGCGTGTTTTACCGCCTTGCATGCAAACCTAGATCTTGAACCCAGCACGCAAAAATTACCAGTCACCCTTACGATGGTTTGCGGCGAATCAGAGGTCCTACGGCTTCAACAATCCTAAACAATCTAATTGTAACGATTCAGCCGGACATTCTGCTATTTAAGAAAGGGTGCGTTTGAGTCCACAATCAAGTTCCTGTAACACAACTGGCCAACCTCGCGCAGGAATGCCCAAGCACAGCACCTTGCCGCAAGCCACCAGTTCGGCAAGGGTTTTTAATCCATTAATACAAAATGCGAAGTCGGTCGCAGCACCAACAATCACCAAACCTTCCTTTAATGGGCAATTTATAGCAGTCGGTCGCCAGTGCCCAGAAATTTGTGCAAAACGCAGCGGATGCGGCGCGCCAGCTCCCAAAGCGTGCAACTGAACCGACTCAGCGACTTCTCCAACGCCGCATTCAACTAATTCGTCGCTCGTTAATCGCGCAAACACGCTCGCATAACTCGGCAAATTAACTGTGGGCTTAGGCCAACCAAAATTGGCTTTCAACGCAAATTTTCCTAATCGAGTTAATTGATCAACATCGATTCTCGGACATGGCAAGTCCGGCAGAGCGGCCCACGTGTTGGCACAGTCAAAGCGAGGGTCATTGTTGAAGTATGACTCATACACCGCCAACTGCTCTCGAAAGTTCGCTGGAATCGAAGCATGTGCCTCAGCCGTTGCCAGTCCAGCTTCGATGCCATCAGTCAGCGCATTCACAATCGCGGTCTGCACGTCAATCGATGCGACCGGCTGCGGATTCGTTAGGTGATAGATCTTGCCGTGCAAGCGACTGTCGAGTGCCACGCGTGCTATCGCTCGCGCCACCCAGTCGACCGGGACAAAGTTTTTCGCGTCCGTCTCTTTCATCCCCAATTGCCCACGAAACCAAGCTCCGCTCAGTAGTTTACCGCCCGGCAACTTCACAACCTGCTTCGCGATCTGCAGCGGAGCGTAGAATCCATGGAAGGTCGACGTATAACCAGTTTGCGAATCACCCACGATTATGCTTGGCCGCAATATCGTCTTCGATTGCAACCACGCACAATCCAAGATCAAACGCTCCGACGCAATCTTGCTCGTCTCGTAATCATTACCACCTGTTGCACCGAGCTCGACCGCAACCTCCTTTCGCGGCAAGTCAGCAACTTCAGCGCCAACCGATCGACTCGTTACATATGCCGTCGACACATAATGAAAACACGAGACTTCGAAATCACGCAGAAATTCCAGCAGATTGCCAGTTCCTGCAACGTTGCTCAAATAAGGCTCGTCGTCCTGAGAACTCGCGTTGAACCGGATACTCGCCGCGCTGTGAATAACGCCCAGTCGCTTGCCACGCAACCACCGCCGATCCGCTTCACTTACACCCAAGCCCGGCAAAGTCAAATCGAACACAATAGGTCGCGGCCGCAACAATGCCACTTCAGTTTCAAACGGCGCCAAGCTCTCTTCAATCCGCGTTGCCGCTTGAGCCGCAGCGCGGTCGCGTACGAGCGCCGCGACCAGCAATCCGGATCGCAACAGTTCCGCCAACACGAAACGACCAACCAAACCAGTCGCCCCGGTCAGCAGCCAACAATCGATCGGACTGCGATTCAAACGACGATTCCTTGGCATTGAATTTCTGTGTCAGTTCTCGCAAGTACTGCTGTAAACAATTTTTTCACTTACTTCATTAGTGATTTAACAACCATCGCCGTGAACTCTTCACTTCCACTCGCATTCAAATGCAAACGATCCGCGAACAACGCAGAATCGTCAATAGCCACCGAATAATCCACAATCGGACGCTCGAGTTTCTCCTGCAGCCAACTGAACCAACCCTCAAAATCGTCTAGCTTTTCGCGGTACTGTTTCAAGTATGGTGCAAAGATCAATTCGACGCGAATCGATTTCGACTCAGCAATCTCAAGCAACCGCTTGATCGCCGCCGCGTCTTCTTCCGACCGCGACAGCATCTCGACCGACTCCTCCGCGTTGACCGATTCCAGCAATTCGTCATTAATCTGCGAGTGCATCGCCCAAGTCTGATCGCTCTTCTTGCGAAATGCCAAACTGCGCCACATCAATTCGCTGTTGTAGCGCAGCAAATGCGACAACTGCGATCCGACGTAGAATTTAAAGTCGTGCTCGCGCAACAAATCCCGCACGCCGTTCGAACGACTCGCTAATACGCTGAATCGCTCAAGCGTTCCGCTCGCCCGGCGACTGCCCACACAACTGACTTCGACAATAATTGTTTGCGGCGCAGGATGTCGCTCCAAATAGTCCTCGAGCAGCACCGGCATCATCGCCGCTGGTATGCCATTGAAACTCAGATTCGCGGCTCGCAACCCCGTGCCCGATTCGAGCGTCGCCTGATGGAACGAATTCGCGCCTCGCGAATTGCCCATGATCAACACATCCGCCTCAAGTTTCCCGCTATACGCCAACGCATATCGAAACTTGCTCTGATAAAAAATGCGATCAAGCACCGCGGCTAATCCGCGATCACCAACGACCACTATCGCCAACAGCAACGCGCACCAGCCGAGCCTTCGTAATATTTCGTTTCGCATGAGTTCTGCATCTACCCTCGGAAGGCGCTTTAAAACTGAAAATAGATAAACGCACTGCCACCAAAAGTGCCCAGCAACGCAATCGCCCAAATCAACACCGCGCAAACTGCTAATCGACCTACCGCCGATCGATTCCACCAACCGCGCACATCGAAGGTCTGCCAAATTATCTCGCCGCAATATAAAACCGCGACCAACAAGCACGCTTTCGCCAGCGGTATCCGGTTCCGCACAGCAAACGAATCCAACAAGTCGAAGGAAAGGATGCGATCAAGGATTTCGAAAGCTTGAGTGAACGTTTCACTGCGGAAGAAAATCCAAGTTACACAGACCAGCGCAAACACGAACGCGATCTGGAAGGGCTGAACAAGTCGCTGCACCCAGACGTTGCTCGGCCATCTGATCACAGCCGATAACTCACGCTGCACAACCAAATACAACCCATGCAATGCTCCCCAGCACACAAACGTCCAATTCGCACCATGCCACAATCCACCGAGAAGCATCGTGGTCATCAGATTGCGATACGTCATCCACTTGCCTTGTCGATTGCCACCCAATGGGATGTACAGGTAGTCGCGCAACCAACTCGACAATGAAATATGCCACCGCGTCCAAAAATCACTCAGCGAAGTTGCGAAGTAAGGGAAGCGAAAGTTCGCCGGGAAATCGAATCCTAACATTCGCGCTGTCCCGATCGCGATGTCCGAGTAACCCGAGAAATCGCCGTAAATCTGAAACGCGTACAAAATCACAGCAATCAAGATGTTGAACGACGAATGAATGTCGGTTGACGAGAACACCGTATCCACGACGACCCCAGCCGAATCCGCGACCACAACCTTCTTGAACAGACCAAGCAGAATCTGGCCAAAGCCATCCTGGCACTCGCGCCACACGAACTTGCGATCGCTATGCAACTGCGGCAAGAAATGCTCCGCTCGTACAATCGGTCCCGCGACTAATTGCGGAAACAACGCAACGAAGGCTGCAAAGTTCAGCAAACTGTTCTCGACTTTGATCTTCCCAAAGTACACGTCAACTGTGTAGCTGATCGACTGAAACGTATAAAAAGAAATTCCAACCGGCAAGATAATATTGAGCGTCGGCCAATCCGGTGTCAGCCCAATTTGCAGGAACAAAGCTTCGAGGCTGTCCGCGAAAAAGTTAAAGTACTTGAAGAACGACAGCAACCCGAGATTACTGATGATGCTGATAGTGATCAAAGTGCGACGCGTGGCTGTACTCGTTGAACGCGACAAGCCCTGCGCCACAAAGTAATCGAGCAATGTCGACCACAGCAGCAGTCCACAGAAACGCGGATCCCACCAGCCGTAGAAAATGTAGCTACCTACCAAACACAGCGCGATCCGCGCTCGTCCTTGCAACGACCAGTAAGCCGCAAAGAACAGCGTGAAGAACACCAGGAATGAAAAACTATTGAAGAACATCTACAACTTGTTATTTTCGTTCGACGCAACCATTCAACTTGGCTGCTGTACTCTCAGACTCAAAACTCTAACACCAATTCAAATTATCTTCGTAACCCAATTCAACCAGCAGCTCGCCCGAGGTGTCTTTGAACAACTTCTGACTGTTCTCTGTCATACCAACTCGCCACCCGCCCGACTTCGCCTTGCGATACGTATGCGACTTCTTCGGATTGATCGCCATGCAAGCCCGTTCAATCGCTGCCTCCTCCGTCGGAATCTGCAATCGCTGGCAGGCCGCATCGACAATTCGTTTCACATGCTCGGTTTGCTGCGGACCAACCAAGTCCTCAAACTTGACGCTCACGCAATCCTCGCAATGCAACCAATTCATGTAACAGCGAAAACGTGTCGTAACATCTGGATAGTACATGTCCTTGCGATCCGGCATGCCACGAATCGACAAATTAACAGCCTCCTCGTCCGACAATCCTCTGAAGAATGGATGCAAGCGATGCCAACGATTCATATCGCGCAGGTAATACGCCTCCGAAATTACCACGTCGCGCGGATCGCGATAGATAAAATAGTGAACCGCATGCTTACTCTTTAGCGTCTCTTCGTAACTCTTCTCATAGAAAAGATGCGCTCGCAACAATTCGCCTGGAATGCAACGTTGCAAGTAACGCAGCGTGTCCTGCTCACTTCGCAACTGAAATCGAAAGGAACTGGTCATCGACGACAGGAACCGACCGTAATCGAAAGCGTGCGGTAAACTCGATACGATCTGATCCAGTAAGTGCGTACCACTTTTCGGAAACGAATTGGCTACGTAGACCGGCAACTTCGCATCGGCCAATAGACTCGCAACGCGGTGCACACCGGTGCCCACTGCAGCCGCAGCTTTGCGTACCACTCCCGATTTGTGATGCAACAATGGAATTGAGTTCGTCATGACGCGCTGCCTGTCTTGCTGCCCGCCCCTGCCTTGCCGTCGGCATTGGATTGAGGCGATTGCCAATTGAATTTGCGACCGAGCGTTTCTTGTGTGAGAGCAATCTCCTCAGCAAAGACTGCATCCAATTCGCTGCGAAAGTCCTGGTCGAGTTGAGTGCGTTCGATCGGTTTCTTTAATGCGGAGTTCGAGATGTTACCAATCCGGCTGGCTAACTTCGGCGGCAACACCTGTTTCAGTTGCCGTACCATCGAGCGCACCACTCGATGCCGCGCTACACGAATCAACAACTTTGATCGCGGCTCACTCGCTTGATTCACTTTTGGGAAACTCGTTCGCTGATCGTCATCGATCCCCAAGAATTTAAGAATGCGATGATAAACCGCCGCAGGCGAGTCACGAAAATCGTCCAACGCAAAGACCAACATCTGCTCCGATGGAATCAACCGCTTTGCACGCTGCAACTGCGAACCGATCGAGGCGATTCGCCGGTATTGCAGAAGTTTCGCATCTAAACACGTCGCTGGAATCGAGTTCCCAGCCGCTCGAGTCTCCTGCAAGTTCCACGCAGTCTGGAAATCTAGAACGGTTTCGTACTCGTGCGAGATCAATTGAGTGTGAAACGCATTGGCGATCTCCTGCGGCTTGCGAATTCCAAACACAAATTTTGTCTGCGGTGCATGCTTCAGTATTTTTTCAATCGCTACATCCGAGCACAGATACATCGTGCTTCCTTCGCCGCTGCCCTGGTGCGACGGACGCATACCCTCGAACAGAGCTCGGTAGTTTTCTTCCGTTTCCATGCGTTCGCGACGACGGATACCGGGAAAATCATCGCACCAATAATACGGTTCCTTGGGATCGCTAAAGATCACTCGCGGATGCTCGCGCAAGTACCCAGCAATCGCAGTCGTGGCGCACTTCGGCGCACCGCCCAAGATGAACGTCGGATTAATCAGTTTGTCACTCTGCGAACTCATTTGCTTGATTCAATACCTTGCATTGGCGTCGTTCCATGTAACTGATGACTCAATTCGTTCAGGGCTTCGAGCGATTCGACCAGCAACGCGTCCAATCGTGCGCGAGCCGCCAATTGCGCTCGCTCATACGATTCGCTAGACCGCATCCATCGCTGAATCGTATCCATTGCAACCACTTTGAACTCAGCCTGTGGATCAACCGCCACGCCCTCATCACCCACGAATAAACTGGGGATACAACCGCGCCCGTAGGCGATCACCGGCTTGCCGCGCGCGAACGCTTCTAGAATCACCAAAGGCTGAGCTTCATTGACATAACGCGTGGGCATCAAAAACAGATCGATGTCATTTAGAAACTGCTCTTTCGCCGCACCAAATACTGGCCCACGATAGTCGATCAAATCAGGATATTGTCGCTGCGCCGCAGCCAGCAACGATCGCTCTTTCCCAGTTAGCAATGGTCCCGCAATCGCCAAACGAACCTCGTCACCTCGGTCGCGAAGCGCCGCGAAAGTTTCAAGGACCACGTCGAATCCCTTCGCCGAAGTCAGATTGCTCAAATGCCCAACTACTTTTACACACGCACGCGGCGCAATCGGCTTTGCAACTAAATCACGCATCATGAACGCATAATTCACCTCAAGCGAATTCGCTCTGCCGTTGTAAAGCGAGGCGAACGCCGCTTCCATTTCTCGCGACAAAAT
>JBGSJB010000603.1:0-15383 GCA_041742175.1 Pirellulaceae bacterium
CGCCACAAAAGGCCTTAGATCGCGATATGAAGAACGTAAATACATTTTGACCGTCTCAAATCGATTTCGAGTCGCTTGAGCTTACCCCTGGCCACCGAACGCTGATCGCTCACGAAAATGGCATTTTTCAACGGGCTGTTAAGATGGGCATCCCGGATTCTGACGTTAAAGCGGCGCTTCAAGTGTTCCTTGGCTCGCTATATGTCAATGATGTCACCTTGGACAACCGCAACTGGCAAGTGAACGTACAAGCCGATGAAAGCTTTCGATCCTTCGTTGAGGACATTGGTGCTCTGAAAGTAAAAAGCCCCAGTGGTGCCATGGTTCCGCTCGCCGGTCTCATAAAAGTAAAACCGATCGACGGTCCGACCAAGGTGAATCGATACAACCTCTATCCATCCGCCGACGTCAACGGATTTAACATTCCGTTTTTACTCAGCAGTGGTCAAGCAATTCAAAAAATGGAAACCATTGCAGAGCGTGAACTTCCTCCTGGTATGACCTTCGAGTGGACGGATATGGCGTTTCAGCAGAAACGTGCCTCGAACACGATCGTAAAGATACCGGGAGTGCTAACGTTTCGTGGCGACACGACGTTTTTGGTTTTTGGGTTGAGCACAGTCTTTGCATTCCTTGTACTGGCCTTTCTTTACGAAAGCGTGATGTTGCCGCTCGCCGTCGTCTTGATTCTACCAATGTGCTTGTTTGCTGCCACGATCGGTCTTTTGATTGCCGGCCTCGATTTGAACGTCTTCACTCAAATCGGCTTGGTCGTACTCGTTGGCCTAGCAAGTAAAAACGCGATTCTTATCGTCGAGTTTGCGAAAGAGAAAAGGGAGCACGGACTTGCAATACGCGAGGCAGCGATCGAGGCATCCAAGCAACGTTTACGTCCGATCTTAATGACAAGCTTCGCATTCATTCTTGGAGTGTTACCACTGGTCATCGCAGAAGGCGCAGGTGCTGAGATGCGAAGGGCTTTAGGAACCGCTGTTTTCTCGGGAATGATTGGCGTCACTATATTCGGGATATTTTTCACTCCCGTCTTCTATTCCGTTATTCAGCGTCTAAGGGAACTGCCGGGACGGTCATCTAAGCCTTGAAGCGTACCAACAGTACAACCTTACCTTCAGCCCATAAGTGCCGCTGAGAATACGATTATGCAAAAAGACAACTTTATAGCAGTGATGAACATTGCTGGTCGCATCATGCTCGCGACAATCTTTTTTATGAGCGCGGTCGGCAATAAGATTCCAAACTTCTCTGGCGTAGCAGAGTAAATGAAAGCGAACGGTGTGCCGATGTTAAACGTCGCGTTGGCTGGAGCGGTTGTTTTCATGCTGGTTGAAAGCATATCGATTTTTCTTAGCTACAAGGCAAAAGTTGGGGCGGGACTGTTGATCGTATTCCTGGCACTTCGATCAGGCTCGTTGAATGAAATCGGAGGCGATTGTGTTTAGGATTTTGGCTCTTGCCGGTGGAGGATTGCGAGGCGCTTTTGCCATCGGCTTTCTGGCGGAATTGGAGAAACGACTCGGATGTCCATTGACGGACTACTTTGATTTGATAAGTGGGACTTCCACCGGAGCCATCACCGCAGCGTCCTTATGCCGCGGGACTTCGGCCGCTGAGCTCCAAGCGTTCTATGACAAGCACTCTTCGCAGATTTTTCATCCACGGGACCCGCATAGGCCGCGTCACTATCTGCGACCGATTTATCCCCTGATACGTCGGTCAATACGGTGGTGGAGTGGTTGAAATATGGATGACCTTTTTCGGTCTCGTTATTGTCCGACTCGATTGTCACAATCTATGCGAGAAGGATTCGCAGATGAGAAAATGCGAGACGCTGCCAAATGCCGCCTGATCATCCCTGGTGTGAATCTGACGCGAGGGGAGACATGTGTCTTTCGAACACCGCATTTGCCTTTGAAGCGGGCGGAGTATGATTGGCGGATTGCAGACATCATTGTTGCAGCAACAGCCGCCCCGACCTTTTTTCCGCACAAGGAACTACCTGACGGAAATCAATACTGCGATGGTGGTTTGTGGGCGATCGACCCAGGCGTGGTCGCGCTGGCTGAATCAGTTCGGATCATGGAGACATGTGACCGAGCAAGCGATCTCATGTTTGACATGTCAGACGTTTACATGCTGTCGATTGGTACCGGCGGAGCAACGTATTCTCTCTCGCCTCCAGGAGCTGATGCAGGGATGTTGTATTGGAGCCGCCATCTCGCGGAAGTGATCAGCGTCAGCCAAGTTCAGGGGACTCAACTCCCCCTACGAGTCGTCTTGGGCGATCGGTATCGGCAAGTTAACTTTAAAATGGAGGACCGAACTTGGACGCTTGATAACACCGCAATCACCAATCGACTGTTCGACCTAGGGCACGAAGCAGGAAGCAACCTTTTTGACCAGTTGAAACCACAATTTTTCAATACGTCAACAACGCCCTACCAACCCTACCCATGAACTTCTTTTCGTTAGATCGTGTCCTACCGGACAATCGCTGCAAGAACTAGAAAGCAAGAATGTCAAAGACTGACGCAATCCATATCAAGGCCTTTCCGAAGTTCGACGACCAACAACTTGAGTCAATCGCGGGAATTGCCGAGCCAGCTCACTTCGCATCGGGTGAGGAATTGGTATCCCATGGCCAAAAAGACTATCCGTTCTTTGTCATTCGGTCTGGCAACGTCAAGATCATTGAACGGGATTGCGATGGTGAGCGACAAATAGCCAACCATGGTCCGCGCGAATTTGTTGGTGATGTCGACATGCTGACCAGACGCTCGTCGTTATTCATTGCGGTGGCGACGGAACCAGTCGAAGCGTATCGTTTGAGATCAGGTCAATTACGAAAGTTACTCGGTCAATGCCCGACCGTCAGCGAAATACTACTGGAAGCGTTTCAACTGCGACGAAGGTTGCTCGCTGACCTTCCCTTCATCGGCGTTCGGGTCGTTGGAATCACGAACACGCCAGCGACAACTCGGCTGCGAGAATTCCTTTACAAGAACCACGTCCCGTATTCGTTCTTTGAAGCGGATACCGACGATGGCCAACAGCAGCTTCAGCGATTAGAAGCATGTGAGCTTGAATTGCCGGTCGTGCGTTGTAATGGCTCTACAATCGGCAATCCATCGCTTCCAAAACTCGCGACTTGCATCGGAATCAATCGCAACGTTGACCAGCAGCTATTCGATTTAGTCATCGTTGGTTCGGGTCCGGCTGGATTAGCGGCAGCGGTTTACGCCTCCTCCGAAGGGATTCAAACTTTGGTCATCGACAGCGTTGGTCCAGGTGGTCAAGCCGGCAGCAGCTCTAAGATTGAAAACTTCATTGGGTTTCCAACGGGTCTAAGTGGTAGCGAGTTAGCCAATCGCGGCTACTTGCAAGCCCTCAAATTCGGAACGCAATTCATCGCTCCAATCACCGTTGTGTCGCTCGAACAGCATTCATCGGGTGAACATCATTTAAAACTTTGTACCGGACAAACGGCCCGAGCACGTGTCGTGATGATTGCCAGCGGAGTCAGCTACCGACAGCTTGATCTTCCCGGTTGCACGCACCTGGAAGGCTCCGGTGTCTACTACGCCGCCACTTCGTTCGAAGGCCGCGTTTGTGAAGGAGCAACCGCCGTCGTGGTTGGTGGAGGGAATTCTGCGGGGCAGGCGGCTATGTTTCTGGCAACCACAGCAGAAAAAGTGGTTATGTTGATCCGGGGCCCTGATCTCTCCAAAGGCATGTCGTCTTACTTGTCGGCCCGCGTCAATGCTCATTCAAAGATTCAGATCGTTCCGCATACTGAAGTAACGTCTATCGAGGGTGAAAGCCGAGTTCAATCGGTCAGGACTACCAATCATTCCACTGGAGAGGCCGCGACGATCGAATGCTCAGGTCTTTTCATATTCATAGGAGCAACGCCTCATACGAAGTGGTTGCCCAAACAAGTGTTGCTCGATGACAAAGGCTTTGTTCTTACCGGTTCCGCGTTCATGAGCGACTCTGCATTGCGTTCGCACTGGACGCTAGACCGAGTCCCTTGCGATTTGGAAACAGCGGTACCTGGTATCCTGGCGGCCGGTGACGTTCGCGCTGGTACTACCAAACGTTGTGGCTTTGCCGTCGGCGATGGATCGCTCGCTGTATCCTGCGTTCACCGACTGCTCAGTTTATTATAGAACCATGGACTATGCACCGAACACCATCGAACTATCCATTTGAAATCGCAGAAGCGGTATGCCAGCGATGGGTTGCCGCGTATCCAAAACACATGAGGATTCTTCCAGCCAAGGGAGATATCGCCCATTTGATGGATGCAATGTACCAAGCAAGTTTGCTACGTGAGGAAACCGAACCAATTCTTTGTCGGATCGTCGTAGGCGAGCCGAGCGACTTTGAGCGTGAACTCAAGGACGGAGCCAGTCCGCTACATGTGCTGCGATTCGACGAACCATGCGAACTGTCACCACATCAAATCCGCAAACTTGCCGCCGCTGCGGGGTACTACCGATCGCTGTTGGCGGTGCGATTTGATTCGCAAGGCAATTCAATCATCTGGGGCATAGTGACCACCGGCACCGATTGGGTCAACCGAGTTGATACCTCCACAGATCAAGCTCGAGAACTACCGCCTAACCTGGTCCTGCACTGCCTTGGGCCAAGACATTTGATCGCCAGCTCGGGGTATGCGAGAATCCTTGAGTCGTCGGGCGGTCGTATTTTGACTGAGGGCTTTGATCCCTTCCGCGCCAAATGGCTTCCGCAACGATTTGGCCATGTGCGAACCGAGTTAATGGAAATCATTGATCGCGAAGTCGCCGAATTGGATCAAGCATCAACAAAAATGTGCGACGATTTCGTGCGTGACTTAGCCCAAAGCGTCGTCCGTCGAACACTGAGATTAGTCCGCAATCGACAGCATGGTGGGATGTTGGTGTATTTGTCCGATGACGCCCTTTACCTACAAGATATCAGTCGCTGGTTGCGATTCCGAGTTCGATTCACGGAAGACGATTCAACGCACCGTTTTCGACGCCTGATGCTACGGGTGATCCATCGCGCAAGGCAAATCGGCCATGAACAAGGTTTGTCAACGGTGACCTACCTCGACTATCGCAGGATGCGAGATCCGGAACTGGCAGACCTGGAAGAGGCGCTCATCGACTTCGGACATTTCCTTGCCGACTTGATGAGCGTTGATGGTGCTTTGGTTCTCGACCGCACCTTTCGACTGATCGGATTCGGTGCCGAGATTCTCGGCGACACTCCTGTGTACACTATCCATCGCGCCAAAGACCTCGAAGCCAACGAAACCATCCGTGAACGAGCCGACGCATCCGGCACCCGTCACCGCTCTGCCTACCGATTAGTCATGGGCTTGCCCGAGACGATTGCGATCGTTGTCTCTCAAGATGGTGACGTCCGCTTTGTCGCGCATCATCAAGACCGCCTGACCTATTGGCACTACTTGCCGTAGTAGCGCAGAGCGCGAAACGACGTACCGATCGACTCATCGAGAGATGGCCCCAGAACAAATCCAGGATTGGTCAAGATCAGTCTTTGAAGTCCGACTCACGTGCCCATTCCCAAGCCGCCCACTCCGCACGTGTTTTGGAAACGATGTAACTAGAAAGTGCTGGCCAATTGGGGTCTGTCTAATCAGATTCCGCAATGGTGAACCGGGGTGCTCGGTTACCAAGTTCCAATCTCCGTAAACAATCTCTCGATGTGCTGTAAAACAACCGCGGGTCGCTCTTCACAGACCCAATGCCCGCATGACTCAATCGTTCCACCAAACGGCCGCTCGCTGATCTGCTCAACCGACCTGGAAACGGCATCCCCGAGAGAATGTGAACCGCCGAATCCGCCAACCGGTATCGCAAGCTTTTTTGTCATCCATTGTTCCATCTGACTGCGAGATTGCTTGATGGAGCGGTAATGAGCTAAGCCGCCGCGAAGTGCCCCTGGACGCTTCATCTGATCCGAGAAACGCTCGATTAGCTGAGGAGCGAATGCGTCCTTGCGATAGCTAAATTCGCTGAAGAAGTGCTGCAGGTAGACGTCTTCTTTGCCAACGATCAAGGCTTCCGCCAAGTCGGGGCACGCGTGGAAGCCGAAATGCCAATAGTCGCGTTCATAATCCGGAACACCAGCGGTGCGTACTCCGAAAAGCGGTGCTTCAAAGAGCAACAGTCCGTTGACCAACCCGGGCGTTGAGGCGGCTGTGGCATAAGCTACTGGTCCGCCTAGATCATGAGCCACGATTGCTATCTGCTCGTGTGACAGAAAGGCGGCTAGTCCAGCCAGATCGCCCGCTTGCGTTGCGAGGTCATAGCCAGTCGCCGGTTTTTCGGAGTCACCAAAACCACGCAGGTCCGGAACGACTACGGTATGCCGTTCGCCCAACGATTCAATGAATGGCTCCCATTCGAACCAAGCCTGTGGCCAACCATGTAGCAAGTAGACGGGTGGGCCACTGCCGGCGATGACATAGTGAAGCCGGATATCATTGACAAACGCTAATTCATGACGGAGTTGAATCACCACTGAATCTCCGGAAGTAGTTTCACCCCGAAGCGCTGCGACGCGGCCATCAGTCGCTCGCGTTCGGCCTCGTTGCGACTAGGGGGAGCCAAACCAGGCACCGCGGTAACGCCTGCGGTCCGGACGAAGTCGTCAAAGCCTGCAGGGGCGACAAACGTCAAGAACTCGCTCGCTTTGCTCGATGCGTTGCGAAAGGCGTGCGCGATACCTCGCGGTAGAATGGCCGTGTCGCCAACTGAGCCACTTACCACTTCGCCGTTGGCATAGAAGCTTGCTTCACCAGACAAGATGTGAAACACCTCTTCATCGCGCAAATGGATGTGAGGAACGGGACCGCCGCCAGGTGGAATCAGGAATTGAACGACGCAGAATCTTCCCTGGGTTTGCGATCCGCTCAGCTTGATCGTGTACTCGTCACCAGCCAACCAGTACTTCTCGCCTTCATCACTCGCAATAAAGATTGGTACTTCTGCAGTGGATTCGAGCGAATGAGGCTCATCTTGGGCCGGAGCAAACGGGAAGACATCCCAGACGAGCAGCTCTTTGTCTGCCTCTGCTAATCCAAACGGGTTGAAGCCGGATTCTGCTAACTCCTTCATTGGTAACTCGACGCCACCGGGCGAAAACGCAAATAAAGCAGTCGTCGAGGGTGCCATCTGAATGCCATAACCGCGGCCACGGGGAATAAATGCGAGGTCTCGGCGCGATAACTTCTCAACATGGCTTGAAAGTCGAATCTCAACATCGCCCTCACAGACATAGATCAGCGCATCTTCATTCTTTCGGAAGACCGGATTGATGGTGACTTCACGGCGTGCGTCCAGTTTCGCAATCGAAAGCTTACCGCCAGTATCACGTGGATGAACCAGGAAACTGACAATGATATCTTCGAGGTCGTGTTGGTTAGCCCCGTTGCGCTCGATGCGTATCTCTCTGTTTTTCAAGCATCTTTCCTTTAAGGTTGCATGATTGATGAGGTCCCAAGGTCGCCTCTGGACGCATGAACGCGAGGCACAAAAATCACCGCTCCCCTTGGTTGCACAAATGCAGCGGCAACGTAGCTAATGCTTTCTTCGAAAAGGCTGCTCGCTAGATCATGGGCATAGGAATCGGTGGTTCGCCGGCTAGCCCAACACCACTCTTCACGTGTTCAGCATTGGTTGCGCTGCCAAGGAACGCGTTCATTGCTGCGTAGTACTGACCATTGTGTAGGCTAAGAAATTGACCGATGTACTTACCATTGACTTGCGTGTTTGCAGCAAGCTCGGCGAGTACTGCAACCCAGGTTGTGACGATAGCGCCAGCCGCTGCAAGTCGCTGGACGGTCACATCCGTAATGAGTTGATTGAAGTCGGCGCATGCATCGATGACAACGTAGACTTCGTAGCCATCGCGTAGCGCGGACAAAGCGGGGAAGGCTGCACAAACCTCAGTAGCGAGCCCGGAGATCACCAGCTTCTTACGACCGGTTGCTTCCACTGCATTACGGGATGTCTCGTCGTTCCAGAAGTTGACGACCGGCCGATCGATCACGTTGACATCTGGGAACAATGCCTTGAGCTCAGGCATCGTCGGTCCATTCGGTCCCTGAGGCCAGCTCGTCCCCATGATGACCGGAATATTGAACACCTTGGCTGTCTTCGCATGCCCAATAATGTTATTGCGAAGATGCATGGGGTCGATCGAAGTCAGAAACTGCATCAGGCCAACCTGATGATCGATCATGACAAAGACGCAGTTCTCAGGAGTAAGTTCGCTTGTTGGTAGAGTCATCCGGTTTTCTTTTCGTAAGTTGATTCGACACAGAAACATCAAAATCGGAGATAGAGATTGCATGCGTTCTACCAACCGAACCACTTCACCTTAGGCGAACAGCGTCTTCGGCCTTGACCACGGCTTGCATTTTTTACCGATCGATATAATATAGCGGCTTTGCAAGTTTTCCGACAACTCATTACCGAAAATTCACAAAGAGGCAGATTGGGCAATGGTTACGGCGGGACGTCCGAGGGAGTTTGACGAAGAGGTTGCTCTCGAGAGGGCGATGCTGCTCTTTTGGCGTAAAGGGTTTCGCAACACCTCTCTCTCTGACTTAACGGCGGAGATGGAGATGAATCGGCCGAGTATCTATGCGGCCTTCGGCGACAAGTCATCGCTATTTCAACGAACTCTCGGAAGTTACATTGACAAGTACGCTGCTAAAAGCATCTCGAGGCTTGATTTAAACGATGATTTGGGAGTAGCGATCGGAGGGTTTCTCAAACAAGCCGCTGAGATCTTCACTCACAAGGAACTTCCTGGAGGATGCATGGTCGCTTGTCACCTGAGTGACAATGAACTGGATAACGATACGCGTGCGATTTTGCACGAATTGAGTGAGCGATGGATTCGAACATTATCGGCTCGCATTGAACGCGCTATCGCAGAAGGGCAGATGGACGCATCGCAGTCGCCGACGGCCGTGGCTTCACTGGTGGTGTGCATCCTCTCCGGGATGAGTCAAGCAGCTCGTAACGGCGCTTCGTATACTCAGCTAGAACGAACGATCACCGCATTTATGAACGTACTCAAGAGGTAGCAGGAATCATTTTTTGCTAGCTCACTAAAGCCTAAGGCCCAAACAAACTGCACGATCTCTTTACCGCACTGGCGATTGCCTTATCTTCTGCATCGTCCGGCATTCACGGGATTGGGACTATGCAACCTATTGCCGCTCTGCCGCGTAGGCGTCGAGGATGGCGGTGATCAGGGGACCGAACCGCTCGCAAATCTCCGCATACCGCGTGCTGTTATGCAATTCCACACCCTTGCGCTCGCTGCGGATCAGCCCTGCCTCGCGCAACACTTTGAAGTGCTGGGACAAGGTGGATTTCGGCAATTCGCGGTTTTCCACCATCTGAAATTTCGCGCAACTTTGGGGACATTCGGCTTTTACGAGTCCGACTAAAATCTGCACCCGGACCGGGTCCGATAAAGCATGGAGGATCCCCTCGACGGTGATGGCGTCGACGGAAGGGTGGATGAGGGGTCGCATAGGTTAATAATAGACCATGTTGACGTAATCTTCAATAGTTCTATAATGCTGCACAATGGAAGTGCCGCACAACGGATCTTTAGAGCTTTCGTCGGATTCTTTCCTCCAAGCACCACCAACAACAAACACGGAATTATCGTGAAATTGCTCAACCTTGAAGTCAGCCCCAACGGTGAAAACTCCTCCTCCCGCCAAGTCTCTCGGCATCTGTTGGAGAAAATTAAAAAGGACATCCCAGGAATTTCCATCACCACGCGTGATCTGGCCGCCCAGCCAATACCCCACCTCAGCGGGGCTGACATTGGAGCGGCTTTTACCCCCGCCGAGGCCCGCACCCCAGAGCAGCAGGAGGTGATCAAGTTCTCCGACCAACTGGTGGACGAGCTCCTCGCCTCGGATGTCATCCTCATTTCAACGCCAATCTGGAACTTTGGCCTGCCATCCGTCCTCAAAGCCTGGGTGGACCACATCGTCCGAGTTGGCCGCACCTTCAGCTTTTCCTCTGACGGACCTAAAGGCCTGGTTCCCCTAAAGAAAGTATACGTGGTCGTGTCCAGCGGCAGCGTTTTTTCCGAAGGCTCGTATGCCGTGCATGATCATTTCGTCCCGTCTATCCGTGGCATCTTGGGATTCATCGGCTTGACTGACGTCGAAATCATCCGGGTCGAAGGCACGGCGAACCCCGCAACCACCGCAGACGTCGTTGCTGCTGCCAAATCTAACATCGATTCTATGAAGCTGCTTTAAGGTAACCGAGACAGATAGTTCGGCGCGAACAAATTCAAAGGACCGCTTCTCTTGTTACCTGTTTTTGCAAGAAGCCAGAACACATTAGAATTGTTTTTAAAAAAGTTGATGAAAAGAGTTGAGAATTTGGTAGCTCTCACCATAAGCGATTACCCTGAAACCGAATTTTTTGCTGAATCGTGCTAGAACGCACTTTACGGAGTCCTTGTCCATGCGCGACCAAGGCGGTTGCGGGAATAGGGGACCGGTTAGGTAACCGAGGCCATCCCACGCGAGTATTCTCTAGCGACATCGCCTTTACTCCCACTGTCTAAGGCATCCAGTTCGACAGAGGCTCTCAATTCAATTACTTTCGCATGGAAATGGGTGGCAGTTGGGAGACGACCGTGACTCCGGATCTCGAGGTCTTCCTGTCTGATCTGGATATGTTCTATCTGGGAGCAGCCAACGCTGAAGGCCAGCCCTACATTCAATACCGGTTCGGGTCACCCGGAATTCTTAACGTCATGGACGAGAAGACGCTGGGCTTTGCCGACTTTGGTGGCAATCGCCAGTACATCACGCTTGGTAACTTATCAGAGAACCCCCTGGCGTTCATCTTCCCTGATGGACTACGCCCGCAGCCGACGCATCAAGCTCTGGGGCAACGCCCGTGTGGTCGAAGACAATCCGGCCTTGCTCGACCGGCTGCGTGAAGGGTCTTCCATTCGCTCTCGGCGCGACGGCCGAACTAAATTCGGGGCTCTAATGTTGTAGCATTCAAATTGCGAGGATACCTGATACGTTTTTTTATTACATCGACTGTCCAAGATGATAGATCTCTTCGGCAAAGCTGTTAACTTGTGGTTGCCATCCCAATTCTTTTTGTGCTTTATCAGGCGAGTAAACTTGGTTCATCCCGGAGGCACGAGCTTGTCAAATCGAAGGCCACGCTTCTTCTGGGAGGTGGCTGCCTTTGACGCCAAATACTTGTCAGCAGCGATTTGCTCAGTGAGCTTGTGCTGCTCAACGCTTCCGGCAACTCCCGATGCCTTTGCGGGTGCTTTCGCACTCTCGCGAATCGTCTTTTGCAAGTTATCTGACTTACCGGCGAGCTACCTAAGACTGAAGAAGTGGTCTTCTATCTGTAGGAATACCCGGTTGCCCTTTAGATTGACGGAGAAGTGGGAAGATTTATTGAATTCGCCTTCCTTTGCTATTGGCTCCGACGTCGCTTCTGCATCTCGGTAAAACTCATTCGATCCTTGCGGACCTGGGCTACACTCTCAATGCCTGGAAGGATTACGCCCTGCAGCGATGCTGCGACCGCCGAACCGACCAAGCAGTCAAACCAGTGGTTGTCCGGCTGCTCAGGTCGCTGCTTCCATTCGTCAACGCTCCGTCCGCGAGCCTCGGTCTTGACGTAGTACTCCGAGGTCAAATGCTCGGCGAGCATGCGATGGGTTTCGGCGTTGGTGCCGAAGAGCGAGAGGCAGCCGCGATCGCCCATGGCAACACGCAGCCGCGCGTTGATAAACGACTTCCACCAGTTCGTGTCGTAGACCACGTGACGGATGGCCCGCTTACCGTGGACGTTGGGGATGCGCCAGTTGAGTCCTATGCGATCTCCTGGGCGGCGACGATACTCGCTGAATGGCAAACTCGAAGCGCCGACGAAGCGACCGTGGCTGGGGATGATCACAGCGGCGTGCTTTGACTGCCGGCAGAACTGGTAGACCACATCCGTCGATTGCCCCCAGTTGGCATCGATCAAACAGCGACTGATGCGCATCGCTGCACCATCATCTCGTTGCCACTCGCGATCGAGTAGCTTTGATGTCAGCGATTCGAGGCCGGCATAGATCGATCCCTCGAGACCGGTTCCAGTCGCTTCGGAGCTCAGCGTCTGGCGAGCCTCACGCAGCGTGAAATAGGGACGCTGTTGGTCGGGGTAACAACCGTAGTCAATCACGTAACCCGTGAAATCGTCCTATGGCCCACGCACTCTCTATGTCTTGCCGAATGTTGAGAAAGAGGATTCGGTTCTACTTGAGAAAGCGATCCTCGCACGCGATAAGACAGCGCTCGTTTCGTTTACAGAAAACAACGATTGCGGAGCTGCCGTCGTTAAATTGAAAACTCGCAATTTTGACTCGGTTCAATCACTCTTCCCAGGTGAACTTGCTCATAACTTGGCCCATGCTCTCACTTCCGTAAACCCTGAGTTGCGGTTTCCTCGAGGTATGGAGTGCCTTGAGCACTTGGGTATCCAAGTGGCGGGTTTCGAATGCGCTCACCTTCTGCCTCAGCGCTAATGGTAAGGCCATCCTTGCGAAAGGCAGCGACTGGATCAAAGCCGCCTTCAATTGCGCCAGAGAACTTGTATTCTGCCGTCTTTTCGGTGCATCCGTGGGCGAGGAGCCACAGAGCCATTGCGGTGAAAAAGAAATGAATGTTTTGACGGCAGATCATTATTGCCCCATCAGCAGTCAAGTCTGTCATGCAGATGACGGCCAAAATCACCCGCTTGCCGCCGAGCGACCTTGACTTCAGGAAACGCACGATCAGCAACTCGACTGCATTTTTTGTTCCGATTCGGTCACCGCGCCTACTTCCCCGTGATCGGGTTTTGCATGTCAAGAAAATCCTTAACGTCAAGCGTATTGCCGACATCACCCTCATTGCTGCCATAGCAAACGACCAAAAATCGACAACTAGTTAACTGGCTTGCGTTTGCGGAAAAGGAAACCGTAGTACGGTCTTCGGCCTGTCGATGGTGAATGGGGTTCGGCTGGAGAGTTGCCGAAATTAAGTGCCTGCCTCTCTTATCAAGTCCGCCCAGCTCGAGTACTCGGGTGCACGCGATTATTACCCAACGTCCTAGGGACGCCTCGCCGGTTCAAGCATCAAAATCACGTTGGCAGCAGCGGCTGATACTGCAGGATCTTCTGAATCAACAAGGGCACTGAGGTCGTCGCCGTATTCGTTTCGTATCCAAGCAGCCCCTTCATCGTCCTGGCGAATCAGTGGAACGAATTGCTTATTAAGAATTTGTAGCTGAATATTAGAATCGTCGTCGCGGAGAGCAAGATGATACGATTCGGTCACCGCCTGTCCGATCGAGTTTTCCAACGCGGTACCGTCAATCACGACACGGTTGGGTAGGCCGCGAATCCAAGCGACGACCTTGGTGGTGGTCCATCCAGCGATCCCGATACAAGCGATGATTAGCACTCCAGCGACAACGAGTACACGTTTTGTCTTTGTGTTCATACGGAACGTTCCAATGGTGGTGGAGTCAGCTCGGGTAACGACACGGATCAGGGCAGTTCGGGGATCGACTTGGGATTCGAAACTCGGTGCATTCGATTGTTTGTGGCGTTTTTTCAATTCTGTCGAATCTGCTATTGAAGCTGGGGATTATACCCGATTCCAGTCGGTCACTGCAATATTTTTGTTGCCCCGGATGAGCAATGGCGTTTCTGGCCGGGGGTCCTCGTTGCGAGGGGTTGCTACGGTGTGGTACAGTAAAGCCACGCGGTGTGAAGCTTGAAGCATGCTGAGCCATTGTCTGCTGAATTGTGCTCAGCGATGCCGCTATTGGTAGCTCGAACCACATCAGTTTCTGATCTATGTCAGGTGTTGGGCAGCAACTGGTCGCGAGAAGATAGGCACTCGAGCCTGTCGTTTCGAAGTCTGCAGATGTGGATGACGCGAAACGTTTCAGCGGGATGCAAGATGCTGCGAGCAACGACCGAATCGAAAGCCTTTTTAATAGTTACTTGCGTCCCGATTTTTATACCTTAATGAGATTGCAATGCGTATCGCTAGTGTGTTAGCGTGTGCCATCACGGTCTTCCTCATCGTCTCAGACATAGCGGCTGAAGAGCGTTTCAAGCTCCTTCAGAGGAACGATGAGCCCGCGCGAGCGAAGCCGGTTTCGACGGACGTAGTCGACTTGGAACGGCGACTCAGTGCCGTCTACCAGAAGGTCGCGCCCGCCATTGTTCGAGTCACGGCCGATGATGGCCAAATCTACGATGGCTGCACAGGGTTGATCGTCTCTGCTGAAGGTCACATATTGACGTCCGCCATGTCGCCGCTCATGGCGAAAAGGAATTTGAGAATACATCTACCTGGCGGCCGCGAAGTCGCTGCAACTGGCCTTGGCTGGTCGCATCAGTGGAACGTGGCTGCAGCGAAGTTCGATGAACCGGGACCATGGCCGCACGTCACGCTGGTTGCTCCAGTTAAAGTCGTCGCGGGACAGCCTATCGCCACATTCGCGTACCCGCTGCCCGAGTCTGGGTTTCTACACGTCCCGCAGTTGGACTTGGAATGGATCGATCGCATTGCCGAAGGCACCTGGTTTATGCGTCCGGTGGGATCGAAGTACGAATGGAAGATAGGCGGTCTGGCATTCGATCTCGATGCCAACTTGCTGGGAATCGAAAGTGTCAGCTATCGGTATAATGGTTCGTCCTTTACGCATGTCGAGAAGATTAACTCGATGTGGGACGTACTGAGCGCCGGTAAGTATCTTGATCGCATGCTGATGACCGGTGGCATAAAAAACGATATTCCAATACCCCAGTCCGAAAAGGCGGTCACAAGTATTCCGCAAGCGATCGAAGACAAGGTGGTCGCAACCACCGTCCGAATCCGGCGCCCGACAGACCAAAATCGGGGCGTTGGCGGAGTCGTCATATCTGAGGATGGATTGGTGGCGACGGTTGCCCATCACTTTTACATGCCTGGAAGCCAAGTCGTGGTAGCTTTTCCCGACGGACGAGATCTTGTCGGTGAAGTGGAAGGCGTCAATCCGGCCACTGACGTGGGGCTGGTGCGAATTAGCGAACCCGGGCACTTTGCGTTTGTCGAGACTGGCAATTCCGATTTGATGCATCCAGGTGATCCAATTTTGGCAATCGGCTACGGCCCGGTAGCAGGCGATGCGCGTCTCCCCCTAGTGCGCCGAACCCAAGCGGTCGCACCAGCGGGAGCACGTTGGTCCATGTTGTTTCCGACGGATCCCAAGGAACGCTTCACCGGTGGCGACTGTGGCGGCGGC
>JBGSJB010000604.1:0-6280 GCA_041742175.1 Pirellulaceae bacterium
ATCCAATCCTTCAAGCTGAAAAATGTCCGCGACGCTATGAGGTTTGCGACTGCTTGCGTCCAACTCCGCCAAGTCCGGTAACTCGTCGTCAAAGACCGAACGACGCACAGGAACATCTTCGGCGGCTTTCGATAAATCCGACTGTGTCGACGATGCAATCTTATTCGGTGCAGCGGCTTGTTCTTCGCCATTCGGATTCACCGCTGGCTTTGCCACCGGCCTCGCAGCACCCGCCGGTTGGTGTTTTGGGACAAACGGCTTCGTCGGCAACTTACTCGAATCTTCCAGCACCGGTGCATCCAGACTCAGCCAATCATCCGGCAACGCAATCTTCGCAGGCGGTTCGGGGTCGGGCACTGGCGGGGGCACTTGAACTGGATTGCCGCACTGCGGGCACTTCACACGCTTGCCCGCAAACGTAGGTCCGGCTTTCAATCGTTTCGCGCATCCTGGGCACTGGAATTCGATAACTTGCGGACTACCGGTAGACAAGGCTGGCCTCTTTGCATCGCGACACTGACAAGCGGCGGTTACTGCCCGCCTCACTCGACATTGTACGTCGCACCCGCCTTCCGTGGTAGCAACGGATTTGCAAAGGTCGTCAGTCGTACGTGGCAACAGCCGTGCAATGCAAACTACTTCGCATCATCAGGGATTTTCCGGAGCACGGCTCCATCAGCTGACTTCCAAATCAATATCTGACCACTTTGACCACCACTAACGATGAACTGCCCGTCGTCACTCACCGAAACGGAATATAGTGGCGAATTCGCTCCGGCGAAAACGCGAACCTGCTGGCCGTTCGACGCGTTGTGAAGTTTTACCTGGCCATCAATCGAACTCGTCACAATTTGATCTGTTTGTCCGACGAACTCGATCGCGGTCACTTCCTTGCCAAACCCGCCGATCGACTGCTTCCGCTCTCCCGTTTCAACATTCCAAGTCTTAACGGAATTGTCGGCACTTGCTGTGGCCAATGTCTGGCCGTTGCTCTGCCAAGCGACGGCAAGCACGTGATGCGTGTGACCTTCGAACGAACGCAGTAACTCGCCTGACTCCGTTTGATACAGTCGACTGAGTTTATCCGCGCCACAAGAGGTCAGTTGCCGTCCGTCGGGCGAGAATCGCAACCCCAGCACTGTGTCGCTGTGCGCTTCGCCGAGATCTCGTGTGACTTCACCAGTCATGACGTTCAAAATCTTCACATCTCCAAATCGACTCGGCGGTCCGCTGCCAACCGCCAACAGCTGACCATCGGGACTGAAATCCAACGCCGTAATCCGGTCGCTAAAAAGGGACGCAGCCGAATCACTTCCGAATGGCGAACCGAACGTTCGTTCAAGCGACCAAGGTAAACTCAGATTCCAAGCAAACCACTGATTCCCGTCACCGCCGAGGATTCGCTGATCGGACGAAACGAATAGCTGTTTGATTGCAACCGCACTTGGCTGCAACTTCGCCAGAGCCTTGCCAGTCGCTGCATCGAAGATGTTCAAGCAGTTATCGGCGGTCGCGGCGATCACAGCATTGCTCAGTTTGTCGAACGCAAGCGTCTGAATCAAAGGCGCAGGTGCCGCGCGCTGCGCATCCAGCGTTTGCTGTGCCGTGGTCAGCAGCGCAGTCTCGGCGGCGACCAGCGATTCTTGCTTCGGAATCAGCGCACTGGCGCGCTCAACACTGTCGGTAGCGGTCGCGAGCGCTTGGTCGTGTTTCACCAGTTCGCCGTCCGCATCCTGTTTGCGTTTATCAGCCTCTGCAACCGCCTTCTGCTTCGCCTCCAACTCGCCCGCCAGCGCGGTCATTTTCTTATTCAGCTCTTCGATCGCTTTACGAGTTTCTTCCATCGACGCTTGTGTAGCTGCAACCTGCGCTTGTGCCGCTTCGACTTCCTTCACTTTCGCCGCGATTGCTTCCACAGCTTTTGTGCGCGCTTCTTCTACTTTCTTACGAGCCTCAACTTCCTTCTCCGCTTCCTTTTTCAGTTCAGGTACGCGCGCCGCCAACAAATCGACCAAGGCCTTCTGCCGCGCTGCGTTGCGTTCTGCAACTTGTAACTTGCGAAGATTCTCATAGTCGCCCTCCAAGTTAACGGTCGATTTGCCATCGGACAGGTTCCAAAGCTTCGCCGGTCCGCTCGCGCCCGCAGTACTCAATCGCTTCCCATCACGCGATACCGCCAGAGCCATCAACGGCGCACCCTGCTCGAACCGAACGATCGCTTCCGCACTCTCCGGTTTAACCACTTCAATCGCTCCGTTCGCGAAGGCAATCAAGTACTGCGCCGAGTCCGTTGGCTGTACCGTGTGAACGCTGTGAACATCCGCCAAACGATCGAAAGCCGCGACCGGCCCAAATCCCGCCGGCACATTTGCCTCTGCATTTGCCTCATTGAACTGAAGCGATTGAACTTTTTTGTCTTTCCGCAGCACGATCACTGAATTCGCTGAAGTAGCCGCCAGACCGATGACCTCTTTCGCGTCGATAGTAACTTGCGAAACATTTTCGCTCGGTGCCGCCTCTGCAAAAAGAATCTCAGAGGGTGCCGTACTTTGCGACTCGGCAGGCAGGGTCCAGCGCAGCACACGACCCGAGTCATCGCAACTGAAAACGACTTGCGAATTCGGCACAAACGCGACCGCAGTTATGGGACTGAGATGTCCTTTCAAAGTC
Source organism: Pirellulaceae bacterium (assembly GCA_041742175.1). Lineage (GTDB taxonomy): Bacteria > Planctomycetota > Planctomycetia > Pirellulales > Pirellulaceae > Aureliella. The sequence continues at coordinate 2,671 of JBGSJB010000604.1, forward strand.
ACAATCGGTTGCATCTTATCTGCATCAACCAGAACAACCGCGTGCTCCGGAGTTTCAACTGCGATGCGATCACCAGCCAAGTTTGACGCCAAGATCGAACTGCCCGCAGGCACCGGAGCGTCGATAGGCTTATACTCTGTCTGCCGCTTCCAGATCTTTACACTGCGAAATCCACCGACCGCTAAACGTTGGCTATCAGGGCTAAACGCAATCGACTGCACCAAATCCACATGAGTTGCCTGAATCGGAGTTCCATCAGGCAATTTCAACTCGGGATCGATCAGATAATCCAACCGAGGCGCAGCCGCACCAAACGGATTGCTCGCCAGCGCCACAACATTACCGATCCCGAATGCCAAGTAACTGCCGTCTGGCGAAACATCGCTGGCATAGATCGGTTTCAACGAACCCGTGATGTCGCGAAACTTCAACATCGAACTCGCTGCGGCTCGCGGCGCGGGAGCGCCCGCTGCAATCCATGACTTCAGCAAGCCGACCTCGGCTTCCGTCAAGCGTTTGGCACCAACCGCGTTGTCATCCGGAGGCATCACGGAGTCATCCGTCGCCACCACCCGCGCCAGCAACTCGCTCTTCTCAGCCATGCCAGGCACAATCGAATCGCCGCTGTCGCCACCTTTCATCAAAGTCGCGAACGACTCCAACACTAATCCGCCTTCGGGCTTTTTCGCGTTGTGGCAAGCACTGCAGTTGCGTGTTAACAGCGGCGCGATCTGCGTTCCAAAGTCGACCGGCTCTTGCGCACTCGCAATCGAAGTCACAACCGAAGTCGCGCTCAGTTGCGCTATCAATATCGCTACGCTAAATGCTCGATGCATCATAGTTCTATTCACGTAAAGGTGGGATTCGTGGAGGTTGAGTTCCGCAGTGAGATCCGTAAAGCGATCTCTTAAGTATTCGCCGAACGGAAATGTTCGCCGAGCAAATTGCAAAGCGGATCGTCATTGAGCCGCTTGTGGTGAGATCTGCAAGTTGACGTTAACGGTGTGACTCAATGCGTGACCATTGAACTTGCAATCCATCTTAATTGGTACAGCCACCGTCATCGCCTGCGCCGCCGGCGGAATCTTGATAACAAGCCTTGCAAGCTCCATCCCTGCCGGTATCTGCGCGCCGGCAACTTCAAGTCCTTCAAGCGATGCTTTACCCGCCAACGAGAGATCGACTGCATCCGCGAAACCAAACAGCCTCTCGATCTTCAATTCCATCTGCGTTTCCGCGCCACTAGCGACAGCAACAACTTCGGGCGAAGCGAGCCGAACTGGAAACTCAACAATTCGAATACGAACCGGAGTTGTTGCGAAATAGACGACCACATCGCGCTCCGCGGTCGCCTTCTTCAGCTGCTCGACGCGTTCACTGGCCACTTTGAGCGCTTCATCGATCATCGGTTTCGCAGCCGCTTGTGCTGGGTCTGCCGAAGCAGCCTTCAGCTTCTCGACATAAGCCTCTTCCGCGGTCAAAGACTGAGGATTTGGTCGCCATTTCACCGTAGTTTCATTCTGCATCCAAAACGTGTACTCGCCGATCGGAGCGTCTGGTGCAACGACTAATTCGCCGCTTCCTTCCGCTTTGTCTCCCTCAATCGCGATCTCAGCCAGCGTGCATTTGGGCGGCAAGTGCTGCGGACGCAAAGTGCATTTTCCCGCGCCTCCCGCCCGACGAACCACTTTGACTGGAATCGGCAACTTGCCACCACGAGCCATCTCCAACGTTTGACAGTCACCCAAAGTCACCAACAAAGGCGCGAACTCAGACGCATTAGCGCGCACGCCCAAATCCGCCGCCAGTCGGGATTCAATCGTGTTTCGAGTTGGCGTCGCACCACGAACAATCGTTCCAAACATCGCCACACGCTCCAGTTGCGTAGCACCGCTCGATCGCCCAACAACGCGAACCGCCGCCGTGGCATCCACCGCGTCTTCAGCGGCTTGCAAGATCAGCATGGCTTCACTCGCCCCCGCCGGAATGATCGCTTTCTCGCACGCAACTCCGGCTGGCAGACCGTCAGCGATTACCTCAATCGCCTCATTAAAACCGTCTCGTCGTGTGACCCGAACATGAACTGTTTCCGTACCGCCGCGAGCCAAATTGCTCGCCCAGTTCTTCGATTGCGCGACATCTTTGGATGGAAAAGGCAGATAAGCGAGCAACTCGAAAGCAGGTTGAGCTTCGCGCACAGTCAATACAAAGTTGCGAGATCCTGCCGGTCGGACACCGGTTTGATTGTCGGCCAACAGGATGCGATAAGTAGCATTCTCTGGTGCAGTGAATTGTAAATAGGGATCACGCATACGCAGCTTCATTGCAGCGGTTCCCAGAGTTGCCGCATCATCCTGCTCGGCCAGTTGCTGGAGCGATTCGTTACCGTTTGGATCGCGGTTTACTTTATAAACAATCGTTCGCGGATCCGTTAACTGATCAAGCTTCGCTGAGTTGACTTCTACCCACAGCGACTGACCCGCTGTCGCTTTGAAATCCAAAACATAACTCGGCTTCGAATCTGTAAACTCGCCGAACTCAGTGAACGGTACCGCTCGCTCGCCTGCATTCGCTGCATTACTCGCAACCGTCGGCGACAACCACTGAGCCGCAACAGCAGCCGGCTCTGACGCGTGCGGTTTCAAGCCCACGAGAGCTGAGTTCGAAATGCTCTTCGACTCGCCACTCGTCGCACACAATCGCTTCAGCTCACAATCCACCTTTGCGCAAACATCCTCTACACCAGCAGTCGCTGCATCCACAACGGCTTGCAACGCATAGCTGAACTCCTCACCACCTTGAAACAGAAAGTCATATGCCAGCAACGTGTAAGTTCCCGGCAAGGTGACTTTATGCAATATTTCCGCTGGAAATTCACCGACAGCACGGCCACGGGCCACTTCGCGCCCGTTCGGATCCAACAGCGCCAAAGCGATCACAGCTCGCGAATCGAGTCGACGCGCATGCCCGCATACAAATAGGCGATCGCCCTCCGCCAACGTCACTTTGTAATAATTGCGTCGCTGCGGAAAAGTGCGATCAACCGTTACTTGTTGCAGCGACAGGTCGAGCGAACTGCTTGATGTCGTATGTTCTTGATCAACAACGTGCACCGGAGATTGAGTGACCAAGAACGCGCGCGGATTCGAAAGCCCATGACGCCCGTGCGCGCGAACTTCGTAGACGCCTGGCACAACTTCCGGAGTGATCGTCACGTCAAAGTTGCCATACTTCGGTTGCGCACTGGTCTCCAACAATCGCGGCGCAGTGGTTTGCAACTTGGCGACAATCGCACTGTTGCTGAAAATCAGTTGGTCAACTTCGTCCGTCAATTGACCTTCACTGACTCGAACCGCAAACGAACTGGCCGCTTGTCCAACCGCTGGCGACAACGCAGACAACTGAATCGTCGGTATCTGGGACTGGCCGCGCGGTTGACTTGCGAGCACGCAAAGAACCGTGACAACAAAAAATCGACATCGTTTGGAAGGGGTCATGCGCTCAGCTAGTTCAATGGTTGAAAACGAATTCTTTGCTATTGATCAGAGCCCACACCAAGTCCTCGTAGGCCTCGCGCAAGTTCGCTTTCTTTCGCTCGATGTAACCGAGT
>JBGSJB010000605.1:0-4243 GCA_041742175.1 Pirellulaceae bacterium
GTCAAAACGGAGTTCACGATCAGCGCTAAAAGTGCACAGCCACCCGCCCAGCACGCGAACCAAATCGCGCTATCAATCGGCAGATACATCAGCTTCGGCAGAGCGATCGCAATGACTGCCAGCAGCAAGGCGAATGAAAGAGTCCATGGCAGGTAAGCGAAGAATCGCTCAGTTACTAGCCGACGCTGCGCAATTCTGGATTGCTTGCGAATCTGGTCCATAAGCCGAAACCTTTATGACAGTTGCTTGCGGATAGGCCTGCGAGCCCACAGGCTCCGTCAACAGTATATCGGTAAGTGCGCAGCGACCGCAAATCCGCAATGCTGGATTTCCAGTTTTTTTCCGCCGATGCCAGACGTCCGCGAGGGTCGGAAACGCTATTTACGACGTTTCTTGCCCTTGTCCTTGCGGCTGTCGCGCTGCGTTGCGGACCGAACCGCAGGCTTTTCGAGCATCGCGCGGAGCTCGTCGAGGCGCGTTCGTGTGGCAGACTTTTCAACGACCGGTTCAGCGTTCTGACGGTTCTTGGCTTTGCGATTTGCTGCCGTCGGACCGTTTGATCCACTTGGATTCGTCGTCGCGATTGGAGCCGCACCTCCCGGGTTACTTTGACTCGGCGGTGGGGTGAATCGCTTGACCAATTTTCGCTCGACCAGCGACCAGATGCTGGAAGTAATAAAGTAGATGCACAATCCACTAGGCACTTTGAAGAACAAAACACCCATGAAGATTGTCATAATCTGCATCATGTTCTGTGTCATTCGCGTCTGCTCATCGGTCGCCTTGGGCATCAATATCTTTTGCTGGACCAAGAATAATGCAACAGTAACCAGCGGCAAAATGTTGAAGTAAGGACCGAACCAACCTGTACCACGACCAGCAATGATCTCCGGCATCCAACCGCTCCAATTCAGCAGCATGTCGGGGCTGGCCAGATTGGAACACCAATCAACTCCCGGCAGGAGCGGTTCTTGGCGCAGTGAAATATCGACACTCAAGCACCGATACAATCCGATGAAGATCGGCAACTGAATAAACATCGGCAAGCAACCCGACAGCGGCTTGAAATTGTGCTTCTTGTACAACTCCTGCATCGCGCGCCCGCGCTTCTCCATGTTGTCCTTGTACATCTCGTTGATCTTCTTAAGCTCTGGTTGCATCTCTTGCATTCTCTGAGCACTCATCGCTGCCTTGCGTCCGAGCGGGAACATGGCGCCGCGGACCATAACAGTCAGCATGATGATCGCTAAACCATAGTTGCGAACGATCGCATAGAAGAAGTGCAGAATGGCTGATAGAGGTTTAGCGACCCAAGGAAACCAACCATATTCAATCGCGCGCTCCAAGCCGTGCGCCGCAAGTAGCGTCGTGTCCTTCGGGCCAATGAAGACTTGATAGCGCTGCGATAGCTCTTCGCCCGGCTCGACACTCTGTTCCAGCGTATCAAACCAGAACGAAGTATTAGCAGCTTGCAATTGCGACTTATTCAAAGCTGGAACATCGGCGATGACCGTCGAAGCGGCTCGCGCGAGATTCGACAACGAGTCCGGTGAATCTGGATGTGGCAGCATCGACGCGTTGAAGTACTGAGCGTCCAAGCCGATGTATTTTACGCTGCGCATGTCAGCTGGTTCACCTTCCGAGAAGATCAGCTTGTCCGGCTTCAACGGCGTTTTCTTAGCGTTATCTACAATTGTTCGCGTCGCCAAAATCTGATGTCCGGTGGCCGCTGTGTTGAAAATCACGTCGCGCTGCCCAGCTCCCGAGAACATATGCGGACTGATCTTCACCGAGTACCACCAACCTTCAAGCGTCAAACCATTCAAACCTTGTTGACGCACAGATACATCGATCGGTTGATCATTGCGATTGACAATCGCTGTCTCCAAATCCAACACATAGCCGTCTTGCCCTGCGCCCGCGGGCAACAACCGATAGCGCTTGACCAGATCGATTTGCTTGGGCCGACCAGTGGGTTCAAGGTATCCGTCGAGCGGCATGCGAAACTCGTAACCTTCGCCACCAGCAACGTTGATGGCAGTGACTTCCCAGTTTGAATACAACGTTCCGCTTAATGCAGGCAGCACATCTTTGCCTGACGGAATGCGAGTGCCGTTTAGAGAAGCGATCGTCGTAAGCAGACTCGGCCGTTGCTTGTTTCCTGGAACGCTTTCAGTCGCAAACTCTTCGGTTCGCACGACATCCAACGGAGCTTCCATCGTCGACGTGGTGAATTTCAGCGATTGCGTCGATCCGTTCACTTGCCGCTGAACACTTAGTTGCACCGAAGTTCCCGGCTTGATGGTTTGCATCACCGCTTGAGCCGCTTCGATCGAGTCGATCGACTTGCCGTCAATTTGGGTCAGCACATCCTCAACTAAAATTCCTCCCGAGGTCTCGGTCGAGGTGGCTAGCGCTGCTGGACTGCCCGGAGGCACCGACATGACGCGCATACCGTTCGAAGCTGGAAGCAGAGCCAGATAGCCAAGGTAGCTACCGTCATGTTCGAGCGCTCGAAACCTTAAGCGCCCCGACGCGTTCTGCTCCACCATTTCCGCTCGGATAACCCCAGCTCCACGAGAACTCAACGTGACAAGCATGTTGAACTTCTTGGCGGGATCCATCGACCCGAGCGTTACAATCTGCTCAGGGAGAAGAGGCGCCTTAGCAATCGCCGGTGCAGACTCCGTTTTTGCGTCGGGATCTGTACCAGGGGTAAGGTCAGAATTCGGGTCGGCTGTAATCTCAGCATCAGCATTGTCCGGCTTCGCAGCAGCAACCGGATCGTTCCTCAACAGAGGATCTGCGTTGTCGACGACCGGTGCATCCTTCGGCACCTCTTTCGGAGGCACCGGACGTTGCATGCTCATGTACAGAAAGAACAGAGCCGAAGTCAGCATCAGCCAAGTTACGAATCTTCGTTGATCCACGCCATCTCTCGTTTCTTTGGGAAGTAATCGTCCCAGCAAACTGCGCGATTTCGGGATCGAGGTTTCCCTGCTTCAGCCCAATTGTGCTTCGGTCCAATGCAACTATTCTCAGCCTTGACAACAATCTTGGCTAGTCCAACCTCGCCGGATGACCAAAACACTGCATTTTCATCAAAACTGTTTCCAAAATTTGCGGCTGGGCGACTTCCTAGTGGGTAAAAGTGCCGCTTTCCAAAGTTGACTCACAAACTGCAAATACTGTACTAACCTCTGATTCTGTGCCGCCGGAGCCGCTTCGTTTCGGTGCGATGAGTGCCTCAAGCCAACTTTCGACCCGCGAAAACCAATGCAGCATCGCAGAAAGAAACTGCGAAAACCTGCGTCGCTCAGGACCTGCGTTCTGGTCGCGCTCGTGTTCGGCCCCGAGAGCGTCCCCTACCTATTTGCTCAAGATGGGCAAACTGAACTGTTCGTTTCCGATCCGCTAGCTTCTGGCCCAAGAACCGCGGGACCCTTAACGACCACGCCGCTGACTCCCAGACCGCTCATTTCCGATTCATTGATCGTTGAACCTGCAATACAAGCAACCGCGCCAGATCCATTGCAATTTTTCGATAACCACGGCTTAGCGAGCGTCTCATCAGACGCGTTCTACCCGCATGAGATCATTCCTCACCCGCTTGATCAGTCGAAGTTAGTCTCGATCGACGACCACAACATTAAGGAACTCGAACAGGAATTGATCGCGCCCACGACTCTGAACCTCTACGACTTGTCGGTCGCGCGCTACACCAGTTACCGTTACGAAGAGGACGCCGTGACCTACATGCCCGGCGACGGCGAACAATTCGGTTGGCTCAGTTTCGAGTCGCCGAACTACTTGCAACGTAAAGAAAAATCCGGCTTTTCGACGAACATGAATTTGCACTTGCTGTCAGGCCCACAGTCAGTTCACTTGCCGCCGCGACTGTATGATTTCGAACTCGGCTATCAGACTCGCCACACGCTGTCGGATCAGTTCAGTTACGAATGGTCGACAATGGTCGGCATCTACAGCGATTTCGAAGATAGCGCTCGCGATGGAGTTCGATTTCCGGCCCACGCAGTCGGCATGTTTCATCCTGGACCGCGCGCCGACTGGGTCTTTGGAATCGACTTTCTTGACCGCGACGATATTCAGTTGCTGCCGGTGTTTGGCATGGTCTGGCACAATCCTGATCGACCCGAACTGCGCTATGAACTCGTGTTTCCGCGACCTCGTATCGATTGGACGGTATCCGAACAGTCGCGAGTCTACTGGAGCGGAACGTTGG
>JBGSJB010000606.1:0-3914 GCA_041742175.1 Pirellulaceae bacterium
TGGGATCGGCAAGGAGATTGGCTATGCGGTCTACGTTCATCGTCAGTACGAAGAGCGGCTGGGTGGGACGGTCGAGTGGGCTAAGCGACATTTGCCGGAGCATTTTGAGTATACGGTGGTGAAGCTGAATCAGCGGACGGATTCGGTGTCGTTTATCTACTGCCCAGGGTTTGACGTGGAGCCGGAGCCGGTGATTGCGGCGATTGTGGTGGTTCGTGCAGATGGGACTGTTGAGCGTCGTAGTTTGCCGTCGGATCCTTATATCTATCATCACAAGTGGTTGTTTGTGGCAGAGGATTATGCTGGGTTCGATGTCGAGGCGAGTAAGCGAAGATCGCAGCAGTGGATCGCGTTGGAGGGTGTCGATCGTTCGCGGATTGGACGGAAGAGATATTGGGAGCAACATGTAGTGCCAAGGCTAAACGATAAAACACAAGTTGAACCAGTGGAGTCAGGCTCAGCGGCGCTAGTTGCCAGCGATGCTATTGATACGAACGTTCGTTCAGATTCAGAAGACACGGATCCGTGGCTGCGAAGCAATGAGGTTCGTAGGGCACTCAAGCTATCCACGTGTGACTTGGCTCATCTGCGTGAAGCCGGCAATATTGAGTCGAAGAAAGTTGGTAACTCGTATCTGTACAAGCTGCCGTTGCGGATTGAGGATCAGTAGAAACGTTCTGGACGCTAGTCACGGCATTCTGACTTAACCCTCACCGCGAAGCGGCTGCAAAGTGCGGGTGATTGCAGGCATCTATTGATTGCGATGCAACGTAGGCTTCCCCATCCCCAGTGGCAGTCGCTGTGCATTGTGATGGCAATCGTGGGGAGAGCAACTAAACCACGCTTGATGTGCTAAGAGATGAGCGGCAGAGTGGCGATTGGGAGGTAGCTAAGGCATTTACCTTGCGTTGATGTTCGCCAAGTCGCTCGATTTTCACACCTGCTGAATTCAACACAGCGACAATCGTTCCTCCACAACCAACGCCGCTATTGAGCCCACATTCCGCCGGGTGATGGATCAGCGGCAATAGCGATGGCTTTACTGATTTGACATCGGTATGACACTGCGGCGTCATTTGGGTACATACGACGGTCGCACCAACGCTCACCGCCTCAAGCAAGTGATCTCGCTTTGGATGATCATAGGTGTTGTCGGTACCAGCGCTTACAATGACATAGTCAGGCTGAACGACGTCTTGATACAGCCAGTGGTAACAATTGCGATAACCTCTGACGTCTATCGCTCCCTTGTTGAGCTTTCCAGAATGATGTGGAGCGGCCAATATGTTACAGGTGATTGGCCCATTCCCGAGGCGTTGAATGAGAGCCTTAAATGCTTTCTTACCAGCATCACCAGGAAAGAGAATTCTTCCCTTTCCATGCTCCAGGATAAGCACCCCGCTTCCCTGATTGGAGTCGCCCTGCGATTGCGCCTCTATTGATTGTTCATAATCAGGATATAAAACGGAAAGTACTGGACCGTCAGATGAGGATGTTGCACCGTAGATCCTCCCATGGTCGGAATTTCGGAATTCAAGTCTGTCTAAAACGAGCGTGTTTTTTCGCTTGTCTTTTAGTTTGACGATTTGGCGATAAATCAGATTAGCTTTGATGTCTACCGCAGGTTGATCCTGAGGCAAATGAAATGCATCGATCCTGGAACCAAAGTTCGCTATGACAGCTGGCGTTCCGTTTACGTGATCATCATGCCAATGGGAAAAAACGACGGCTCGAATCCTACTGAATGAGATAGTCTTGAGCAGCATAACGAGGGCATCTGCAGAGGCACCGCAGTCGATGATTACCAGACTACCATCTGCAAACGCGATAACTTGACTCGTTCCCTGGCCGACGTCGAGAAAGTAGACCGTAGCAATTTCGTCTGCCGCCAAAGTGAAGCTCCTACTCCACCGGATCCAAATCAGCAGCCGGTAAGGATGAGTAGGAGTCGGCGAGATCTTCTTTGGAAAACCCTTGAGGCTCGTCGATTGTTCCAACAAGGAGAGCAGACACCACTTCGCCAGTTATCTTGCGTGAAATGGTGGCTTCTATCCACTGACCGACACTTAATTGGTCCCAGTCTCCCTCGGCACCTGACCGTGCAATGGTCAATTTCCCGCCCCCATACCAGTCGATCGCGAAATGCTTCGGCTTTTTCTCACAAAGCGAGCCTGTTATTGAGAGAATCACAGTGCGTGTCGGAACCTTTTTGGCTCGACCAACCACTTTCTTAACTTGCTTAACGAAGCCGGAAAGCATCTCTGGCTCGACGATGCATCCAGCAACATTCGTAAGGTCGAAGATTTCGCCAGATGTCTGTATTCGGGCAACCCTTATAGCTAATCGATCGTAGTCGATGGTTCCGTCTTCAATCGATTCATCGACCGCGTTGCGTAGGACTATTCTTTTCGCCCTTCCGCCACTTATGATCTTTCCGACAAGCTCGTAATGCTCGCCATTCAGCACAACTACTCCTCTGTGCGCAAAAGACGAATCGTGCTGCGAAACACCCATTACCTCCACGTCGGCCCCGCTCGACACGTTGGCTCGTTGAACTAGGTTGTAGACGTCCTGGCGCTCCGCCGGTTGCATCGGATATCCAGCAACAGTTACCCTATGCTTGTTGCTCTTAATCCCACGGTCTGCATAGGTCAACCGTCCACCGTATTCTTTCAGACGCTTATTCATAACTATTCACATATCTCGTCTGAGTACTTTTGTTTCAACAAGGCCCATTTAGACTTGGCATCTTCGAGTGAACCAATCAAGTCGTCCAAAGTTTCTTCAGTTAGGCTGAATGTCGCGGATTGCTCGCGATTATCACGTTCGTATTTAAGCTCCAGCGTCATCGCCGGAATCAAGCACTCAATGTCGACTGGTTCGCCATCCTCGTTTCGCTGAAACAGAGGACGTAACTGAACTAGGGTTCGAATCGATTCGATTGCAGGTTGCGTACCGCTGGCGATATGACGTCGCTGGAGTTCGCGAGCAATCGCTGGTTTCCGTGTCACGACGTTGATCAAGTCTTCCTGTTTTTCACTAATTGCACTAAGTAAGTCGTCCTGGTCGCTAGGCTTTTCCAATCCGACCAGTTGCCTAAAGTCTTCGACGACCTTGGTTGCCTTTTCGCTGTCAAGATTTGAACCTTGCAGGATCAAGCTGATGCGGACAACGGCTTCAGCGCTATCGGGGGTTACGTCAAGCACTTCCCGGACATGATCCTCGAACTCTTGATCAACCGGAGGGGCCGCCTCTTTGGTGTCGAGCAAACGGGCAAGCGACTTCAATTGATCCACACTTAATTGCACCAAAGCCCGGATGTCGGGTAGGGCATCAGACGGAAAGCGAATCAACTGAAACATAGACAACTAGCTAACTAGAAAAAACGACCTCGGAAAATATGGCTCTTAGGAAACTACGGCCGTCACGTCGAGGCGGAAGTTTGGGTTCGCAAATGAGGTAATTTGCGTAAACCAAGTATAGACCTGCGTTTACGAAGCAACAACGGGATAGCGACATCGCCCGCAAGTTGGACATCAAAAGTGGTTGGACAGTTCGGTTTACGCAAAAGATGCAGGTTTCGTTCAATTTCTTCCGCACTTTTCGGTACTGATGACATTGCAGAACAGAAGCCGTGCCAATCGTAAGTCCAGGTCACCAAAGGCATTGTTTCGGTTTCCTGTCGGTCGATTGTTTAATCGCTAACCTGCGACCGACCTGCGAGTTTCCTCAAACGCTTCCCGCTGAGAGGCTTGCCTATTTAATCGCAAATCGAGACGCTGCAATTGAACCGAAATGATCGATGCGGCTTGTGGGCGGGCGGCGGTGGGGCGGTTGACTTCGAATGCGCTGTACTTGCATCGATCGGCGGTGGAGACTTTGGAGCCGGTGCTGCGAGTGTTCGAAGGGTGCGC
>JBGSJB010000607.1:0-1863 GCA_041742175.1 Pirellulaceae bacterium
TGCCGACTTATCAAGTGATCTCAAGCCTGATGTTGATCGACTTGGCGGTGCTGACGGGGATGTTGTATCTGACAGGCGGGCTCACGAATCCTTTCGCATTGTTCTACTTTGTGAACATTGCCGTCGCGGGCGCGATACTCACCCCCGCGTGGGCTTGGTTCGTGTGGATTGTCTCGGTGATCAGTGTTACGACGTTGTCGCTCAGTTCCGAACCGTTAGCTGAGCTGAACAACTCGAACTTGCAAGCCAACGGTGAATGGTCTTTGCCGAAGCTTGGATATTTGGTTTCGTTTGCGACTTGCGGCGGAGTGATCACCTACTTTGTGACTGTGTTGACTGGTGAGTTGAAGCAGCGCGAGTTGGCATTGAAGGAGGCTGAAGATGCGCGCGTTCGCAATCGACAGTTGGAAGCGCTTGCTACGCTTGCTGCAGGTGCCGCGCACGAGTTGGCATCGCCGTTGACCACGATTGCGGTTGTTGCGAAAGAGTTAAGTCGTAGTCTTGAGAAGCATGGTGCGCCTGAGGTCGCGAAGCAGGATGTGAGCTTGATTCGATCGGAGTTGGATCGTTGTCGACAGATTCTGGATCGCATGACAAGCGCGGCGGGTGAAGCGGCTGGTGAGCGATTGGATGCAATAACGCTAGAACGCTTTTTAGAAGAGACCTTGCTTGGTTTGCGGGAGCCGCACCGCGTGAAGGTATTGGTTGCTGAGGGAGCGAATCAAAAAAAGAACTTGCTACCGCTGCAGGCTACAGCGCAAGCGATTCGAAACTTGGTTCAAAACGCATTGGATGCAAGTCCTCCGCAATCAGAAATTCTCGTGACCGCGGAGACGATCGACTCAGATTGGCGCATACTCGTCATCGACCACGGTGAAGGCATGTCGGCGGAGGTGTTGGAGCGCGTCGGTGAACCGTTCTTTACGACCAAAGAGCCTGGCAGAGGGATGGGATTGGGGCTGTATTTAACACAAAACGTGCTGCGTCGATTGAAAGGGGAGTTGAAATTTAGCAGCAAGTTGGGGCAAGGAACGACGGCTGAAATATTGCTCCCTACGAGTCGCCAGTGATTTAGTGCTTGGTTGCGGTAGTCGATCGGCTAAAATAGTAAAAAGCAGAAATTGGAGACAGCTATGGTAGTAATCGATTCTGGTCCAGGCTCTCATTTAACTGAATCCACGCCTGTCGAGTTAAATGCGCAGAGTATCTTGTTGGTCGACGACAGCTTTGTGTTGCGTGATCGCTTGGCGATGGCATTTCAAGAGCGCGGCTTTCGAGTTAGTGTTGCGGGCAACTATGACGAAGCGCTGGCAGTCTTTCGGCAGAACCCGACTGATTTAGCGGTGCTCGACTTGCGAATGCCTGGCAAGCCTGGACTGGCATTGTTGCCTGAGTTGAAGAAGATTCGGCCTGAGACAAAAGTGCTGATTTTGTCGGGTTTCGGCTCGATTTCGACAGCGATTGATGCGATTCGACTGGGTGCCACCAACTTTTTACCGAAGCCGGCGGATGCCGATGACATTCTGAACGCGTTCGCTCGTGGTGGCACTGAGATTGAAGTTCCGGAAGCGGAAGAAGAAATTCCGGTTCCAACGTTAGCCCAGGCTGAGTGGGAACATATTCATCGGGTGCTGGCCGATTGTGCGGGCAATATTTCCGAGGCGGCTAGACGCTTGGGAATTCATCGCCGGTCGTTGCAAAGAAAGCTTCGCAAGCGAGCTCCGTAGTCTGTGTTGAGTGGGCTGCGGTGGCGTTAAAGTGTCAAGGAATCGTGAGTGCAGTGGGCTTCAATAGAAGGGTTTACACGAGCTTGCTCAGCCTGTAATCCTTGTGACGAAGCGTCCGGAGTGAGCGGTCCCCTAT
>JBGSJB010000608.1:0-2467 GCA_041742175.1 Pirellulaceae bacterium
CCTAACAACGGCCGACCACTCCTCCAAGGCGAAAGCACTCGCAACAGCCGCTTTCGCACGCGAGGCTCAAACACAAGCGCATTGCCGAAAGATCGCACGGCGCGAAAGCGAGTGTATGTGATTGCAAAGCAGTATGCACCACGCGTCGCTCCGCGGAAACCTGCGCGCCTAGGGCTTGCTTCTATCTCTCCTGCGAATTCGTCGTTGCCTACGCGAGAACTCTCCCCGCCAAAACGATAAACGGACGCTCAAGTAGCGTCCGTCTGGTGTTTCAACTGCCGAATACAATCGGCGCTATTTGCCGTCGACCAGTTTAACGTCGGGTTGGAAGAATGGATTGTCGATGACCAGCGGTTTCACTACGACCGGCGACTGCGGAACCGCATTCACCGGAGCTGGCGTTGGCACCTGATTCGGCTCAAACATCGGAGCCATTGGCAGCACATAGGGATTGGTGACTGTTAACGAACGTTCAACATGGCGAGCCGGTGCATAACTCGGGTTCGGTTGCAATTGCGAAGGCGCTGCAAACGGACTGTCTCCGTACGGTCGAGTATAACGTTGCCCGTAGTAAACCGGCGGATGCAAAGCGAAGTAAGGTGGTGCGGGCACGTACGGTTGGATGCCGTAGTTGTAGTAGCCGCCGAAACCGCCGTAACCAGGGCCGAGTATGCCGCACTGAGCTGACGCCTTGTCGGCAGTGAGCGCCATTGCCATCGCGCAGATGAGGGCCGTCAAGTAGAATTTCATGTTGAGCCTTGCTGGGGAGAACGATCTGAAAGCATCCATTCTCGAAACTTGGCCAAACTCCTTTCCTTTCACGCTAATTGGAGTCGGTTAAACTGCAAGGTAGCCGGATCGGGAAGACTCTCAACAATGGTGAATTTGTCCAAAGAAATCGGTTGTAACGATTAATCAGCTTACTCAAGACCTAAAGAACGAAGCTCAGCGGCTGGGTTTCGTCATCACCGGAGTCGCTGCCGCTGCGGAACCCGGCAGGCTGAACGCCTTCCAACGCTGGTTGGAGCAAGGTTTCGCGGGCCAAATGCATTACTTGGAAAAACGCGCGGACGCCTACAGCCATCCGAAGTTTGTACTCGATGGTTGCCGCACGTTGCTCATGTTAGCGCTGCCGTACCGCACTGAAGAATCGCAGCTTGCCGGAAGCGACAGCAAAGATCGCGCGATGATCGCCCGCTATGCGCAAGGCGAATCCGACTATCACGATGTCATTCACGAACGACTCAAGCAATTGAAATCTTGGTTGGAACTAGCGGCACCGGGAGCGTCCGTTCGCGGTGTCGTCGACTCTGCTCCGCTGCTCGAACGCGAATTCGCAGAAGCCGCGGGGCTGGGCTGGGTCGGCAAGAACACGCTGCTGTTGAATCGCTCCTGGGGCAGCTATTTCTTTCTCGCTGCGTTGCTGACCGACCTGCCGTTGACCGTCGATGCGCCGCAAGAGAAAGGCTACTGCGGAACGTGCACCGCATGTCTGGACGCTTGTCCAACCCAGGCGTTCACCGAACCCTACGTGCTCGATGCAAGACGTTGCTTAAGTTACCTGACGATCGAACATCGCGACGCGGTGAATGAGGAACTTGCCGAGCACTTCGATCAGTGGATTTTCGGTTGCGACATCTGCCAAGAAGTTTGCCCATGGAATCGCAAAGCAGCACTCAGCCGCGAAGAAGTTTTTCGGCCCGCCACGGAGCTCAGTCAGTTGAGCCTTGAAGATCTGCTTCAGTTAAGTGACGCGCAGTTTCGTGAACGGTTCCGTCAAACTCCAATGTGGCGGTCGAAACGCCGTGGCATGTTGCGCAATGCTCTATTAATGGTCGGCGCACAAAAGCAATCGAAACTTCGCGAGCACGTTCAGAATTTAGTGAATGACGAGGAGCCCCTTGTCCGAGACGCAGCGGAATGGGCTCTGCGTCGATTGAACGGTTGTTTGTGAGCATCGCCTCCGGCGTTCGCACTGGCAATGCCCAGTGGCACCCGAAATCGACAGTGCCACCCAAACGATCAACCCTTAAGTTAAGCTGTGACAATCCACTAAGCGATAAGAGCACAATCGCGCGATGGTGCGGTATTTCGGCTAGCGCCTCAGGCTCATTTTGTTGCAGCCTTGCGATTTTGCTTTGGCACAACCGGCTTCACTTCCGTCACCGGAAAATGCTTCGCGAGCCGCTGCTTGACGTCAGCCAATTCAGCTCGATCCGCCAAGTTCGACCACTCGTGCGGATCGCTGCGATGATCGTACAGTTCTTCGTCGCCGTTCTCGTAACGAATGTACCGATAGCGATCATCGCGAGCTGCGTGGTTGCCGCGACCATGAGTGCAAATGGCGACATGATCCCACTTGGTAGTCGGATCTCTCAGCAACGGCACCAGACTCGGACCCTCAACATGCTCAGGCACCGGCAATCCAGTCAACTCACACAACGTCGGATAAACGCTCAGATAATCC
>JBGSJB010000609.1:0-2839 GCA_041742175.1 Pirellulaceae bacterium
CTTGCGCGCGGCATCAATCTGAGCCTGCTTTGCATTCAGCTTTGCAGACACCGAACTGATTCCATATTGCAGCCCAAGCAACCCAACGGTCACTCCAACCCCAATCGCTAAAACTCTTTCTCGTGGTGACATCGCCATATTCAGTTACTTCGCTGTTCAATTTCTATGCACGTTCTTCAAACGCATTTCTTCTAACAATCTCGACGTGACGGCCAGCACAAATCAAGTTTCAGGTGTGCTTGCAGTCGGAGCACCCTTAGCCGGTGTTGCTGCTTCAGTCTTCTCGCCCACCTCTTCACTCGCCGGTTCACTCGCCTGTTCGCCTACCTGTTCACTCGCCGGTGCAACTTGCTGGCTCGATTCAACTTCGGCCTTGCCTTCTGACTTTGTGTCCGGTTGGGCAACATCGTTAGCCGTTTCACCGGGCACAGCAGCAACCGGTTTGGCGTCTACATCAGCAACCTGAGCCGAACCCCCGAGTTTGTCAGCGCCTGGTTTGTCAGCGCCTGGTTTGTCAGCAACTGGCTTAGCCACAACTGATTTCTTGCCAAGTAAATCCCAACCGCGACTTGGGAACGACATCGTGATCATCGTTTCCCATGGATAACCATCTCGCGAATTGGTCAGCGCCACACCACCCGAACTCACTCGGAACTGGCCATCCTTTCGAAGCATATTTTCAAACTTGCTAATATCTTCGGTCGAAGCCGCATACACTTTCGACTTGATAACCCCTTCGCCATTGGCAGCGACCGACATCGTTGGACTAAACATCATCACTTTGTCAGGCATATTCTGAGCGATCCGCTGGACTTCGTCCAACCAATTCGGCGAACTATCGAGCACCTTCTTGATCTCATTGAACTCAGCGATCTGTTTAAGCGCCAACTCGCCAAGATCCTTCTTGTCAGCAATGGTCTTCTTCAATTCGGCCAGTTCGCGATCCATCCGACTGGTCGTTGAATACCACCACGAACCCGCTCCCAGCAACAACAGGCCTACCGCAGCACAAGCCAACGCGTACCGAGTGAAATTGACTTCCTTCGGCGGACGCTTCTTTGGATTTTTGAAATCGATCAAAGTTCGCTTGTCAGGCTGCGGAGCACTGATCACACCCGCAATCGCAGCCAATCGATTCGCGGTCGCATGATTCAATCCTTCAGCGTTCTCCAGCGAACTCGGCAACATGACGACTGGGTCGACGACAATTACGATGCAACCAACCGCTTGCGATACGGCGCTCTCGACTGTGCTCGCCAAATCCGCTGGCGCTATCACCATCGCACTTGTCAGCGACACACCATTCATTTGGCTCGCCGCTGCTACCAAGCTCCGCTTGATCTCACCCACAATTGCATTTGCAATCTGCTCGCCACCGGTCGGCAACCGCGTACTGCGCAGTTGTACCACCGCGCCGGAACTCAGCAGCAACAAATCGGCTTGGCTGTCCGTAAGACAAACCACAACCGATGCACCCTCTTTCATCGTGCCAGTGGTATCCGCATTCAACGCGAACCGAGCCAGTTCAAGTGGTCGAAGCAATACACGATTCAATTGAAGCCCAGCCCCAACCACCGCGCTCTCAAACTCGGCAACATGAGCCGGTGAGATCGCCGCAGCCAACGCGACTTTGTTCTCTAAACCCGCACTCGGCAACAATATGTAGTCCAGCGGCCACGTCTCACCGACATTCGCCATCTGACGCTGAGCTTGAAAGCGAATAATGTCTGGCAATTCATCTTGATCGACGTTGGGGATCGACAACGTGCGAATCTCAACAACTTCACGCGAAGCGATGACAATTGCGTCGGCTTTGCCCAAGCCCATTTCCTGGATCGCTTTGCGTAGCGCTTGGCCAGCCGATACCGTTCCCTGCTCGGTTTCACCAAGCGGCAATAAACGCACCTGCTCGAACGCAACCAACGAACCCCGGCGCGCACCGACAGCGACTAACAAACCGTCGCGCTGCCAATCAATCACTACTGTTCGTGCCACAAGTCACTCACTTAAACATCAATTTGGTTTCAATCGTCGGTGATCAAACCCCGGACGCGGGCTCACTCAATCCGAAGCTTCCACTATTCTAGTTACTGAATTCCTAATCCTGCATTCATTGCCGCGTCGTACCGCTGCCCCAAAGTCGCCACATCAAAGCCGCGTCCCAAGTGGTCCAACCGCCGGAAAAACAGAACTTCAGGCACTTGGCCCGCTCCACTGACGATCGCCTCAACGCGGGATGACGCTGCACTGCCCTCCCTGTAACCGATCACCTGAGCCTTGAAAACGTCGCCGCCGCAGGTAATCAGAGGCATCAAGGCCCGCATCTGGTCAATGGTTACGTAACCCTCGCAAGCCAACCAAGTTTCGTATTTTCGCGTTTCGCTCTCCGATCCATCAATCCTCGCCTCCAAAATCTGCTCGCCAATTTCCTGAGTAATTCCCGGCAATCCCAAAAGAATTTCCCGCGGGCATTCCATGATGTTGATCCGCCCAGGAATCGTTTTCGCATCCACCGTCGTCAACTTGTCCATCACAATCGGTGTGTAAGCCGCCAAGTCGAATGGACTGCTCGTAAAAGGTGAAGTGTAAGTCGTCGCAGTTCCGTTTTCATTCACCACAACCGTAGCATCCACCAAGTCCAGAATCTGATTCAGTTGAACGCCTCCCTGCTGAGTTAAGTCGAAGGAACCGAACGCCGAAGTTGTCCAAGGCACCGGTGGACTCGCCTGCTGCCCCTGCCCTGCCCTTCCTGCTGGCGCCAATCTGTATCGGCGCACAACCCGCACAACCCGTACAACCGCATACCCAACCACCACAGTGGGCCACCGACGCCATCTGG
>JBGSJB010000610.1:0-3676 GCA_041742175.1 Pirellulaceae bacterium
GCTGCTGCGCGCCATGAGGTTACGGAACGTCAAACGACCGATGCGGCCGAAACCATTAATTGCTACACGAACTACCACGATTGAATCTCCGGAGTTTAGGATTCGCTTCTCGTCATTCCTCGCCGCACCTTCGATGATGCCGAGCGGGGATTGCGGAAACAGCTTCCGCCTGTCATGCATTTGTTTCTGAGAAAAGCAGGGCGGGATTATACTTTTCTTCCGAAAATGCAGCAACGACCAGCAAAAATCCAATATCAGTGGCGTGCGTGATTCCGCAGCTTCGATTCAAAGGCATTGATCGTTGCATTAACCGTTGATCGAAAGCGATTGAGAATTGTCGAACACCGCAAAACGCACACGACCTACTTGGCAATTGCCGCTGGGGATCAGTCGCGGGACTTGGGACTACCTGCATTCGCCTTCGATTGCGGACGATTACGACAGCTATTTCAGCGACCATCCGCTACTGAAGTTGGACATCGAATTGGTTCACCGCTGTTTGCCCGCAGAGCGAGCCGCAACTGAGTCGCCCGACAGGTTCACGATAGCCGATTTTGGATGCGGTACCGCTCGAGTTGCGCGCGCGTTCGGACCGCTGGGCTATCGTGTTCTGAACGTCGATCTCAGTCGCCATATGTTGCGACAAGCTTCGAAGCACAGCGATTCCGCACATGATCGGCATGCATGCGTTGAAGCAAACCTCGTGCAGCTCGACTGGTTGCGCAGCGGAGTGTAGGATATGGCGGTGTGTCTGTTTAGCAGTATTGGAATGATTCGCGGAAGTGCAAATCGTTTGCAGTTCTTGCGTCATGTGCAGCGCAGTTTGAAGCACGGCGCGCCGCTGGTGTTGCACGTTCACAATCGGTTGCACAGTTTGTTTGATCCGGGTGGTCCAGGTTGGCTAGTTGGAACGCGGCTGCGCAGTTGGTTCCGTCGCGATTGCGAGTACGGCGACCGAGTCTATTCGTATCGTGGGCTGCCTTCAATGTTTTTGCACATCTACAGTCGTCGCGAATTGGTCGCTGACCTTACTGCTGCGGGCTTTGATGAGCTGCAGATACTGCCGATCAACAGTACCGCCAGCGATCTACTACCGTCCTCCACACGCTTTGCGAGTTTGAGAGCTGGCGGTTATTTCGCTATAGCACGCAGTTGTGCTTCGAACTGAGTTTTTCGGATCAAAAAAGCAGGTTTGCGGGGCACTTCTCGCTGATCGCCATCACCTTCACCCTCTCCAAACGCAGTTTGGGGAGGGTCAGCCCGCGATAGCGTGGCTGGGGAGGGGCGTCCGCACTGCATCCTACGATGATTAATAGTAGAGCCTACGATGATTAGTACTTGGCTGATCAATACTAAGCGATAATCCAATCGCGAGCGGCCCGCCCCGGCAATCTCGCCGGCAATCTCGCCGGACGCTCGATTGCCGACCCTCACGGTCGCTTCGCTGGGAGGGTCAAGTCAGAGTGTGCTGTCAAGCGGCTGGGCGCCAGAGCACTTGTTTGAGTGCTGTTTTGGGAAGTCGGCGAAAGCGCGCTTTGTTTTCCGCTGGCGTTAGAATCAAGCGATCGGAATAGCGAAGGTCAATGATGGAACTCGGATTTGAGTCGAGGCTGACGACTGGTTGCAGATAGGTTTCGCCGGTACCGCGAAGAACTGTGGCTTGCGAGCCGTCGTCCAAATGCACTTTCGTTCCAACTGGATAGACACTGGCCGCAGTCAACAGAGCGCGCATGCAGTCGCGATCAAAGTAGCCGTACAAAGTCTGCTGAATTAAATACGCTAACGCATCTGACGGCGTGAAGCCAAGTTCGCCAACTTCAATAGGTTCGATCAACGTAAGGTACGCATCGACCACATTCAACAAGCGACTTACCGGATGCAGCCGCGAAGCTTTGAGGTGCCGTGGATAGCCGCTGCCGTCGCATTGTTCATGGACTTGACCCACGATCAACCGCATTTGATCGGTCAAGCCGAGCGCGTTCTGCAGTAAGTCCACGCTGCGCATGGGGTGTTCAAGAAACGCTTCATCGTCCTGCGAGGCTTGATGACCATACAGCGAGATGTCATGAATTGCACCGACGATGCCAGCGGTCATGCAATCGGTTTCGGACAGTTGCAATTGGGCTGCGGTGACAGTTGCGAGCATCGCCATCCGCACGCTTCGCCGCTGGAGCGCTTCGTTGTGAGAGCGCTCGTCTTCAGCGTCCAGACCCATGCAGGAAGCGAGCACTACGCCTGCATCGCGCAGCGTTACTTGCAGGTAACTCATCACGACTTCTTCCAGTTCATCGGTGCCTGAAGTCCGGCCCGCGATTAAGTCGTCGCTGAACTCGGCAAGCGCCGCAGTAATGCGTTCGTAGTTGTGTGCAAGTTGTCGTTCAATGGCTGGACTGTAGGGCGCACAGATGGCCGAATCCACGGCGTGCGAGCTTCGACTGCGCTGGTCGTCCAGGTAAACTTCGCGGATGCCTTGATCGGCTAAGCGACGAATGAGCGCAGCGGTGACGGGCGAGCCTGCTTTGAGCAGTAGGCTGCCTTGACTGTCACAAAGGTCCGCATTGAGGACCTGTCCTTCTTTGAGTGAGCCGCTCAAGTTTTTCTTTTCAGTCGATGTCGCGGTTACGGATTGCCCCACTTGACTACTCCTGAAGTAACTTGCAAGCGGTCCCCCGGGGGCGAAAGGTGCTGCATCAACGCTGGTCGAATTGGATGCCCATTCAATGGTGAGAGCAACGGGCAGTGTAATCACTCGGCAACTTGATGGCCGTGGCATGAGGTTTACTGAACCAGTTGGTTCGCGAGACAGACTTTGCAGCGAACGTACGTTACCGCGGCATGTCAATTCAGCCTCACACGCGTTTCAATCCGATCAATCGTTACCATCGCATTGTTTTTCGATGATGCGGGTGCGAAGTTACGGAGCGAGCGTTTCTGGGACGGCATTCAGTAACTCTTGGGTTGCTCGCCGTATATCAGGAGAACGCATCAGAGATTCGCCGACGAGCATGCCCTGAATATTGTTTGACTGCAACTTCAACGCATCGACGTGGCTTTCAATGCCGCTTTCGCCAACAACGATTCGATCTAGTGGGACGCGTTTACGAAGCTGAATCGTGCGATCGAGGCTAACTTCAAAGGTTGTCAAGTCGCGGTTATTGATTCCGACTAACTCGGTGCCGGTATTCAGCACGTTATCTAAGTTAGCTGGGTCGTGCAACTCGATCAAAGCCACCATACCCAGTTCGCGAATCAGTTGATACAAACCGCGCAGGTCTTGCCGACTGAGACATTCAGCGATCAACAGCACCGCGTCCGCGCCAGCCACGCGGGCTTCGAACACTTGATACGGATGAATCACGAAATCCTTGCGCAGGACGGGCAGACCGACCGCTTGTTTGACCGCTTTCAGATAGTCGAGATGACCTTGGAAATATTCCACATCGGTCAGCACGCTCAAGCAGCTCGCGCCGCCCGCTTCGTAGGCTCGTGCGATTTCGACGGGGTCAAAGTTCTGTCGGATGATGCCCTTCGACGGGCTGGCTTTCTTGACTTCCGCGATCAAGCGGATGGTCGATGCGTCTCGAAAGGGAGCGAGGAAGTCGCGCGGCGCGGGTGCTTCTTTGCATGCGGCCATCAAGTCGCGAAGTGGTCGCTGGCACTGAGCGATCTCGACTTC
>JBGSJB010000611.1:0-3839 GCA_041742175.1 Pirellulaceae bacterium
GAACCTCTTCACCAAAGATCTTCTGACTCTTCGCCAGCAAGTCGCGATAAGCGGGACTCATCTTCTTCGTATCCTCGAACTCTTTGCGCATCGCAACAACTTGGCTCGACGACTTCAAATAACCCGCCACAAACTTCTTGACCCAATCCTGATTCGCATCAAACCAATCGCGACGAACCGCATACACGTCAGCGATCGACCGGCTCATCTGCTGCGTACTGTTCAACACCCGAGCGCCCTTGACCGTTCCTTCAGCACCGCTGCCGCTTGAGCCCATACCGCCGGTCAGACCTAACATATCAGGCGTAATGACACAGCAAGCATCAACCGATTCATCAGTCCGAAACAACTCCGCCGCCCCATTCGGGCCCGTCAAATCCTTCGTCCAAACAATCGTTACATCCTTGTTCGTCAACTGTGCCGCAGCCAACGAATCGTACAGCAAACCGACGTGCGGACCGCCTTGCTGACACGCGATCTTCTTGCCCTTCAAGTCGTTCAGTTTGCGAATGCCCTCGCGGCTGACGATATGATCACCTGCACTCCACGATAACTGCAAGACGATTACCGGCTTCGTGCGCGGATCCGCAGCGATCACTTCACTCGCTTGCCCCAACATATGCATCGTGCCACGCAAGAACGGCGACTTGCCGCTGATATAGTTTTTGACTTGGCCTACAAAGTCGTCGCCCGCTACCAATTGCATTTGCAATCCTGCCGCTTGGTACGCCGATCCCGGCGCGGTCTCCAAACCACCGTTCGCCAAAAAAGTCGCCACGTCTCCGCCCCAAGTGATGTAGGGCACACTGATATTTTTGCCGGCCGCAACCGGCTGGATCGTCGTGCCTCCAACCAGCTTGGAGAACTCTTGCTGCGCGTACGAAAAGGACGCCGCACTGGCACAAACCGCCAACATCATTACAAAAGCGATCGATCGGAACATCGGAACTACCTCTCTTTTCAAAGCGTAACTGGCTTTGTCGAACTGATTGAAATCAAAACTCTTAGTGGTACTTTTCTGGGTTACCGAATGCCCTGTGCTTCCAAAAGGCTGATTTCGCGCTCCCACAAGGCGCGCTGCTCGTCAGTAACTTTGGGATCAGGCAAAAGACTTCGTCGCGTGCAATTCACCAGCGCTTGCAAAGTCTGATAGCGCCGCGTTTGACCGATCGCAGGCTGTATAAAGTCGCCGATGATCGCCTTCAGCTCGTCTTCCGTCTGCGGCGGTATCGCCTTAATCTGACTTCGCAAAGCAGCGAATCCAGCGGCCGAAAAATCCGGCGGCAACGCCACCTTGTCCATCCACTCCACCAAGTTCGTGCCTGTCTCACCCGCTGGCTTGAGCATCCAAGAGATAAAGTCCAAGCGATCTTCTTCAACCGGATCAAGAATCGGAATAATCAAGTCGCCGACACGCCCCGGTCGACGGATGTCGGGGGACAACAGATGGATCCGCGCCGTCATCAACAACCAAATCACTTTGCCTCGCAACACCGGGTCGCTCATCATCCCCTGAATTTTGCCAGTCAATCGTCGCTCAGTTTCGTGAGTCCCTTCACCGACTCCTCCGAACTGGGTATCCGCTTCGTCGACAAAGATGACCACCTTCTCAAGCGCCTCGAGCACTCGTCGCAACCGCTCGAAAATCACATCCGTCTGACCAAACCACTGACTACGAATGCTCTTCAGGACCAGCACTGGCATGTCCAGCTCCGAAGCCACCGCTTCGAAGATAAATGTCTTCCCGCCACCAATCGCCCCAGCCACCGCAGCTCCCGGCAGCGCGCGGTCATCCGGCAATTTCAGCCGCGGCATCATATACTCGACCAAGAACTTCTTCAGCCCAGTAAAGCCAACGACATCTTTCAATGTGTGCTTCGGCTTCTTGAACTCAACGACATCCTCACCCAGTTGGCTTTGAATGAACTGCTCCACCTGACGCACAACGTCCTCACGCGAAACAGGACGCTTAAAGTAGACCGCCGCCAGCAACAACTGCCGCAGTGCATGAATCGACAACCCAGCCGTGGCTTCACTCAATGAATCAAGCTCCGCACTGGCAACCTCTTGATCATTAGTCGCGACCGCCGTTTCACTAGTTGGAATCGCATTGCTAGTCGGTTGATTGCGATGCCACTGAATAAAATGCTTTCTTGCAACCAGATCCGGGCTTGGTATATCGACCGAAACCATCTGCGGCAGACGAGCGATCCGAGGATGGATCAAGCTCCGCGACTCCGCGACCAAACAAACCGAATCGCGACCAGAGAAGAATAGCGGATCGCTAAACCAATCCGTCACAATAGCCACGCGCCGAACTTGAACGTCGTTCATACGAGCCACGTCGCCGTCGCCAGCCGGCAGCAGCATATCAGCCGCTTCGATCACAATCAGCAGATTTTCTCGCAGCGTCGTTCGCGAACAGATCGTCAACTGCCGCAGAAACTCGAGCGCCTGCGTCGCGTTGCCAATCGCATCGCGCATGTACTGATCAAACTCTTTGCGCCGCAACTCTATCTTGGAACTTTCAGTGGACATGTCCCGGATCGCTAACGTGTTAACATCGACTCCAGTCTTCCAAGCCGCCCAAGCCTCACGCAGCTTCACGCGATGCTCTTCACTCATACGAACCGGACCATTCAGTTCATAGACGATCTGAATCAATCCCGGAACATTCGTCTTCACCAACAAGAATTGCACCAGCGGCACGTACTGGCTGCCATCGAAATACAGGTCGTTGACGTTCCCTGCCAAGATAATCGATCGAGCCAATCCCGAATTAATTGTGCTCGCTAACTGAGTAAAGAACGGATAACTCGGCGGAGTCACCGCAGGATCTTTCGTCACAGTGGGGGCGTTCATGAAATGCGATTTGCCTTGCGAAAGAACTCACGATCCGGCGAGCGCAACGAACTCGCCCGCACCAGTTCGCGCATTTTCGCGCATTCGCACTCAATTCACAACGCCCCGCAGCTTCGATCCTTTTTTGATGCACTTTGAAGATCGACATGCATCAGTATTCCGCACCCGCAATCCGTAAGTCAAAGCACGTCTTCTCATAGCTCGCTTCCAAATCCAGCGGTACCGCCAAATTCGCTGCTAACCAAAGCGGCAATATCGGAAGCGACTCTCCAATCTGCAGCTTATGGTTCCATGATTCGAGCATGTTGCGATTACCCTGCAGGCTCCATCGACAAGCTACCGCGTACATCACCGGCACCGAAGCGTCGCTCGCCAAGTCACTCCGACCAACCCATCGCAGTAATTCCGCGTACAAGTTGAACTCGCGAGTCGGTACGATATCCACTAACACCACCGACACATGTTCTTTCAGCAGTGCGGCGCATTTTGAAACGAACTGCTGGCGGCTCTCAGGCCGATCTTTGTTCGCTGGACTTATCAATTCGATAACTGCGACCAAACGCCGATTCCGACTCGAATCATAAATTCGAACTTCATACTCATCGAATTCACCCAGTTCCGTTTCGACTTGCAACGTGGGACCAGATGCTAACCACACTTCAGTCGCAACAGAGCCGGGAATAGAACTGAGAGCAGAGCCAGGTACTGATCCAGTCGCCTTAAAAGAACGCGAAACATCGTGCTCAAACGTAGCGACATCTACTTCAGCTCGCGAGCCTAGATGAATGCGCGGACCAGCGACAAACTGCGGTGGCAACAACTTCCCCAATTGCTGCACGATGACCATCGGCCAGCCACCGTGAACCTCTTCCCAGGAAGAACGCTGCGAAAGCGGTGGAGCAAAATGATTACGGAGAGGCACAAGTAATTTCCTTTGCAATTCGTCTATCCCGCCCAATTTTAGAATCACGGCTGCG
>JBGSJB010000612.1:0-4484 GCA_041742175.1 Pirellulaceae bacterium
ACAAATCCGATCGTCAGCAACCAAGAGCTGCGATTGAAATTGCCTGCGGCTGACCCGAATCTCGATGTGACTGTCTATTTGGTTGTCGGCGATGCAGGAGACGGCAATCAAGATGACTTTGCGAACTGGGAACGACCACGCTTGGTTGCGCCAGGTCGACCGGACTTGCTGTTGAAAGACGTGAGGCGAGTAGCCAGTGAGTTGTATCAACGCCGCGAACATATTTTTAACGATGCTCAAAAGTGCCTCGCCATTGCAGCCGACTTCAGCAGCAACAATCAAACTGCAGAACTCGCAAGCATCGCAGAAGAACACGCGATCGCAGTCGATTCGTTGCGCGCCTGGTTCGATTACTTGGGTGTCGCAACGCAGGAACAGGTCAAACTGCATACGCCGCTAACGCGCAAAGTCAGCAGCGTAGCGGGCCATGACTTCATTCAAGGTTGGGTTGGTGACGACGCGCTCAGCATTCTCGCAAACTCATCCAATCAAGCCGTTCGCATTCCTGGAAACGTCAAGCCGCACGGAATTGTCGTACATCCCTCTCCCACACAGCAGATCGCCGTTGCTTGGCAAGCGCCCGAGCGTGTTACTTTACAAATCGAAGGATCGGTTCATCATGCGCATCCAGAATGTGGAAACGGAGTTGCTTGGATGCTCGAACTGCGGCATGGCAACTCGCGACAGCGACTGGCAGTTGGAACTTCGCAAGGCGCTCGCGGCGAAAAATTCGGACCGTTTAACGAGATCACGTTGCAAGCCGGGGACGTCGTGTCGCTGGTTGTCGGACCGCGCGATGCTCATCATTCTTGCGACTTGACCGCCATCGAGTTGACGATCAAGGATCAACAACGCACTTGGAATCTGGCTGATGATGTTTCACACGATATCCTGGACAGTAATCCGCACGCAGATCGCTTCGGGAACAAACAGGTCTGGCACTTCTACAGCGAACCGACACAGGGAACAACCGATCACATCATTCCATCAAAGTCGTTGCTCGCGAAGTGGCAAGCGACTGGCGACCGCGACGAACGAATGCGATTGGCTGCGGAACTGCAACACCTGTTAAGTGACGATCCGAGCGGGCAAGCGCCGGAAGCACCCGATGTGGCTTTGCTGCAGCAGCTGAATTCTTTGAGTGGACCTCTACTTGCAGCGGCGTTGCAACGTCTGCTGGCTGAGCCCGTCAACGACACGGTAACGAACAACGATTTCGGACTCGATCCAAATTTGTTCGGAGTGCATCCGCAAGGTGGTGAAGTGGATCCAGGAACGCTCTGCGTGCAGGCTCCCACAATGATCGAAGTTAAACTTCCAGGCGATCTAGTAGCAGGTTCGGAATTGGTAACGACGGGCGTGCTTCATCCCGGTTCTAGTGCCGAGGGAAGTGTTCAGTTCGAATTGTTGACCGAAAAGCCCGCAGCTCTCGAAGGTCTTCAAGCGATCTCAGTGAAAGAACTGGTGAAGAATGGCGTGTGGACATCTAATAACCGTAGCGTCACGCTTTCTTCACCCATCGTAGCCGCGGAAGCGAGCCTCGCGCGCGAACGTTTGGCGAAATCATTTGATGACTTCCGCAATCTGTTTCCAACTGCGCTGTGCTATACAAAGATCGTGCCGGTTGATGAAGTCGTCACCTTGACGCTGTACTATCGCGAAGACGAAATGCTGCAGCGACTGATGCTTAGCGACGCAGAGACCGCGCACCTGAATCGACTGTGGAAAGAACTTCATTTTGTCAGTCAAGATGCTTTGCTGTCGGTCGACGCCTACGAGCAACTCTGGCAATACGCCACGCAAGATGCGGATCCCGCAGCGTTTGAACCCCTGCGCGAGCCGTTGATGAAGCGAGCGGCTGAATACAGAGCTGAGTTAGTTGCTGCTGAACCGGCGCAGATTAACGCAGCGATCGATTTTGCGCAGTCGGCTTATCGTCGTCCGCTGGCCAATAACGAGCGCGATGAGTTTCGAAAGTTGTATTCCGAACTGCGCGGCGATGAACTGTCGCACGACGCAGCGCTCCGCATGCTGATCGCCCGCGCTTTACTAGCACCTGCATTTCTGTACCGAGCCGAATCAGGGGATCTGAACAGTCAGCCGCAAGGTGTGATTGCGAGCCGTCCGATAACCGACCGCGAATTAGCGACACGATTGAGTTTCTTTCTTTGGTCGACAGCGCCTGATGAGCGTTTGTGTGAACTCGCGGAGCAAGGTCGCTTGCACGAAACCGATGTGCTGCTCGGCGAGACTCATCGCATGCTGAAAGATGAACGCGTCCGACGCATGGCAACTGAGTTCGCTTGTCAGTGGATTCAAATTTATGACTTTGATGCGCACGATGAAAAAAGCGAGTTGGCGTTTCCAACCTTCAGCGGCCTACGCGGTGCAATGTACGAAGAAGCGATTCGGTACTTCGCGGATGTTTACCAACGCAACGGTACTGTGCTGGAGCTGATCGATTCAGACCATACGTTTGTTAACCAGCAGCTGGCTGAACATTACGCTATCGACTCGGTGAACGGTTCCGATTGGCAACGTGTGGAAGGCGTTCGAGCGAAAGGTCGCGGTGGCATTCTAGGTATGGCAGCAACGCTTTCGAAACAGGCTGGCGCATCGCGGACCAGTCCCATCCTTCGCGGCAATTGGATCAGCGAAGTGTTGATCGGTGAAAAACTTCCCAAGCCACCGAAGAACGTTCCGGTTCTGCCTGAATTTGTGCCAGCAGGTTTAACTGAGCGTCAGTTGATCGAACAGCACAGCTCAGATCCGGCCTGCGCGAAGTGTCATGCACGTATCGATCCATTGGGTTTTTCACTCGAGAACTTCGATGGCATCGGTCGCTTTCGCAGCGGTTCCGCAATCAACGCAGTCGCTGCACTGGCCGATGGCACCGAACTCGCCGGGTACGAGGGTTTGAAATCCTATCTGCAGAATCAACGTCGCAGCGATTTCGTTCGCCAGTTCTGCAAAAAAACGCTCGGCTATGCACTCGGTCGCGCAGTGCAGTTATCGGACGAACCCTTGCTGAAAGAGATGCAGCAACAACTGGAAAAGAACCACTACCGAATTCATACAGCCATCGAGTTGATTGTTACCAGCCCGCAGTTCCAACGCGTTCGCGTAGAATAAATCTCTGAACATCGCCTTCACTCCAACTGTTAAAGGCCAAACCATGAAACCTATTCACTTCTCGCGCAGAACATTACTTCGTGGAGTTGGTGTCAGCATGGCGCTTCCTTGGCTCGAGTCCATGTCGGCTTGGGCTGAGGATGTACGGCAAGTCGCTGCGCCGGTACGTACGGCTGTGCTGTTTTCGGGAAACGGTTTTCACAGTCAGCAGTGGTGGGCAAAGGGTGAAGGCGAACAGATGGAGCTTGGCGAAGTGCTCGCACCGCTTCGCGACTTGCGTCATAAGATGCTCTTTATCCGCGGCTTGTACAACGCCGAAGCGCTCAAAGGCAACATCCACTCTTCGCAGACCGGCAATCTGCTCTCCGGCGCACCACTCGCTTCCGGCGGTGAGATACGCTCTGGAACCAGTTTTGATCAATTGATCGCACAGCATTACGGCCGCGAAACGAAAGTTCCCAGTCTCGTACTGGGCTGCGAGAAATCCAATCCATCGGTTCACAAAAATTATTCGATGCTCTACAGCTCGCATATATCTTGGTCGTCACCGACGAGTCCCACACCGCTTGAGCTGTATCCGTCGCTCGCCTTTGATCGCTTGTTCAAAGATGACATTCAGCGCGGCGATGAAAGTGTACTCGACGCAGTGCTCAGCGAAGCTAAAGATCTAAGACGACAGATCAGCGCCAGCGACCAACGCAAACTGGACGAATACCTCGACTCAGTGCGCGACGTTGAACAGCGGATCGAGCAAGCCGGCAATCGCGGCGAGTTGCAAGGTTATCGACCAGTGTTGGACAAGCCGAACATTCCTCGACCCGCAGATGGAATTCCGCAAGATATTGCCGATCACATGCGACTGATGTGCGACATTCTGGTGCTCGGATTCCAGACCGACACCACACGCGTTTGTACGCTGAAGCTGAATAACGACCACTCGTCGTTACGCTTTCCAAATTTAAATGTCGACTACATGATTCACCACTTGCTGTCGCATTCCGATACGGCCGATTGGTTGAAGGTCAATCAGTTCTTCATTCAACAACTCGCTTACATCGCTGGTCGATTGGATGCGATTTGGGAAGGTGAGCGTACGCTGCTAGATAACTCGATGCTGTTGTACTGCTCCAGTATGTTGACCGGCAGTCACGATGCGACGAAGTTGCCTGTGGTGTTGCTTGGCGGCGGCGGTGGAAAGATCAAGGGCGGGCATGTGCTTGATTACCTCGACAAACCAGATCGTCAAATGTGCCGCTTGTACTTGTCGATGATGGATAAAGTTGGCATTGGCATAAAGTCATTCGGTGATGCGCAACAACCGCTCGCGGAAATCTAAGAATCAGGGGAAAAAT
>JBGSJB010000613.1:0-3850 GCA_041742175.1 Pirellulaceae bacterium
ATTGATCTCCTCTTCCAAGTGACCATTGGAGCAGACAATATCTTGGCGTCCATCCAGATCCAAATCAGCGAAGAACATTCCGAACGTCAAACTCAAACGACTCATCGGCCCCAGTCCACTCGCCATGCCCGCATCAAAGAACGGTTGATCGGGTCGTCGTGAAACATACAAAGACGACGGCTCGTTCGCAAAGTTACCGATCGCTACCGCCAGCGACTCGTCATTCCGCAAATAACCACAGTCCAGCCCCATAGCGCCGGTTGCATTTCCCGCGCGATCAAATGCAACTCCCATCGGAATGCCCGACTCTTGAAACACCTTCCCGTCGAGATTCATAAAAAGAAAATTCTGCACCGTATCATTCGCTACCATGATGTCCATCCATCCATCACGATTGACATCGACGGCGGCTACGCCCAGACCCTTACCGACGGGAACTTGCGTGTCAGGGTTGACGACTTCAATACCCATCTCTTTTGTGACTTCTTTAAACTTGCCATCCCCTTCGTTATGGTACAGATGCGATTGCGTTCCAGTGAACGAAGTCGGCTGACCAAAGGCTCGTCCCAAACCAGTCAAGGAGAACCCGAGCGATAAATCCAGTTCGCGCGACCACAACACATATTCGCAAACGAATAAATCCAGTCGTCCGTCGTTGTCGTAGTCGAACCAAACCGCACCCGAACTCCAAGCCTCTTTGTCACTAATTCCCGATTCCGCAGTCACATCAACGAACTTCCCCATTTCATTCTTGTACAGCAAATTCTTGCCGACTGCAGTCACAAACAGATCGGGCCATCCATCGTTGTCAAAATCACCCACCGCTGGACCGCAGCCATAAAAATTCTTGTCCAAGCCCGCTTCAACAGTGACATCGGTGAACTTGGCTGAACCATCGTTGCGATACAAACATAGCGATCGAGGATTGGCGATCTGTGACTTCGCCCAAGGCCAACTTGTTCCACCAACAAACAACAGATCGTTGTCGCCATCGCGGTCGTAATCAAAAATAGCAACGCCGCCGCCCATTGTTTCTGGCAGCAATTTCTCGCCTTCCATGCCGTTCACATGCTTCCAATCAATTCCTGACTCCGCAGTGATATCCGTCAGCGGAATCTTCGGTAAAACAACCTGCACTACTGCGCGCGTCTGCGGCAACGCGATCTCCGTTTTGCGATCTTCCACGACCGGTTTTCGCAAGTAGACTGCGAGCGCCACGCTACCCGCGATGGCTCCAACGAGGCCAAGCACCACGAGCGAGCCCATCAGCGCTTTGCCGATCACAGCATCGTCCTGCACATCGTCTCGATCTTCCAACTCGCGATCGTCCGCGATCTTTTTCACTTTATTCATTGGTGGCCGACTCCTCGCGCACGCTTGTTAAATTCAACTTAGTTTCTTTGCCTAGATTGGTAGTTACTTTATCGTTGTCCAGCGGTAACCCAAAGTCATCGCGCGGTCCGTTCGCATCTGGCACTCGCGACTCTGGTGCAGTGATTCGTTCTGGCGGCTCGATCGCCGATTCGGCTGGTAACTGATGTGCCCCAGGTCTATGCAACCAGTAGATAACTAGTGATTCAGCCGCATGATCCGCGGCCGGATACTTGCGACGTGCAACCGGTCGTGCCACATCAGCCGCGTTGTCGTCGGGTTTGTACCGCATGTGCGCCTTGCGATGAAATTCAGCTTTCGCGTCATCACCCAGTCGCTTGTAAATCGCCGACAAGTTCGCGTGCGCCGTTACGTCTTCGCTATCGACGAGCAGCGATTGCTCGAATTCGCTGCGAGCCTCTTCGAGCAGTTGCTGTGTGCGTTCGCTTTGTCCGCGAGCATCCGCAACCTCAGCTAGATCCAGCAGCGTTAGCCCCAACGAATTGCGCACCCGAAAATCCAAACTGAAATCAAACTTGCGATCGCGCAGCTCCTGCGACTTGTAGTTGAGCACGCTGCGAAAACTGTTCGCGGCTTCTTCTAAGAAACCTTGCTGCCGACTCACCTCGCCGCTCAGCCAAGCCATCGTCCAAGCGGGCGGCTTGGGATCCATCGTTGCAGCCCGCCCAAGCGCCGCGGTCGCGCCATCCAAGTCGCCTTCAGCGAACATCACCCGTGCGAGATTGAGCGGACCATCAAAGCGTCCGAGTTTCTCGACTTCTCGAAACGCATCAGCCGCTTGCCGCAACTGCGAATTGCCCATGAGCAACATGCCGATGCCGTAGTCGTTCCAACGCTGCCATAGCACCGGCGGTTCGCGCTTCGCCAACTTCGCTCGATCTACTTCGATCACGGTTCCGCCCTTGTTGCGAACTGCGAACACGACGGTGTCTTGTGCCATCACGGTAATCGGTAATTCATTCTTACCCGAGCCATCCGAACTTCGATTTGCAAACTCAATGTCGCCAGGCTTATAAGCCGCGTTCATAAAATCGATGTACTGCTTGTCGAACTTGCGGTACTTGAGCGTCGCAGTGATTTCGACTGGCGCATCGAGCTCATCCGGCAACTGCAATGCGTAGTGAATCGTTTGGCCCGCCCCGGGCGGAATCTGGTGATTGTAAAGCGGCACGAAAATATCCTCAGCATTACGTCTCGCAACGCGATTGCCGTGACGATCTAGCATGAACACGTTGATGTAGTGCGACCACGGATCCACTTCGCCAATTGCGTCCATACCGCCACTGATGCCGATGATCTTGTCACCGCTCTTCGCTGACAATTCCACCCACAATTCGTTTGAATCCACGGTACCCTGTGTCAACAAATGACCCAACTTCAGCGTCCGCACAACCGTTTCAATGAGATACTGCTCACCGGCTTCGAGCACCGGGAACTCAGGGCCAAGCGGCGCGATCAAATCGCCATCGATCTTGCCCTCTTTGCGAATACCAAAGATGTCGATGCGTGTCGAATTGGTCAGCAACTGCTTGGCGTGTTCGATCCACTTTGGATCATCACCGCGCCAATAAGGAAGCGCCGTGTTGGCTCCGGGAAAGAAATGATCGTGGACCGCTAATGTCTTCAAGCTCTCCGAATACTTCGCACCGAAATCATTCGAAGCGATCTGAGGCATATGACATCCATTGCAATTTTCCTCAGCAACCGGCGGATAGTAAAAACTCGACGCCCCATGCCCCGACACACCACTCAGCAGATAACTGTCATAGTGATTCTGACCGCGCAAGAACTCCTTGTATGCAGTCAGCTCCTTGGGCAAATGCACTTTGTGACAAGTGCTGCAGAACTCAGCCGACTTGTGCAGCGGCTTTAAGAACGTCTGCTTATGAAAGCCCGGCTTGGCTTTGACTAGCAAGTCATTTACCTTCTGCAGCAGCGGATTTTCGCTGAATGTGAACGGATACTGAATCGGCTCCTCAATTACATAGTCCGCATTGCCACGCGTGCTGTTGATATGAGTGATCGCATGACAAGCCGTACAAGTAATTCCAGCTTGCGATGTCGGATCATTCACATCGTCATAGTTCGGATCGTCAAACGCGCCGGAGAAAAACGGTACCAAGTCGTGACAACCGGCGCACCATCGCGAAGCTTGAACGGAACCGTCGCGTTCCAGAACCTTTTTGCGAGTTTCACGGACTGCGTAAAGGTAAGCTGGGTTGTTGAAGGAACTGAAGTGATGCGCGCTGTGAAACCAGTTGTTGTAAATATCTTGATGACAACGCGTGCAATATTCGTCGTTCATCAACGACTTAGCAGGAATCCAGTTGCCCGTCGCAGTCCGCGCTAGCGACGGTTGAAAATACTTTTCGCCTTCCTTTGGTCCAGCCTCGTTCCATCGCCTGGGATCTTGAAATTGAAAGTAAACCATCACACCCACGACGGCAGCGGTCGCGAG
>JBGSJB010000614.1:0-3407 GCA_041742175.1 Pirellulaceae bacterium
CCCGCACTGCGGCTGGGTTGGGAAGTCGCGGATCGCGGCGGCAGTTGCGGCGCAGTCGTCAATGCAGCGAACGAAGCCGCAGTAGAATTGTTTTTGCAAGGTAAAATTCGCTTTACGGACATTGTGGCAGGCTGCCGCAAAGTTCTCGAAGCACATCATTTTGATCCAAGCGCGTCGCTCGATGAACTTATGCGACTCGATCGTTGGGCGCGAGAGGAGATTGGCCAGTGGGCAGCACGCTGTTGATCGATAGTTTGAATTTTTTAAGTCCGGATTTCCTGCAGCTAGCCGCCGCAGAGCCTTCGAGGTTCTCAGCTCTGCTAATGACACTTTGGGGATTTTCCCAAGTTGCTTTAGGTTTGGGGTTCGTGATCTTCGTCCATGAACTTGGGCACTTCCTCGCCGCCAAAACATTCGGTGTTCGCTGCGACAAATTCTACGTTGGCTTCGACGTGCCCATTTCAATCGGGCCGATCAAACTGCCAAGCACGCTCGGCAAATTTCAGTGGGGCGAAACGGAATATGGAATTGGCATCATTCCGCTCGGCGGTTACGTGAAGATGCTCGGCCAAGATGACGATCCACGCAAAGCGGAAGAAGAAGCCGAACGAACGCGGTTGGGCGACGGCGCTGACGCTCCGCTCGATCCGCGCAGCTATCCAGCGAAACCCGTTTGGCAGCGGATGATCATTATCTCCGCCGGTGTTGTCATGAATCTGATCTTCGCCGTCATCATGGCTGGCGTCGCATACCGTTATGGAGTTCCCTACACGCCGACGGTAATCGGTGAAGTCGTGGGCGGCGGTCCAGCTTGGCAAGCCGGTGTGAAGCCCGGTGACAAGCTGCTGAAAGTTGGCAACATGTCCGAAGAGAACCCGAACCTGCGCTTCGATGACTTTCGCATGGAAGTCGCCCTTCGCGGCAAAGATGGCGGCGGAACCGCAATACCGCTCACGATCGAACGCAGCGACGAGAAACTTGAAATCGCTCCGCTGCCAACCAATCGTTACGATCCCATCAACGGCATGTTCGCGATCGGCGTGATCTCTCCCAGCAGTACCACGTACGCAATGCACAGCTTTCCAAAGGGCTCTTATCTCGATCAAGTCAAACCCGACCTTCGCGAAGGCGATACTGTCGTCGCTGTCGATGGCACACCGCTTCCCGTCGATCCGCGTTTCGACCAGCCGCTTGGTAGCGATCTAACTGCCCAGCTTCAAGCAAAATGGAATCAACCCGTTAAGTTGACCGTGGAACGACCCGGCGAAAAGAAAGAAGATCCGCTTACAAAAGTAGAAGTCGAGATCCCAGCCGTTCCGGTCAAAACGCTTGGTGTTGATTTTGAGATCGGCCCCATCGCGTCCATTCGCAAAGACTCGGTCGCCGAAGCGGCCGGTCTTAAAGCCGGCGATAAGATTCTGGCGATCGATGGCGAACCCGTTACCAACGCATTGCAGTTGCCGAGTGTGATCGCTTCCAAAGCCGGAAAGACAATTGAATTAAAAGTGCTCCGCGACGTCGTTACTACAGGTTCTGAACAGACCTTTCAACTCACTGCATCGGAAAAACCCCAGTTCAATACCATATCCTTGTTCGGCGGAGTCATGACGCTTGGGACTCTAGGCATCGCTTACGAAGTGACGAACGTTGTTAGCAGCGTTGACTCGAATGTGGTCACGAACGATGCGATTCAAGTCGGCGATGAACTAGCTCAAATTCGCTGGGAACCCGACGCAGAAGCGAAGGAGACATTGGCCGAAGTCTACAGCGCCAAAGGCATGAAGATCATCCTCGCGGATCAATTGATCAATCAATCGTTAACCGTGCCCAGTCTGTTTGATCAACTGCAAGATGCGCCCGCTGGTATGGATATACGGCTGTACTTGAAGCGCGACGGCAAGACGGTTGAAGCGCTGACAAAACTTACGAACGCCGATGACTGGTTTTGGTATCAGCGAAGGCTCGCTATGAAGCCGCTGTCACAAATTCATCAGGTGGATTCGTACGCCGAAGCGATCGTGCTCGGTGGTGGTGAAACTTGGCGACGTTTTAAAGAAGTGCTCAGCGTGCTGCGTATGCTAGTGACCGGAAAGCTCGGCGCAAGCGGCCTTGGCGGACCAATCAAAATCTTCCAAGCCGCCGGTCAAGAAGCTAGCCAAGGTGTTTCGCGCTTGCTACTGTTCTTAACGTTCCTCAGCGCGAACTTAGCGATCTTAAACTTCCTGCCCATCCCCGCACTCGATGGCGGCCACATGGTCTTTCTGACCGCCGAAGCGATTCGTGGCAAACCAGTAAACGAAGCTTTGCAAGTTCGACTTACATTGGTAGGCGTCATGTGCTTGCTGTGCTTGATGGCATTCGTCATTGTCAAGGATGTCGTCGATCTCATCCCATAACTCACATTTCACCATCGTCTTCGACGCAGTCGGCACGTTGATCTACGCGCGGCCGACAGTTGCGGAAGCTTATCAAGCGGCCGCAACGCGTTTCGGTTGGTCGGGCTCTGCCAGCGAAATCGAAACTCGGTTTCGCACGTCCTTTGTGAGTCTAAGCGGACGCGCGCATGACTTGAAAACAGACGAAGCACTGCAGCGTCTTCGATGGCGAGAATTGGTGGGCAATGTCTTCCATGAGTTCCCCGCGGCGCAAGTCGACGACATCTTCGAAGCTCTTTGGATTCACTTTGCACAGCCGTCGTCGTGGGCGATTTATCCTGACGCGCTCGCTGCCATCGAACTGTGCAACGAACGCAACATACCTTGGTGCATCGGCTCGAACTTCGACGCCAGACTCCACCAAGTGCTCGCAGGCCATCCGGAACTTTCAAGCTGTCATCGCGTTTTTTGCAGCAGTGAAGTTGGCTTCGATAAACCTGCTGTAGATTTCTTTCACACGATCGAACAGTGCCTCGGCTTAAGCAGTTCGCAACTGATCATGATCGGCGACGATCCCATTCTGGATGCCACCGCCGCGGAACAAGCTGGTTGGATCGGACTCCATCTGAACCGCGATCTAAACCGCGACGCGAAAACAGAGTCCGCAATCAAGCTCGATGGTCCGCCGCAATTGAATTCGCTTGCCGAAATCGAGCCCTGGTTGCTTTAGATGATTGCAGCTTCGCGCTGGGCTGCACGCCAAGTAAGTCTGCGAGTTATCTTCTGATGCGAATTTCATGCTGGTTTTTGTGCCGATTGCAGCCCCCGCCGAGCGCGTTTGCCCTTTGTAGCACCGCGAGCGTGCCAAGCGAATGCACTCCGTGCGCGCTTACTCTTTGTAGTCCCGCGAGCGCGCAAATCAATTGCAGCCCCGCGGAGCGCGCTTCCGTGTCCCCCCTCTCCCCCGATGATTTCTTGCAGCATCTAAAGCTGCAAGAAATCATCGGGGGAGAGGGGTTGGGGGGTGAGGGG
>JBGSJB010000615.1:0-1609 GCA_041742175.1 Pirellulaceae bacterium
AATGCGGCGTTTGGTTTGTTCGTATTCTTCCGCTTTGGTTTGTTCTGGGGTGCGAAACGGCTGGTTAAGAGTCTTCATAACGCAATCCTGCAAGACTTAACTAGAGGCGACAAAATGGGCTGAGCAAGCCTACATCGCACATTGATGCCACATTGCCGGTTGCGTTGACTTTGGCGAAAGTTAGAGACTTTGCGGTCTGTTTGGATCGGTTAATTGGATTAGGAAATTGAGTGTGAGCACAGTGGCGCTAACTCAATTAAACGACTCACTCTCGCTCGGGAACGAACCCGATCGCACCTCGGAGTTGAATTGTTCAACGGCAGTTTGAATCTGCTCAGCGAGATTAGCCATTGGCCGAACGAACTTCGGCACGCGACCGACGGTTAGCCCAAGCAGGTCGTTGGTGACCAGAACTTGTCCGTCGCAATGCGGGCCAGCTCCGATGCCGATCGTCGGCACAGCGATAGCCTCGGTGATCTGCTTGGCCAAATCCTGAGGTACGCACTCCATCAAAACGCAAAACGCACCGGCTTGCTGAGCCGCCAGCGCATCGCGCCTCAATTTTTCAGCGTCGCGTTGCACTTTATAGCCACCAAGCGCGTGGACACTTTGTGGTCGCAACCCAACATGCGCGATAACTGGAATTCCTGCGTTGACCAGTGCCGCAATCGTATCAGCCTGCTCGGCGCCACCCTCCAGCTTCACAGCGTGGCAACCGGTTTGCTTCATGACGCGAGCGGCGACAACCAGCGTTTTGTTCACACCCAGTTGACCGTGCGGAAACGGCAAGTCGACGACCACCATCGCACGCTTGGTGGCGCGGGCGACCATCTTGCCATGATAAATCATTTGGCCCAGCGTTACTGGAATTGTCGTCGAGTGCCCCTGCACCACCATTCCCAAACTATCGCCGACCAATAACACGTCCACTCCCGCCTGATCCAGCAACGTTGCCATCGTAAAATCATACGCTGTCAACATACTAATCCTCTCGCCCGCATCCTTCATTTTCTTGAGCGTCGAGATGGTTACCGGTTGCGTAGCTGAGTTCTGAGGTGCGTTCATTGATTCGGAATTTCTGTTGGTAACTTCGAAGATACCGTAAGCGGCTCGCAGTCGACGGACGCTGAGCAACTGTGCTGAGCAATTGTTAAGGCCGGCGCAGCTTCGCAAGCTCAGAAAAACGCAAACTCAGCCGACAGAATGTTCGGCTGCAGTTAGGTTTTGGGTACAATTGTGAACTGTGGTTGCTTTTAGTGGTAGGGTAACCAACGCCAACTGCACACGAATTAGGGGACGAAATGATGCGTTCAAGACAACTTTCGATGTACGGACTTGCCTTCGTACTTTATGTGACGGTGAACTCAACCGCAGCGATAGTTGCTCAAGACCCCGGTAAAAACGACCCTGGCAAGAAAGAACTTGGTAAGAAGGAACCTAAACAAGAGACCAGCAATTTCAGTGGCGGCCTTCAGATCGCGCAAGTCAGCGGAACGCTCCAGGGCATGGCGCAGAATCAAATTAAAGTCGTTACAGAGGATAAAAAAGAATACCTCGTGCTGGTCACCGATCAGACTTCGGTGCAGTTTAAAGGAACTGCCGAACCCGA
>JBGSJB010000616.1:0-9140 GCA_041742175.1 Pirellulaceae bacterium
CGGCACGCTTTCAGCCATTCGCGGTGATGTCCGATCGATGGCTCGATCGTCTTCGCAGGTGGTTGGAAGTCGGCGAACTTCTCACTTGGGAACAACTTGTACTTGGTGTAATCCGCGAACATCTTGCCTTTGGTGCCGATAAACATAACCCCATTGGCCGGCACGCGCTCGCCCGCCACTTCCTTCGGAATCATTTCGCCGTCGTACCACGTCAAGTTGAGAGCAGGCATGGCGCCGCGCTCGGGGAACTTGTACCGCACAGTCAATCCCAGCGGAGCGGTCTCGGGATGAACTTCAGGGCCTTCCGCGGCGACTTCGGTCGGATGCCGCAAATTCAAAGCCCAGAAAGGTAGATCCATGAAGTGACACCCCATGTCGCCAAGCGTTCCTTGACCAAAGTCCCACCACTTGCGCCATTGAGCCGGATGATAGCGACCGACAGCGTACGGACGCACCGGAGCTGGTCCAAGCCACAGGTCCCAATTCAGCGTTTCCGGTGGCGTGTCAGCTTGGGTCGGTCGATCGCCACCACCCCAACCCTTACCAACCCACACATGCACATCGGTGATATCGCCCAGCACTCCCGCCTGAACGATTTCGACCACACGTCGATAGTTTTCGCCCGCGTGAATTTGAGTTCCAAGCTGCGTAGCGACGCCTTTCTTCTTGGCTTCGGTCGCGATGTAGCGAGCTTCTGCAACGGTGTGCGTCAACGGTTTTTCGCAGTAGACGTGCTTACCAGCTCGGATGGCGCGAATCGTGGCTGGCGCGTGATTGTGATCCGCTGTCGCAATCAGCACTGCGTCGATCTTGTCGCGCTCGCGGTCAATCATTTCACGATAATCCGCATACGGACGCGCTCCAGTATGTTCGCTCAGTGCGCGATCGAGTAGCGTCTTGTCGATGTCGCACAGCGCCACGATATGCTCGTGCTTGATTTCCTGAATGTTATCACCAGCTCGATTGGCCGTGCCGACTACGGCGATGTTCAGTTTCTCGTTGGGAGACTTGCTTTGAGCCGCCGCGGTACTTGTAAAGTAACCGGTGCTAGCCACCGCAGTTGTCGCTGCGGTGACTTGTAAGAAGCGACGTCGCGAAGTTTGCGAAGTGCGAATTTTCATTGAAGTTTCTCGGATCAGTTTGCAGTATTGAATCGCCGGAGGCCAGCTATGCGAGGGAGTCGCTCGCATACGCTGGTCACCCGCGCCCGCCAATGGTAAGTTAACAACGAGGAATCATGCTACGCTGGTTTGCCCCCAAGACGCAAGTCTCCGCGGCATCAAATCGCAAAACTAGCGCCGCCGATGCGCTTGAGCAGCTGGCCGATCTCGTTTGAATATTGTCCCCTACCCCACAGCAGAAGTCGCATTTTCGGCGACATAAGTCATCGCTTCGCGCATCGCACCTCGATCGATGGAATGGATGTCGACTGGTTGGCCGACTTGCTCAAGGAGAGTAATAGTCAGCTGACCTCCGAGATGCTGACGGAATTCTTCCAAGCCATCGAAAATCACCGATTCGTTCAAAGCGGCGTCCCAAATCGGCAATTGCAAGCCGAGCAGGGTTTTCAGAGTTGCATCGGCCACAGACCGCGGCAAACCTAACCGCAGGTGCGAGTAAACCGTGTCGACGGCGACACCAATCGCCACCGCTTCACCGTGTCGCAGTCTGTACTGCGTAATCGCTTCCAGTTTATGTGCCGACCAGTGTCCGAAATCCAGCGGTCGAGCCTGCTGCAACTCGAAAGGGTCCCCACCGCGTGTTATGTGCCACAAGTGCTGCAGCACCGATTCGCGGATTGCGATTGCGGTTTGGGGCTGTTCGCGGGCTGCAATCGCTTCCGCGGATCGGTTTAGAAACTGAAAGAATTCGGGGCTTTTCAGCAACGAAACCTTCACCGCTTCCGAGAATCCGCACCGGAAATCACGGTCGCTCAAGCCTTCCAGCAAGCGTTGGTCATTCACAACCGCCCAAGGAGTGGCGAAGGTGCCCTTCCAATTCTTTTTGTTGAACCAGTTCACCGCGTTTTTGACGCCCACACCAGAATCGGCCTGCGCGAGCGTTGTCGTCGGAAAGCGGATCAGTCGAATGCCGCGATGCGCGATTGCCGCTGCGTAGCCAACCGTGTCGAGAATCGCTCCGCCACCGATCACCAAAACGTAACTGCGTCGATCCAAGTTGTCTCTATTAAACGATTCGAGCAGGTGATGGACGATAGCCGGGTCGTTCTTGACCGCTTCGCCACCTGGCAAACGTTCGACCGGAGCGACCAGTTCAATGCCCGAGTCCGCGGGGCTTAGCTGAGCGGTAATCGTCTTTGTCAACAACGGATCCCAGTTGCAAAGCCCCTCGTCAATCCACACCTGGACTCGTGCAGGACTAGAACCACTGCGCTCGAAAAGCTCTGCTAAAACTGGAAATTCACCGCCAAAACAATCTTTTGTGAACCGCAAGCGGTGAACCATTGGCACGGAGAAGTCGATGTCATATCGATTCTGTTTGGATGACTTGCCGAAAGGATCGCTCATGGGTTTGTTCGGAGTGTTCAAAGTGCGAGGTGTGAGCGATGGGTTGGTGGGTGAGGGGTCGCTGTATGAGAACCGCTTCAAGTCGCGCCGAACTGTCCGGCGGTAATTCTGAAGCTCTTTCGATTGCGAAGTAATTGTCACTAGGTAACCGAGAATGTAAATTGCATCGCGTTAAAGTTGGTCGTTCGTCCTGTTCGTTTCTGCGGTGCGTCTTGTTGTTATCTTAACTAAGGCCCCCGAGCGAAGCACCCTGCTTTGATTCGGTTTCGCGAGGTTCACGACAAATTACCGGCGACAAAGAGCTATTTTTCTGATGAACTCTGCCTAACCGCGATTCTTTACCAGCGTCTGCATTCGAAACCAACACTTGCCGCGTCCTTGTTACGGTTCAAAATCCTCTCAGCCCCACGCTTGGAAAAAATTGATGCGCGATCATGGACCATGGAAAATCATCAAGTCCGAGCGAATGTATGGCGACCCTTGGATTGAAGTATTTCGCGACGAAGTGCAGCGACCCGATGGCAAACCAGGAACCTACGCCACAGTGCATCTCAAAGCCGGCGTGTGCGTCATCGCCATGGATCATGCAGGTAACTTGCACCTGACCAAAGAATTCCATTACGCCGTTGGTCGCGTCACAGTTGAAGGGGTCAGTGGCGGCATCGAAGACGACGAAACCGCCGACGTCGCTGCCACTCGGGAGCTTGCCGAAGAACTCGGCATTAGTGCGAATCGCTGGACACGCATGGGAGTTGTCGATCCGTTTACTGCCGCGATTATCTCGCCCGTCGAGATCTACTTGGCTGAAGAACTATCATTCAATGAAACCAATCCCGAAGGCACCGAACTGATCGAGCATGTCATAATGAGTCTCGAAGAAGGTGTGCAGGCGGTACTGGATGGCGTGATCACCCACGGTCCAACCTGCATTGGTATTCTGCGAATCGCTCTTCAAAAACTACAAATGAAGTAAACCTGTGTTTGAGCTGCAAATACTTTTCGGCAACGTGTTCGTGCCCGCACTGCTTGTGATCGTCAGTGCGATTGCAAGTCAGTTTACGCCAGCAATCAGCCGAGCTCGATTCACACCGTTCGTCCTGGCAGTGGCCAGTGGCATCGCAATCTGCTCAGCAATGGCGATTCGCAACGGATTCGCTTGGTGGCCCGAAGACGCTTGGCAACGAGTGCCCATCGCCTCGCTGTTCGTAACCGTAGTCGCTATAGGCATCGCGGCTCTTGGTAACCGAGGCGATTCCACGAAAGATTCCGCGTCCGATTCCGGAAGTAGTGCGGTCGGGAACCAAGCGGAGTCGAACGCAAATCTCAACAGCAACTCATCACCGCTAGCCATCGTTCAATGGTTCGCAATCTCTGTGGCAGCGTTCATTGCTGCGTGGCTCGTTTTTCCGAGCGGCGAATCATGGGCCGAACTGCAAAGCCAACGACTCCAATGGTGTTCGGTCATCGCACTTGCCGCCAGCTTGGCTTGGTGGGGAATTGTAGGTTGCCATTCAAGTGTTGCGACGACGGTCGGCTTTGCAACGATACCGCTACTCATTGCCAGCGCGTTCCTCACGTCGCTTTCGATCATGA
The DNA here is from genome assembly GCA_041742175.1 of Pirellulaceae bacterium. GTDB lineage: Bacteria > Planctomycetota > Planctomycetia > Pirellulales > Pirellulaceae > Aureliella. Next base: position 4,122 of record JBGSJB010000616.1, read on the forward strand.
AGGTGACCGAGCCGCTGATCGCGGTGGCAACTGTACTGGGGATCTGTTCATTGCTCGATTTGCGGAAAAAGGTTCGCAGATCGCTACCGATGTTGTTTGCTCCCACATTGTTCGCCACGGCGGGCTTCCTTGCGCATGCGAACTTTCAAAGCTATCTCGGATTGCCGCGCACGCTTTACTTCCTCGCAATGCTCAGCCCAGCGATCGTTGCACTTGCGGCTCGCATGGCGCAGCGCAAGTCAACGCGCTTCGCAGTCGCGTTGACGATTTGCCTCGCCATACTTCTAGCCGCTGGCGTCGCCGCGTGGACTTATGTGGCTGGCGACGTTGGTGCTGAACCGGAGTGGTAACGTCTACTCGACGCCATCCGCATCGCTATACCATTCAACTAACTCGTCACGCAAGCGTTCCATAGCCGGTTGATAGATGTACATCATGTGACCACCTTCAAAGTTGCTAATCGTAATGTTCGATTGCAGCGACTCGTCCAAGCCTAAATGGTTGAGCGTGTACTTCATCGCAAAATGCGGCGTTGCAAGATCATAGTAACCGCACGCCACGTACAGCTTTAGATACGGATTCGCAGTCATCGCCGAACGCAGCGATTCCGTTGCATCGACAAATCGCCCCGTGAATGAATCGTAATTCCAAGGCTGGACGTTCCCAGTCAGAATCTCGTACACACGCGGTTGTTCGTAGTTTAAACTCTCGCGCAGGTATTGATTCATCGTTGAAGTGAACGGGCCAAAAATGGCAGCGCCGCTTGGGTCGTACTCTGCCGATTCACCGACGCGATCGCGATCGATACCTTTGTAACGACTGTCGAAGCGACCGATCGTTCTGCCTTCATCGCGCATTAGTTCCTTACCAAAGTTTGACATCGGAACACGCAGGTTGCTCTGTCGAAGATAGTCCTCGTCGAGTCCCGTCAAGCGACTGATGGCTGCCACAACTTCGTCCACCTTCTTCGGCTTGGCAGACGCTCCTTGCAACAGCACGTCAGCGTATCCTCCCAGCGCAAGCGCTTCCGCTCGCGCGACTACCTTCTCCACCGGTAGCGCCTGCAACTCTTCGCTCAATTGGCCGTGATACCAAGCCGTTGCGGCGTATGTTGGCAAAAAGCAGATGTAAGGCAGGTCATTGCCTTCGCCAAATCGAAGTGTCTGAAAATTCACAGCTCCAGAAACAATGATGATACCATTCAATTCAAAGTTGTATCGCGATTGCAAGTAACTCGCTAAACCCGCCGCGCGAATACCGCCGTAGCTTTCACCGATCAAGAACTTCGGACTCTCCCATCGGCTGTAATGCGTTGTCCAGTCATGAATGAACTGCGAGACGCTGCGAACATCTTCTTGATAGCCATGAAACTGTGACTTGTCTTGCTTCTCAGCCGGCCGACTGTAACCGGTGCTTACCGGATCGATGAAGACGAGGTCAGTAACGTCGAGTAACGAGAGCGGATTTTCGCTCAACTGAAACGGTGGACGAAGTGGCGTAGCATCATCCGGTAACACGATTCGTTTGGGACCAAGCATTCCGAGGTGCAACCACACGCTGCTGCTGCCGGGACCACCGTTAAATGCGAACGTCAGTGGGCGAGTTGCATCGTCGCTGTCCACGCGGCGATAAGCGATGAAAAACACATCAGCCTTTTCGTCGCCGCTGTCCGAGGTCTGCGCGAGCGTTCCCGTTTCGACCGTGTACTGCACCACCTCGCCCCCGATCTCAACCGCACCTTCTGTCTGCACTGTTCGCACGGTGTAGCTCTGTGTAACCGGCTTCTCATCTTTCTTTTCAGCCTTCGAATCAGCTTTCGTACTTTGGGATTCCCTGTCAAGCTGCGCGACAACAGTTTGGGAGATCAGCAGTAATCCAACGATAAATGCTACACAGTCGAGTCTTCTAAAAGTTAGTCGATTCATGTCAGTTTGCTCGGTGCTTTCAGTCAGCGGAAAAATGGTTCAGCGATTTGCTACTTAGCGAGGTTGGTGAAGTCGAGCATAATCGGGTTGCAGCGAATAGAATAGAGCTTAACCACTCCTCGAAAATATCTCCTTTTCGGTGTTTTATGTCCAACGCAGAAAACGGTGACAGCAGATCGCAAGAGCAGCTTCCAGACCTCTACAAATTGTTGGGACTGGCGCCGCTCGAATCGGACCTCACCAAGATTCAGCGTGCGCTGCTGGCAATGCACAAGAAGTTTGAGGCGGCTGAAGCGTCCAATCCCAGTGTCGCTCAACGAGCCGCTCGCATCGTTGCATCGGGAAAGAAGAACCTCTTAAACGCCGAACGCAAATCCGCTTACGATCGCGCTTGGACCAAAGCCTTCGGCTTGCAATCGCCGGCCGAGGATCTCGCTGCAGCTCGAGTGCCCGCACTCAAATCGACTTCAGAGGTTTTAGGAACTCAACCGCTTGAAATGGACTGGGACCTGGAAGAACTCGAGTCTCTACTTCCCGCCGAAGACCCGCGAGCTGCCTTTGACCTCGGCGGTTTTCTACGTCAGTCGGCGAGTATGCCTGAGTCGAATCTCGCTGGCGACTACGAAAAACTTAGAAGTTTCTTGGGCGGTACGGCAACGGCGCCAATCGAAGCACCGAAGTCGATCTCAGCAACCGAACTTATGCGACAGCCTACTTCGGCAACCGAACCCGATTCGTTTGACTCCGGAGAATCCGAACATTTCGAACAATTCGTTGCAACGAGTATTGCGACAGCAACTTCACCGCGAATCGCATCAGCAAGTTCCATCAAGCAGATTCAACGCAAGCGCAATCGTGCGATGTTAATTAGCGTTGGAAGTATCGCTGCAGTAGTGGCGGTAGCGTTCGTTGCAATGTTTTATTGGGTGTCTCAGAAGCCCGATACCGCTACTGAGTTCGCACAATCTTCTCAAGTGAAAACCGAAAACGGACAGTCGCTTCCGAAAGTTGACTTATCACAGCCCGCTGATTCGCCAGAGGAGTTGATTCCAGTTGGAGGCAGCGGGTTGCCCAAAGTCGCCGGGTTAGATGGCGAAGTTGTCGCCAAGCCAAACATGATGGAAGCGATGGACTCCGTTAGCTCTTCGCCACCCGCAACTGCGCCTGCTCAACCTGTTGAGTCGCCAATGTCGTCGCCTGCAACTAACCCCGCAGCAATGCAACCAGCTTCGCCCCCCGCTGAACCACAACCCGCTGAGCCGCAAACCGCTGAGTCGCAACCTACAGATGTGCCGCCGCCCGATCCCGAGCTGAAACCGGCCGAGAAATTAGCCTGGAGCAAAGCGATGAAGGAGACGCTCAAGACACTCGGTATGCAGAATTTCAATGCAGCAACAGAACAACTCGCTGCATCAGAGAAACTCGCTCGAACGCAGTTGCAACGAGAGCAACACAGGCGACTGTCCACGATCGCAACGCTAACCGAAGAGTTTCACGGGTTCTTGGTCGATGCGGTAACAGGTCTCGGTGCTGCTGAGACGTTCAAAGTCGGACGCTCCTTGGAGGCTTCATTTATCGAAGGCAACGAGAAGGAAGTCTCAGTCAAGATTCGTGGGCAGATACAGACTTTTGCGTTGACTGAGTTGCAAATCGGATTGGCGATGGGGTTGGTGGATCTGAAGATGGATACTGAACATCCAACTTCGCTGGCGCGCAAAGCCGCCTTTGCGTTGGTGCATCCCAAGACAAATGGCTTGGCGCTCAAATCCGCCCGAGAACAAATGGTTGCAGCCGCCGCAGCCGGCGCCGTCGAACCTGACATGCCCGACGTTTTTGAAGAGAATTATCTGCTCAAGTGAACGATTTCGATTGGCCGCTACTCGCTGACACGCAAGCGAAAGGCCCACTGAGTTGTCGACGGCGTCGTATCAACAATCAGCGCGGGCTGCAGACTAAGTAAATCAGCTTCGCGAGCGGCTGTTGTCGTCGGCTGAATCGGTTCCATTCGCGCGACTACATCACCAATCGGCAGCTCCCAGCTACTTCCCGATGCGGAGCTCCAACTGTTTGACAGGCGGTAAGTGCTTGCCAAAATCTCAGGCTTGGTCGACGACCGACATGCAAGCTCGACGATCCAACAGCGTAGATCAGGCACCAGAGTAAAACTTGCTGACCAATGCCCGCGACCCGACATGCCAACACCAAAAACGACTTCGCGACCATCGCCAAACGATTGCAAGTGAATCTGCTGAAGCGGCGGCGACTCGGGCCACGTGCAACCACCGTGACCTTCCACCGATGACAGCAGTTCGACATTGCCAAGACGCCAGGCATGACGATAACGATCCTCGGCCCACTCAAAAGCCAGATCGCCAAGTTTCCCGCCATTAAGCGTCAGTGGTTCCGCTGATCGCTGTGGGCCGCGTGTCATAAGTTGCCTCCGCTCTAAATTGTTTTAGAGCTAACTCAATCGTGTTCTTCAGGTTTAGCTAGTCTGTTCTTCGCTGTTTTGCATCATCCGCCAACGCAAAAATGACTCCAAGAATCCCTGGATGTCGCCAGCCATTACTGCATGGAAACTGTTCTGCATGTACTCGGTTCGCGAGTCTTTCACGCGTTGCTCGGGATGCAAGAAGTAGTTGCGAATCTGGGATCCGAAACCTTTCTGCCGCACTTTGCCTTTGTACTTCGCGAGCTGTTCTTCTTCGCGCTTTTCCTCTTCAACGCGCGCCAACCGAGCTCGCAGCAACTTCCACGCTTGAGCTCGATTCTTATGCTGACTGCGTTCGCCCTGGCACGCCGCGACAATCCCCGTCGGAATGTGAGTCAACCGAACGGCGCTATCTGTTTTATTGATGTGCTGACCACCCGCACCGCTCGCTCGATACGTATCCTCGCGAACATCTTTCTCTTCAATCTCAACTTCAACCGAATCATTGATTTCAGGTGAAACATCGACCGCAGCAAAACTGGTCTGTCGTTTACCTTCCGCGTTAAAAGGACTAATGCGCACCAAGCGATGCATCCCCTCTTCGCCTTTTAGGTACCCGTAAGCCATCGGACCGCGGATCGCAACAGTAGCTTGCGTTATCCC
>JBGSJB010000617.1:0-12444 GCA_041742175.1 Pirellulaceae bacterium
CATTCGGACAAGAGGCTCAGTACCATAGCTCGAAAACGTTTACGTTTGGCGGACTACCTTACGGTCGAGAGATCAAGTCGGTTATTGTCCGAGCAACCGAGAAGACTGGAAAGCCTCAATCCCATTCATTCAAGCCCTATAGAGTTCCAGTTCCCTACGGGACAAAGTGAACAAGGATCGAGACGATAACGAGTAGCCTTAGCGGGCCGAATGCTCCACCGCTGGAAAACTTCTATCGGGTATTGCAGTGCACAGGATTGTTTACTGATCCAGGCCAGACAAAGAAAGTAGAGAAATAAAAAGAATGACCAGAATTCTTTGTCTGGCTTTCGTTGGTTTGTTTAACGCCTACGTGTTTGCTCAATCATCACCTACAGCCGCCATCTACAAAATAATGCAGGAAATGCTGCATCTGTCCGCAGAGCAACGAGCACAGTTGCCCTCGGTCGAAGTACCGACCAATGACGAGAAGGAATTCGGTTATCGGGTGTTAGACGCTTTTCAACAGCAACTCAAGTTGCAAAAGATTGCCATTACCAACCGAGGCCGCGATGCCAAGTACGTCACTCAACTGGTTGGGAAGATCAAACCGTTGATGGATAATCACACGCGCTATCCTCGCATCCAGGTCCGCATAGTAGATTCACCTGAAATTGATGCGCACAGTGCCCCTGGTGGAACGCTAGTATTCCATCGCGGACTACTGGAATTCGCCGAAAGCGAAGCTGCCCTGATGGGAATTATCGGACATGAGCTCTCGCACTTGGATCGTCGCCATCAGCTCAAGCCATTGCAGCAACAGCAATTGGCCAAGCAACAGTTGGCTGGCAGCGCCAAGCAAGGGTTTGATCTGAATCGCATGTTCGACTTCGGTAAGATCTCATTAGGGAGCTATCTTCCAATTCATCCTTAGGAGGAGGGTGAAGCCGACAATCATGCCGTTCGCTGGATGTACGAATTGGGTTACGATCCAACCGAACTTGCCAGGTTATTCGATCAACTCGCCAATCGCGGCCAGGGGCCGGCTCAACGATGCCGCCTTCCTTGAGGTCTCATCCGTTGATGCAGGATCGATCATTGACGGTACTGCGACTAGCTGACCAGTTGCAACGGCAAAAGCCGAAAGGGAAACTTGTGGTCGGCAGTGATGCTTTGAAAAATCGAATTCCAGCAGCTATAAAATAATTGTATCGGTTCAAAGGATGGGCTAAAGAACCCTACTGCTTCAGCGTTCGGCGTTCTAAGAACGCTGAAGCAGGAGGGTCGGCGACTCAGCGGCCGGGGAGGCCCGCAAGTGCCAGAATTCGGTTGATTTGGCGAAACTGGCGGCGAATATACCGGTGCCGTTGGTGACTCATGACGAACCCCGACCTGAGTCAGTTGTGCACAACCCCAAGTCCTAAATTACTCGCACCGGTCTGGCACGCCGGTACATTGAAACGTCATCTGCACCGGTAGAGGGTGACCGGTGCGAGTTACGGCCCGACGTCTGGGCAATTTCGAAGCGACTTGTGGTACGGGGTTGATTTCGATACCGCATGCAACTATCCCCGTTGGGAAACACGCTCACGATTCATCCCGGCAGTTCATGTCCGTGGCCGCTGATAGTCAAGTAAGATCGAGGGAGAGCACCAATTCTGGAAAACGTGATACTGCCCCATTTCCATGTTGGCTTCTTGAGAAACTTTACCGTTAGTCGCCGTTTGTTTTGCGGCGATCTTTGAAAGAGCTACAGGAGTTTTGTACTTCTCCGATGCCAAGTGTGAACGTTTGAGAGTGTCCGTATCGTGGCGAGTCAGTGCAATCGCTTTTAGAACTGATTGCCCCTGCTACCTCCTAAAAGTTCTTAATCGAAACTCAGCTAGGTTGATTTCGAGTCTGCAAACGATGAGAATCGGCGATGGTCACGAGCGAACCAGCCTCTATAGAGCTGCTCTTTTTAGACGGTAAAGATGGAACAAAACGATACCACTGCAGTTGTACAAGGCTACTTGAAGGAGCTCAGAGATCCTTGTGGCGAACTTTCGGCCGAGCCTGTTGTGCGATTGTTGCTGGGGCGATCGGTAAAACGGATCCAGCAGTTGTGCGAGGTCATGTTGTATCGAAGTTATCCACGCCTGACTCGGGCACCTGTAAATCTTGACACGGACGAACTTTTAGGTGCTGTCGTGGAGCGGTTGATCAAAGCACTTCGCGAAGCACGACCGAATACCGTCCGCGATTTTTATGCACTCGCCAACCAGCACATGCGTTGGGAGTTAAACGACTTGGCTCGTCGCTTAGATCGAAATGTGGATTTTCACTCGATGCCGTTAAACGAAGAGTTGGTGCGCGCGCCAGCTAATGATGACTCGTCGATTGGTCTAACAGCATCGCGCATGCTGGCGGCAATTGACGACCTGCCGCAAGAGTTGCGCGAGACGTTTAGTCTCGTGCGGATGCACGGTGTCTCCCATGTCGAAGCCGCTGAGTTGCTTGGAGTTTCGACGAAAACAATTCAGCGACGGTTATCTCAATGCTTGATGAAGTTGGAAGCGCAATTGATTGACCTTAAGCCCAAAGAATGAGTACGATGCAAGCCCCGGCGAGTCAAGCATGAATGACGAAGCTAGAGTTTTGGAATTAGTGGAGCTCGCTTTGTCAACGGAGCGCTCGCCAGAAGAGATCTGCGCGACGCAACCAGAACTTCTGTCAGAGGTACAGCGAAGGCTGCGTCGATGTCTTCTCGTAGACGCAGAGCTAGACGCCATTTTCCCTCGGTCAGTGGAATATCCCGCGAGTGATGCCCCGATTCCACTAGCGATTCCTGGCTATGAGATCGACTCCGTGATCGGTCGCGGTGGGATGGGGATTGTTTACAAAGCGCGTCAGCTTGCTTTGGGTCGAACTGTAGCGATCAAGACGCTGCTGGCAGGGGACTTCGCTAGCTCATCTCAACGGGTTCGCTTCTTGCGGGAGGCAGAAGCTGTAGCCGGGCTGTCGAATCCAGCTATCGTGCAGATTTATGATTTTGGCTACATTCACGGGCGGCCTTACTATGCGATGGAGTTCGTCAATGGACGCAACTTGGCTGAGGTTTTGCATGACAAAAAACTCAGTACGAGCGAAGCGGCAAAATTTGCACTCGATGTTTCCAATGCCATGGAACAAGCTCACGCGCAAGGCATCGTGCATCGCGATTTGAAACCGGCAAATTTGTTACTGACTCCGGAAGGAACGCTTAAGGTTACCGATTTTGGCTTGGCTAGAAAGTTAGATGATGCTTCGCGTCTGACTTTGACAGGTGATACTTTGGGCACGCTGTGTTATATGGCTCCCGAACAGGTTCAGGGAAATCAAGACGATATTTGCATTAGGACGGATATTTTTGCGATCGGCGTCATCCTGTACGAGATGTTGACAGGGCGGACACCGTTTGGCGCAGATAACCAACCGGAAACACTGAGACTGCTTCTTCAGGAAGAGCCGATCCCGCCAAGGCAATTCAACTTGGCTGTCCCGTTGGATCTTCAAACGATCTGCTTAAAGTGTTTGGAGAAATCTTCGGAGCGGCGATACACCACTTGTTCGGCTTTGTCGGAAGATCTGAGGCGAATGCTTAGTGGTCGTCCCATAACCGCGCGTCCCGTTGGAACAATCGAGCAAACGCAGCGCTGGGCAAATCGGAATCGCGGCTTAGCGACAGCTCTGGGAACTGGCATGCTGGCTGTCGTTGTGACGTTAGTCGGTTCCATTGTTGCAGCTTCGCACTTTCGTCGCTTGGCAAACGAAAACGAAGCGCTAGCGAATCAGAAGAGCGTTCTCGCGGACGAGTCCGAGAGGCAACGACTGAAGACTGTTGACGCTGAAAGAAATGAGCAACAGCTTCGAATGAAGGCTGAGTCGCTTGCCAATGAAATGCGTCGCACACTTTATCTCACTGAGATGCGATTAATATCTCAATCCGCAGACACTCCCGGCGGCATGAATCGATTGTCGGAACGTCTTGCAGCATGGGATCTAGGACAGCCAGATGTTCGCGAGTGGGAATGGGGCTATTTCAACGGCCTCCTGAACCAATGCGAGGCAGTTTTACCGGCGCACGCTCAAGGCGTTCAGCATGTGGCACTCAGTCCCAGTAGCGATCGCCTTCTGACCGTCGGCGGAGATCAGCGCGCTTGTATTTGGAGCGTCGCTGATCACCAGCTCCTGCTTCGATTTAGCGGGCATAGTGCTTCCGTAATGGCTGGGGCATGGAGCCCAAATGGTGAACTTGCTGCAACTGCAGATAACAATGGCCTGATCTGTGTGTGGAAGACGGCTTCTGGGGAACTCGTAAACCGTTGGTCCGCCTCAAAGGCTCCGCTACAGGCGGTTACATGGAGTCCCGATGGCAGCCGAATTGCAACGACAGGATGGGATCGTCTAGTGCGCATTTGGGATGTCGAAAGCCACGAACTTCTTCATGAGCTTACCGGACATGAGGATCGCATTATGACGCTCGATTGGAGCTCGAGTGGCCGACTTGCTTCGGGCTCACTTGATATGAAGATCCTCATTTGGGATCTCGACAACGAGACAGTGGCGATGGAACTACAAGGGCACAAGGGCTGGGTCCGTGACGTGAAGTGGAGCCCCGATGGCCGGCGATTAGCTTCCGCAAGTAGCGATCGTTCCGCAGTTGTTTGGGACGTTCTAGCCGGAGTGCCGTCGTTGCATTTGGCTGCCAAGTCGCTCGGAGTCAAGTCAATAGCATGGAGCCCAGACGGCAAACTGCTCGCCACCGGTGGTGATGATCAGTTAGCACAAATCTGGTCTACCGATGATGGCACGCCGCGGCAAACGTTGACCGGCCACTCGCAGGAGGTCAATTCAATCAGCTGGGGTAAGGTTCTGATCACAGGTAGCTTGGACGGCGAAGTTCGACTGTGGTCCGAATCTACTCTCAGCAAAACAGCAATGCGACGCCTTCCGCAAAACTCGCCGCTACACTGCCTCAAATGGTCGCCAGTTGATCGAACTTTGTTGGTAGCGGGTGGCGCAGCTGGAAAACTCTTTTTTTGTACCGGCGACAACGTTGAATCTGCTATTGCAGGTAATAGTACGATTGTCGTGATCGCTTGGCAGAACTCTGGCAAGTTGCTGGCAGTTTTGGGACGAGACGGAAAAGTCTATATTTTGGATGCGGCTTCTCGGAAGGTGGTGCAGACGCTGCCAGACGAATATAGCGACACACGCGCCATCGCATGGAGTCCTGACGGTTGTTTACTCGCTGCTGGTGCATCCGATGGAAGCGTTCGAACGTGGCGGATTGAGGACCTCGCGACTACTCACTCGCTAGAGTCACCGTCCGATTCCATTTCGGTAGTCGCGTGGAGTCCAGACGGATCGCAACTCGCCGTCGCCTCTTCCGTCGGTTACGTTAAGTTGCTGGCTGCGGACACATTGCATGAACTTCGCAGACTGCGAGAGAGGAGTTTCGGGATTACCGATCTAACATGGAGCCCAGATGGCGATTATCTCGCAATTGCTGCCCAACAAGATGCGGTCGAAATTTGGCGACTTACCGATGTAGAGCGAGTCGCGCTGTTGCATGGCAACAAAAGCCATCCGGCAAAGATTGCTTGGAGTCCGAACGGCCGTCGGATCGCTTTGGCGGGACGCGACGGAAGCATTCGAGTCTGGGACTTTGAAACGAATCGCGAAGTCACTGTATTTGGCGAGCAACAAAATCGCTCTCACGCTGCCGTCGATTGGAACTGTGACGGCTTCTCGCTTGCAAGTTGTAGCGAGCGAGGGGAAATCGTAGTCTACGATGCTCGATATGGATTCTTCGCCGCCAAGTCGCACCATCTGCTTCCGGCACTCGACAACTGCATAGAAAACAAACAGGACTTTGACGATCTGCGCATTCGTGGGCTTGTTTACGCTCGGTTGCATGACATCGATCGAGCAAGTGAAGATTTCGAAACTTACTTGTCGCACGCCAATCTGCCATGGATTATTGCTGACTGTTATGTCGCTGGACCGTACTCGATTTTTCCCGATCAATCTGGTTCGCCCGAGTTGGTAGATAATCGCAATTCCAACCCATTGATTCCGCCTCGCTCAAGCTCGTGGCAGAGAGTTCAGTTCATCGGCCACGGCTTTGTCAACTTCGGCAGACTGTTCGATCTAAAAGCCAACGTCAGCGGCTACGCGTATCTTCCAATCTACTGCCACGAGGAAAGAGATGTGCTCCTTCTGCTGGGCAGTGACGATCAGTTGAAAGTTTGGTTGAACGGTTCTCTCATTCACGAAACAAAACACTCACGGACTGCAATTCCTGGTCAAGACCAGATACCCACCCGACTTAGAAAAGGATGGAATCGGGTCCTAGTGCGTGTCTCTAACGTGCTTAACCATCATATTCTGTGTTTTGAAATCGAGGACGGTGCCCCCGCAACCGATCCACCGTCATCAAACTGAGTTTGAGAATTCGCTAAGTCGAATTGATGGCCGCTGCATAAGCTCTGCTGGCGCTTGCTCCCACGCTAGCAGATCATCACTTTTGCTGATTTCTTACTTCGCTGCGCTGCCAACGAATTCGTTGTCCACCTCCTACGCTTAGAGTAGCGCAGCACAATGCTTTCAAGAGTGATCGTTCCGTATCATCACTTCCGCGGTCGATCAGCGTGATCATCGCTGATGTACTTGCAAGTGAAAACTTAAAGGAAAAGACTATGACTCCGACGAAACAACTTCAAGTTGCCCTTAGCGGGTTCGATGCAGTAGCCTACTTCGATGGCCAAGCAATAGCGGGTGATCCCCTGTTTAATTCGGTCTACGACAACAGCATGTATCTGTTCTCGAGTGAGCCCAATAAACAGAAGTTCGATGCAAATCCTCAGCAATACATTCCACTTTACGGTGGCTACTGTGCGACCGCGGCCAGTGAGGGAAAGCTTTTCGGCGTGGACCCAACAAACTTCAAAATCACTGATGACAATCGGCTCGCGCTATTCTACCGCGGTGCTGGTGGCGACACCCTTCCGCAATGGAACGAAAACGAGACCGAGCGTCGCGCTGCTGCCGACAAGCACTGGCAAGAAGGAATTTTTGAAACACACGCTTGATGGACGCTCGCGAAAAACACTTCGCTTGTCCACCTTCAACGCTTAGAGAGATAGCGAGCGAGCTGGCGTGAACCTCGACTTCGTGGCGACCACGAAAAAGTGCAAGCCTCTGGCTCGCAAATGCTTATTTCCCGCGACTTCAAACTTTACAAAGGATCAATGGCGATCATGAATGTACAGCAACTTTTGAATGTGGCCGCTACTGCATGCGCGCTACTTTTCCTCGGCGTTAACGTCGAGGCTCAGGAATCGAAGAGTTCGCCGACGCAAGTTCTTTACCGTACGGTTGAGATCAATGGCTTGGATGTGTTCTATCGAGAGGCTGGTCCGAAAGACGCACCGACGGTCCTGCTGCTTCATGGGTTCCCTACCTCGTCTCACATGTTCCGCAATTTAATTCCTGAGTTAGCAGATAAGTTTCATGTTGTCGCGCCAGACTATCCAGGCTTCGGCAATAGCTCAGCACCAAGCGTCGCTGACTTTGAATACACGTTTGATAATTTGGCGAATGTTACAGACAAATTCACAGAGAAAGTTGGCCTCGAAAAGTACTCCCTGTACTTGATGGACTATGGCGCTCCGATCGGATTTCGCATGGCAGTAAAACACCCCGAGCGCGTGCAGACGCTCATTATTCAAAATGGCAACGCCTACGATGAAGGCATTGCGAACAAGTTCTGGGCTCCAGTCAAAACGTATTGGAAAGAACGCAGCAAAGAGAATGGCGACAAAGTACGTTCCGTTCTGACCCTGGATGCAACCAAATGGCAATTTTTGAATGGCGTCCGCAATGTCGAGACAATCAGTCCTGATACCTGGGGGCATGTTCAACCGCTTTTGGATCGTCCTGGCAATCAGGAAATTCAGTTATCGCTGTTTCATAGCTACGGCAGCAACCCACCGCTCTATCCAAGTTGGCAAGAGTACTTTCGCAAGCATCAACCGCCCACGTTGATCGTCTGGGGCAAGAACGATGAGATCTTCCCAGAAGCTGGAGCCCATCCTTACAAACGCGATCTGAAGAAGATCGACTTCCATATCTTCGACACGGGGCACTTTGCCTTGGAAGAAGACGGCGGTGAAATCGCTGAACTGATGCGAAAATTCCTAACCAAGCATACGAGCAAGTAGTTATCGAATCAGTCCCAAAACGCTTCTTGCGATTGTAAGGAAGAACCATGTCACCGATCAAACCTCCCTTCACACTAGAGACAGCGACGGCCAAAGTGCGCGCGGCCGAAGATTCATGGAACAGCCGTGATCCAAGTCGTGTATCGATGGCCTACACCGAGGACTCAAGTTGGCGCAACCGGGGGCAATTCCTTCAAGGACGCGAGCAGATCCGAAGCTTCTTGAGCGACAAGTGGAGTCGGGAATTTGATTATCGACTAGTGAAAGCGTTGTGGAGCTTCACTGAAAATCATATCGCGGTGCGTTTTCAATACGAGTACCACGATGCCCAACGCCAGTGGTTTCGAGCTTATGGAAATGAGTTATGGGAGTTTGACGACGAAGGGCTAATGCGGCGACGTGAAGCCAGTATCAACGACGTTGCGATTGAAGAGGCTGATCGCAAGTTTCATTGGCCGGCGTCGGAGTCTCGCCCCAGCGACCACGAAGGTATCGCTGCGATTGCGTAGCGTAGTTTTTTCAAAAAAAAGCTCGAACTACTTTCAACGGTCGCAAGCAGTCGTCAGTTCCTAGCAGATAAGTACCAATTGCAATGACACGGTTTCCGAGTGATGTGGCATTCACCCTGGCAGTAAAGCGCATCCAGTCGCAAAAGGGCTCCCGTCGGACTTACGAGAGAGTGGAGCGAAGCGGTTGGAATACGACTGTAACACCTGACTTGTCTGACTTCCTGTCAAGGTTAGACATGTTCTATATGGGTACAGCCAACGCCGAAGGGCAACCTTACATTCAATATCGAGGCGGCTCTCCGGGCTTCCTAAAGCCGCTGGACGAAAAGACCGTTGGGTTCGCGGACTTCTCTGGTAATCGGCAATACATCACGCTTGGAAATCTGTCCGAGAACCCGAGAGCCTTTATCTTTTTGATGGACTATGCCAGCAGCAGTCGTGTCAAACTCTGGGGAACTGCTCGTGTCGTTGATGGCGATTCCGAGCTTATCGACCGCCTTCAAGATCCTATATACCCAGCCAAAATTGAGCGTGCGATCTTATTCGAAATCGAAGCGTGGGATGTCAATTGCCCGCAACATATCCACAAGCGATTCTCCCAAGAGCAAGTTGCCGACGTCGTGGAGCAGCTCCAGGCCAGAATCAAAACCCTGGAACAACAGTTGGCAATAAGTACGAATACGCCAACGTGATCTGTTTTCAGATGGCTAAACGAGAACCCAAAAAATTATGACTTTGCTAGTTGCCTACACAGTTATCCACGTCACCATCAGCCTGATCGCGATCGCTGCAGGTTTTGTGGCGATGGCTCAGTTGCATCGAGTTCACGCCTCAGTAACTGTAACTGTCACATTTGGAACCATGACGTTGCTAACCAGCTTAACCGGCTTTGGATTCCCCGCGACACAGATCACTCCGGCTCATATTTTCGGCTTCATTTCGATTGCCTTGCTGGCGACGGCGTTCTTTGCGTATTCAAGGCGTGCGGTCAGAGCTTGGTCAGTGACTTACATCCTAGCCGCCGTGTTAGCGCAATACCTGAATGTGGTTGTACTCATCGTGCAGAGCTTTCAGAAGCTACCACCGCTGCAGGCTATCGCACCGCCTGACTCGCAACTTCCAATCGCGTTAGTACAGATTGCGGTAGCGATTGGGTTCATCTTATTCTCCGCTCGAGCCGTAACATTGGCGAGGAAGCTGGCTTTGGCTTAGTTACCCAATGAAAAGTGCTTTCAATCTCAATGCAATGATTCACGACCACTTTCGCGTACCTTTCTCCAATTAATCAAACTGGACTCGCGCCATGTCAAAACTGCTTTACGTCGAATCGTCACCCCGCAAATCGCGATCAAAATCGATCGCGGTTGCATACGCATTCGTCGAAGCCTACAAAACGGCCAACCCCAACGATGAAGTCGTTACTGTTGATCTCTGGGATAAAACATTGCCCGAGTTCGACGGGTATACGATAGATGCCAAGTATCAAGTGCTTCACGGCCAAAATTTCGACGCTCAACAGCACGCAGCTTGGCAAGCAGTCGTAAACGTCTGCAACGAATTTAAAGCCGCCGACAAATATTTGTTTAGTCTGCCGATGTGGAATTTTGGCATTCCGTACAAACTCAAGCACTACATAGATGTCCTCGTGCAGCCGGGCGAGACATTCAAATTTGATCCAGAACAAGGCTACAGAGGCCTTGTCCAAGGCAAGCCGATCGCTGTCGTGTATGCTCGTGGAGGGTCATACAGCAACAGCGAAGCGAAAGGCATGGATCATCAAAAATCATATATGGATTTGCTGCTGGGCTTTATAGGATTCGCAAACATTCAGTCGATCCTAGTTGAACCAACCATGGCGGCACCCGATGAACTAACGAAGACAGAGGTGTCGGCGATACAGCTCGCTCAATCAGTCGCAAGAGTCTTTTAATATGCTTGCACCGGTTGGGCACGCCGGTGAAGCAGTCCGGATTGACGCGTCTCCGGGAGGGTGACCGGTGCGAGTTCAGGTCGACAGAAACTCGACTTTTGGATTCGAAAGTCAATGCGTTTGCAAGGGTCTAGAAAACAAAGGCTCGAAATCTTTGGACCTGCATCACATATTCCCAGAGGGTGCACTAATTGATCCGGCAAGAAGGCTCTCGCCCAATGCGAACCGCCGAAGCAATTTGGTTTAAGGGCTTGGTTAGCGTCGACCAGAACCTTGACACAGCCGTACTCTGGATCCAGGTGGAACGCCTGAGAACTTGCAATACGTAAACATACCTCGAGAAAGCTGAACTGCAACTCACGGGCGGATCCCGATCACTTGCCGGTGATTGTACAGGGCAAGCGAACAACGGCTACAATGCCACAGACAGCGCATATTTGGTCGACGAGCCTCCTCCTAGAATTGTGCGCGTGGAGCATTAGCCCCCAGTGGTTCGCAAACAAAGACTCATCCGATGTCAGCCAATGCCGACGCCCCATCAAAAGACGTTGAAATTCGTTTGCCTCCTGGACCACCTGGATCTTGGCGACCTACGCTTCAACTGATCCGCAATCCGCGAGCTGCAATGGAGAGTTGGGTCAAAGAATATGGCGATCCATTCCTGATTACGGCGCTTAACGGTCCTGTGGTAGTCACTGGACGTGAAGATCTCATCCGAACAATTCATGGCCAGGACCCAAGCATTTATGCTCCTTTTGCGACTAGTACGATTGTGCCATTGATGGGCAGTGGGTCGATGTTGATCTTGAAAGGTGACCAACACCGACGTGAACGGCGGTTGGTGATGCCGATGTTTCATGGCGATCGAATGAAGGCTTATGGAGCCAGCATGCAGCAATGCACTCTGGAGCAGATCGAAACGCATTCCGCATCGCAGCCCGTCGTCGCGCTGGAACTGATGACCGAAATTTCACTTGAGGTGATTGTTCGGACCGTGTTTGGCGGATCCGATCGCGAACTTGTAAAGAACCTAATGAGCGCAAGCCGGAGAGTGGTTGCAAGTAGTTCTCCGCTGCTGTTCTTTTCTCGTAAAACTCACGTGCCGTTTTTTGGTTTGAGCCCATGGGATCGGTGGACAAGAGCGAAGAGGGAATTGTTCCAACTCTTAGATGAAGTCATCCGAGACCGCATGCAAAGCAGTTCCGGAAATGACGACATACTGTCGATGCTCTGTGCCGCGACGTACGAGGATGGTCAATCAATCACTCGGGAACACATCTACTCTGAGCTGATGACCTTCTTGTTTGCCGGGCATGAAACGACGGCCCTGTCATTGACCTGGGCAATCTATCATCTTCACAAAAACCCGGGAACACTGTCTCGCCTGCATCAAGAATTGGACTCACTGGGTGATGATTCTCCAACGAGTCTTACCACCGCGCCCTATTTGAAAGCCACAATCCAAGAGACGTTGCGCATCCATCCGATCATAACGGAGACACTGCGAAAACTTAAATCGCCGTTGAGATTGGCCGATTATATTTTGCCCGCAGGGATGGCGGTCGCTCCCGCGACGGTGCTAGCGCATTACAATCCTTCAACCTATGCAGAGCCGGAGCACTTCCGCCCCGAGCGGTTCATCGAACACAGCTACTCGGCGTTCGAATACATGCCTTTTGGCGGCGGGCACAGACGTTGTATCGGTGCCGCGTTTGCATCCTATGAAATGGCGATTGTGCTCGGTACGATCCTTAAGCGTTATCAGCTTGAGCTAGTCGAT